>NZ_JAOCBT010000014.1:0-153779 GCF_029840045.1 Pseudomonas sp. GD03903 | reverse complement strand
ACTGCTTGCCGCTCTGCTTCATCTTCGCGTCGATCTTCGCGTCCACATCCTTGCGAATCTGGTCGATGCTGAAGCTCGCCGGGCGCTGGCTCGGCGGGTAGTCGACGAAGGTCTGCAGGAAGGCCGCCGCCTTGCGCGTTCCTTGGAAGATCAGATAGTCGTTCTTGGTCAGCCAGTCGTAGTACTGGTCGGAGACCACGTCCGCGCGCTCGTAGGGGTCCATGCGCAGGTTGAACAGCTTGGGCACCCGCAGACAGGTGAAGGGTTCGCTCCAGACCTTCAGGCCGCCCGGTGCACGCTGTTCGCACCAGACGATCTTCCAGTCGCCAAAGCGCATGCCCACCAGCTCCGCATCATCGTTGAAGTAGTAGAACTCGCTGCGCGCGCTCTTGTCGGTCTTGCCGGTCAGGTAGTCCAGCTGGTTGTAGCCATCCAGGTGCACCTTGAAGTTCTTGCCGCCGATATCGGCGCCCTTGAGCAGACGCTCCTTGATGTCGGTGTCACCGATGGCAGCCAGCAAGGTCGGGAACCAGTCCAGCCCGGAGAACATCTGGGTGGACACGCTGCCCGGCTTCACATGGTTCGGCCAGCGGATCATTGCCGGCACGCGGTAGGCGCCTTCCCAGTTGGAGTTCTTCTCGTTGCGGAACGGGGTGGTCGCCGCATCCGGCCAGGACCACTGGTTCGGTCCGTTGTCGGTGGTGTAGATGACGATGGTGTTGTCGCCGATCTTCAGGTCATCGACAGTCTTGAGCAGCTTGCCGACGTCACCGTCGTGCTCGAGCATGCCGTCGGCATAGTCGTTGCCCGGCATGCCGCTCTGGCCTTTCATCGAATCACGCACGTGGGTGAAGGCGTGCATGCGCGTGGTGTTCATCCAGACGAAGAACGGCTTGTCGGCCTTGACCTGCTTGTCGATGAAGTTGATGGCGGCCTGGGTGGTATCGTCGTCGATGGTTTCCATGCGCTTGCTGGTCAGCGCGCCGGTGTCCTCGATCTTGCCGTCGGCGGTGGCTTTCAGCACGCCACGGGGCGACGCAGCCTTGGTGAAGGCTTCGTCATCCTTCGGCCAGTACGGCCGCTCCGGCTCCTCCTCGGCGTTGAGGTGGTAGAGGTTGCCGAAGAACTCGTCGAAGCCGTGCTTGGTCGGCAGGTACTCATCGCGATCGCCCAGGTGGTTCTTGCCGAACTGCCCGGTGGCATAACCGTGGGCCTTGAGCGCCTGGGCGATGGTCACGTCACGGTCCTGCAGGCCGACCGGGACGCCGGGCATGCCGACCTTGGACAACCCGGTGCGCAGGATCGACTGCCCGGTGATGAAGGTCGAGCGTCCCGCCGTGCAGCTGTTCTCCGCGTAGTAGTCGGTGAACATCATGCCTTCCTTGGCGATACGATCGATGTTCGGCGTCTGGTAGCCGACCACCCCGAACGAATAGGCGCTGATATTGGTCTGGCCGATATCGTCGCCGAAGATCACCAGGATATTCGGCTTGTCAGCAGCGCTGGCAACCGTACAGCCCATTATCGCGGTCGCCGCGAGGGCGAACTGCGATAACCATCTTCCCGTACGCTTCATTGCTGTCTCTCCATTCCAGTTACTCATCGTTTGCCACGACTGCGTCACTGGAGATGCCGACTGCTCGACTGGAAATCCCCGTGTCCCTGCGGTTTGTCTTGGTTGGCTGTGCTATTGGTCGAACGGATAGATCCGCTTCCACTCCTTCTGCATGTCCACTACCACCCAGTCCTTGCTCGTTGCCTCATCGAGCGCCTTGTCCAGCCGCCCGACTTCACTCTGCCGGTCATAGGCCCATTCACGCTGGGCATCGGTGTGGTGCACCAGGCCGGCGAAGCGCAGGCCCTTGCCGGCCATGGTCCACTGCAGCATCTGCAGGTCGCCGTCGGAGTTGCCGAAAGCCAGGATGGGCCGGCGGCCGATGATGCTGTCGATGCTTTCCGGCTTGCCGGGGCCGTCGTCGTTGTGCACCAGCTTGGGCAGGCGCTGGATCGACAGCACGCCGTCGCGGTCCTCGAAGCGGCTGCCCAGGGTGGTGCCGATCACCTGTTCCGGCGGGATGCCGTACACCTCTTCGGCGAAGGCGCGCATGAACGCCACTTCGCCGCCGGAGACGATGTAGGTGCGGAAGCCATTGGCCCGCAGGTAGCCCAGCAGCTCCAGCATCGGCTGGAACACCATCTCGGTGTAGGGCCGCTGGCTGCGCGGATGCTTCGCCGTGGCGAGCCAGCGGCGGGCATTGCCGATGAACTCCTCGGTGCTCACGCCGGCATGGGTGGCGGCGACTATCTCCAGGATGCCGTTCATGCCGCTGGCGGCGAGGGTCTTGCGATCGCCTTCGAGCACCGCCTTGAACGGTTGCTGCTGCTTCCACTGCGGATGCTGCGGCGCCAGGCGCTTCAGCTCGTCCAGGGCGAAGAGCACCTGGAAGTACATCGGCTGCTCGCTCCACAAGGTACCGTCGTTATCGAACACGGCGATGCGCTCAGCCGGCGGCACGAAGTCCTTGCCGCCCTCGCGGGTCACGGCTTCGACGAAAGCGATGATCGCCTGGCGCGAAGCTCCGTCATTCCACGATGGCAATTGCTCCGCTGCCTGCACCAGCAGCGGCAGGCAGAGCAGCAGGAGCATCCAGCGGGCAAGCGGTCGAGCACGGTACGAGGTCATGTCACGTCCCTGGATCACGGGTTCAAGGGTTTAAGGGCATGGGCCGGCAGACTCTTCTGCCTGCCCCGGCCAATCTCTCGATGAAGTTGCGGCAACGCCTGGAGCAGTTCAGCGGACGCAGTGGCCGAGGGCGCGTCAGCCCGCGCATAGCGGGCCCTGAGAAACGCTAGCAAAGGATTGCCGGACTGGCTGGCGCGATCAGCCACTGCGCTGCTTATTTGGCGACAATCGGTTGACCGGCGCAGCCACAGGTACAGCGCACCCAGTTGCGGCGGCTGCGCTTTGAGCTGGCGGCGAACCTGGCGCCAGGCATGCCCGGGCGACTCGCGCCAGGCCTCGCGCCGACGTTCGGCAGCGGCCAGCAGCAGGGCCCGCAGCGGCGCTCCCCACCGATGCAGCGCATAGCCCAGCGCCGCCAGCAGCGCCGCTGCGCCAGCCAGCAGCAACCAGTGACCGGCGAGGCGCAGCTGGGCTCGGCGCCCGAGTTCGCGCAGATCGTCGCTGATGGAGAACGGGGCCTGGTATGCCGCCGCGGCCTGGGCCGCGAACTCCAGCGCAGGAGCCGTGACCGAGCGCTGCTCGCCGCTCTCCGCTGCCCACCAGTGCAACTCGATGGCCGGCAATTGGAAATCCCCGGCCCGGTCGATCACATAGGTCACCGCGTCCATGCGCTCACCGCCGCTGCTGCCGCCACGGCCGTCGCTCAACGCCTGCACCGTCGGCGACTGCACATAGCGCCGCAGCCCCTGCAGCGTGGCGAAGTCCGGCGCGGGGATAAGCATGGCCTGGGCGCCCTCAGCCGTGATGTGAAGGGTGCGCGTCACGCTGTCGCCGACCCGCAGTGGCTGGTGGGAAGCCTTGAGTTCCTGGGTGATCCGTACCTGGCTGGCGACCAGGCGCTGACCGCCTTCACTCGCGGCCCCCGCGGGGGCTCTGGCGGTGAAGTGCAGCGGCTGGCTGGTGACCTGCAGCGGACCACTGCCCTGCCCTGGCTGCACCTGGATAACCAGCGCAGGCAGCGTGAACTGCCCGGCATTCTGCGGGGTGATCTGGTAGCCGTAGCGCAGGCCGAAGAACGGCTTTCCGGCAATCTTCTCGTTGAGATGGGTCGCCTCGCTGCTCGGCTCGGAGACCACCGCGCCGGCGATCTTCAGCGCAGGCAGTTGCGGCGGCTGGGCGAACCAGGTGTCCACCAGCAGATCGACCTGCAGCGTGAGCGTGCCGCCGACCAGCACCGAATCACCCGGCAGCAGTTGGCTACGCACCTTTACCTCCGGCTCGGCGGCGAAGCCCAGCCAGGGCCAGCACAACAGCAACAGGAGCAGCGCACGCCTCATGAACCGGCCCCCACCGCCGCGTCCTGCAGCAGGAACTTGCGGCGCAGGAACTGTGCCGGCGAGGTACTCAGGTTGTTCAGCCACTGCTCGTCCGAGTCGGCCTTGGCGCGTGCGCGGGGTACGCTTCGGCCCTTGCCGGCGGTGTTGTCGAACACCTCCTGGTCGGGTTTCTCGTCGGGCGGCCCGGCCTCCTGCTGGTCTTCGCGGTCCTTCTGCAGGGCCTGGGCCAGCGCGAGGTTGGCGGTAGCGGCAGGAAACTCCGCCTGGCGTTGCAGCGCCTGACGATACGCGTCGATGGCCTGATCGAACTTCGACAGGCGCACATAGGTATTGCCCAGGTAGAAGTAGGCCTGGGCCGAATCCAGCCGGGCGAAACTGCTCAGGGCAAGCGGATAATCTGCCGCGCGATAAGCCGCCAGTCCCTTCCAGAAGGGATCACGGAAATGCGCAGCCGCCTGCGGATAATCGCCGTGCTCGAAAGCCCAGCGCCCCTGCTGATCCGCCGTGAAGAAGGCCTCGGCCAACACCCCGGCACGCGCCGGTTGCGGCATACCGCTCAGCCCAACAGCCAGCAGCAGCACACTCATCCAGTGCACCTTCCAGCCCTTGCGCACACTCACCAGCGCCAGCAGCAGCAACGGCCAGCACAGCCAATAGCCGGCATCCTTCCAATGCAACTGCCGCTCATCCCCCTGGGCGGCCTGGAAGTGTTGCTGGGCATGCAGTTCGATCCAGTCCAGGTCATCGTCGTTGAGGGTCAGGCTGCCCAGTGGGGCATCCGCCGCATCCGCGAGGCCCTTCAGGCCGTCCGCGTCAAAGCTGGCCAGCAGGGGGCGGCCGGCGGCGTCCTGCTGGCCACCGTCGAGCAAGCCACCGTCCTGGCTGCCAACCGCCAGCACCAGCACTTGCAGATCACTGCCGCGCAGGGCCTTGTCGATGGCGTCGAACTGCTGTTTGTCGGCGCCATCGGTCAGCAACACCAGGGTGCCCGGCGAATGCTCGGCGGCCAGCAGGCGCTTGGCGATCTCGATGGCGCCCAGCGCGTCCTTGCCGCTGCGCTGGATCAGGCCGGGCGCCAGCGCCTGCAGGAAGCTGTCGAGCAGCGCGGCATCGCGGGTCGCTGGCAGCACCAGGTGCGCGCTGCCGGCATAGGCGATGAGCGCCGTCGGGCTGCCCGGCCGGCGCGCGATCAGGTCCTGCAGCTTGTGCCTGGCCGCCTCGCTGCGCGATGGCGGGACATCGCTGGCAGCCATGGAGGGCGACAGGTCCAGGGCGAGGATCAGCGGCGCGCGGTTCTCCAGGAAGGCCGGGCGATCCTGCTCCCAGGTCGGCCCGGAAGCGGCCACGCCGCCGATCGCCAGCACGGCGCCCAGCAGATGCACCGGGCGCACGCGCTGCCGCTCGGCGGGGGTGATCACCAGGTGCTGCAGCAGATGCGGCGCAATGATGCCGTCGAGCAGCCGCGCCAGATCATGCCGTCGGCTCCACAACAGAGGCAGCAGCACGCCCGGCAGCAGGAGCAGCAGCCAGAATGGCCGCAGCAGATGGAAGGCGCTGAGGTCGATGTCCATCAGCCCTCCACTTCCCGGCTCGCGCGGGTAGCGCGCGGCGCGGCCAGGCGCGTGGCGATGACCGCCAGGCCATGGGCGGCCAGCAGCAACAGCAGCGCAGCCCCCAGCGGCAGCCAGAACAGGTCGCGCTTGGGCTGGTGGCTGAGGGTCTTGACCTGATGCGGGGTGATCTGGTCCAGGGTGGCGTACACGGCTTTCAGCGCCTCGCGGTCATCGGCGCGGAAGTAACGCCCACCCGTGGTCCGGGCAATTTCCTGCAAGGTCTTCAGGTCCACCTTCGATTCGCCACTGGCCTCGGGGTCGCCAATACCGATGGTGTGCACCACCACCCCGCGCTCGCGGGCCATGCTCGCGGCGTGGCTGGGCGTGATGGCGCTGGCGGTGTCGTTGCCGTCGGTGAGCAGGATCAGCAGCTTTTCCTGCTCCGGCGCGTCCTTGAGCAGCTTGAGGGTCAGGCCGATGGCATCGCCCAGGGCAGTGTTCGGCCCGGCCATGCCGATGCCGACTTCATCCAGCAGGAGCAGCAGGCTGGCATGATCCAGCGTCGGCGGCGCCTGGGCGAAGGCCGCGGTGCCGAAGACGATCAGGCCGATGCGGTCGTCCTTGCGCTCGCCGATGAACTCGCGCACCACGTCCTTGACGATGCTCAGGCGGTCCACCCGCTGGCCATTGGCGTCGCGGTAATCGTTGGTTTCCATGGACTGCGAGATATCGATGGCCAGCATCAGGTCGCGGATCGGCTGCACGCGCTCGATGGGCTTTTCCACCAGCACCGGGCGCGCACAAGCGATGAGCAGCAGCCCCCAGACCAGCAGGTTGAGCGGCAGTTGCCAGCGCCCTCCAGCGCCGCCGCGGCTGGCATCCTGGCCGGCGGCGCGGCTCATGGCGGCGAAGAACGGCACCCGCAGGGCGCTGCGCGATTCGCGGTAGGCCGGCAGGTAGCGCCAGGCGAGCCAGGGCAAGGGCAGCAGGAGCAACACCCAGGGGTAGTCAAGCTGCCACATGATGCACCTCGACCCATTTCCGGCAGGCCACCAGCAAGGCCTGTACCTCCTGCTCGGGCAACTGCTGGAGCCGGGCGTCCGGCGCGTAGGCCAGCAGCGCCAGGCGCTGATCCAGCCCCGCCGGCAACGGTAGCGGGCTGCAGCGTTGCAGATAGGCCTGCCAGGCGCTGCCGGCCAGCGGCGCCGCGACGTCGCCAGCAGGCATCGACAGCGCCACGCGCTTGATCAGCGCCGGCAGCTGGCGCAGCGCTGGCAGCCTGCGGGCCGGGTCCGCCAGGGCCTTGCCGAGGTCATCCAGCAGGGCCAGCGCCTCGCGTCGATAACGCTCGCGCCGCCAGCGGCGATAGCGCCACAGCGCCCAGGCGGTGATGGCGACCACGAGCAGTGCGGCGAGCACCGCCCAGGCCCAGGTCTGCGGCCAGTAGCTGACCACCGGAGGGGGGGCCGGGAGCTCCTGCAACTGGTCGATGCGCGGAACGCTCATCGCGCCAGGCGCCCGAGTTCACCGCGCAACTGCTCCAGGCTGTCGCGCCCGCTGCTGAACATCATCAGCGGCACCTGGCTACGGCGCAGCAGCGTCGCCACGTCCTTCAGCCGGCCACTGAGGAACTCGCCCAGCGGCCGCCGCACCTGGCGCCGGCCGACCTCCAGTTCCACCTGCAGCTCGCCCTGGGTGACGGTCACCCGGCCGCGGTCCGGCAGGCGCAAGGCGATCGGATCGAACACCTGCAAGGCCAGCACGTCGTTGTGCGCACTCAGCTGCCGCAACAGCTGCAGCGTCTGCTCGGTCACGCCGGCAAAGTCGCTGATGATCACCACCAGGCTGTCGTGCCCGGCCAGGCCCAGGCATTGGCGCAACACCCGGTCAAGCTGCCCGGGCGCATCGTCTTCGCTGCGCGTGGCGTGCAGCGCATGGTTGTGGCGGACGATGGCCGCGCACAGCGCCTCGACCCTGGCGCGGCTGCGCAGTGGGCGGATGTAGTCGATCTGGCGGTCACCGAACACCAGCCCGCCAACCCGGTCGCCCGCCTGCAGGGCCATCCATGCGCCGATGGCGGCAAGCTCCGCGGCCAGCACCGACTTGAAGCTGCGCCTGGAACCGAAATACATGCTCATGCGCTGGTCCACCAGCAGCAGCGTCGGCCGATCGCGCTCCTCGGTGTAGCTGCGCACGAACGGTTTGCCGTAGCGCTGGGAGGCGCGCCAGTCCAGGTGCCGCAGGTCATCGCCGGGGTTGTACTGGCGCAGCTCGTCGAAGCTCAGCCCCCGGCCGCGCAGGCGCGCGGCATGGCTGCCGGAGAGGATGCTGGACAGCGGCTGCCGCGACAGGAAGCTCAGGCCGCGAACGCGATGTTCCAGCAGCATCAACTGCTCCAGCGAGGCGTAGACGAAGCCATCGGCGACCGGCTGCTGATCCGCCATCGGCGCATTCTCCTCAGGCTGGAATCGCGACTTTGTCGAGCAGCCGGTCGATCACCTGATCGGCGCCGACGCCATCGGCCACTGCGTCATAGGACAGCAGCAGGCGATGGCGCAGCACGGGATGCACGACAGCGCGCACATCGTCGGGCGTCACATAGTCGTTGCCGGCCATCCAGGCGTGCGCGCGGGCGACCCGGTCCAGGCTGATGCCGCCGCGCGGACTGGCGCCGACCTTCAGCCAGCGGGCCAAGTCAGTGTCGTAATCGGCCGGGCGGCGCGTGGCATTGATCAGGTCGATCAGGTAGCGGTCGATGGCGGCGGCGACGTGCACATCTCCCACCTCCCGGCGTGCGGCGAACAGCGTCTCCTGGGCGAGCGGGGTGATCTCGGCGGGCGCCTCGGCGGACTGCTGGCGGCGCTCCTCGGTACGCACCAGTTGCAACACGCGCGACTCGTCCTCGACCTTGGGGTAGTCGATCAGCAGCTTCATCAGGAAGCGGTCCATCTGCGCTTCGGGCAGCGGGTAGGTGCCCTCCTGCTCGATGGGGTTCTGCGTCGCCAGCACCATGAACAACCCCGGCATGCGGTGCGTCTGCCCGGCCACGGTGATCTGGCGCTCTTCCATGGCCTCGAGCAGCGCCGCCTGGACCTTGGCCGGCGCGCGGTTGATCTCGTCGGCGAGGATGACGTTGCCGAACAGCGGGCCGGGCTGGAACTTCAGCTGGTTGCCCTGCTCGGTCTGCTGGAGGATCTCGGCGCCGGTGATATCCGACGGCAGAAGGTCGGGGGTGAACTGCACGCGGCTCATGCGCGCATCGAGGTGGCGCGACAGCGCCTTGACGGTGCGGGTCTTGGCCAGGCCGGGCAGACTCTCCAGCAGGACGTGACCATTGGCCAGCAGGCCCAGCAGGATGTGCCGGACGGTTTCTTCCTGGCCGAGGACCTGCGCCGATACGGCGGCTTCCAGGCCAGCAATCTGTTCACGCGTGGACACGGGGATGATCCTTGTACCGTGGGTTCGGGGTCCTTGCCGCTGGCGTACTGGAGCTGCCCTCCAGACACACTGCCGTGCCACGGCCTGTTGGATAACAGTAGCCCGCTTGCAACACTTCGCTATGGAAGCGCGTTGCCATACTGCGAACCGGCAGAACCACAGCCGCTGGCGGCAGCGTGCCTGGCGTTCCTGGCTTGCGCCATCGCCACTTCGAGCAGTGCGAGGCCCGCGCAGCAATGCGCGCGGGCCACGTGCAGCGGCGCCGGGAAACGCTCACTGCTCCTGGTAGTGCATGAACTTCTCGAGCATCTGGTCCACGGTGAAAGTGGCCGGGCGCTGGCGCGGCGGGAACTCCTTGAACGTGGTGAGGAACTGCTGGACACGGATCATCGCCGGCAAGGCCACCACTGCCACCTTCTTGTCCCACCAGACGTTGTAGCTGTTGGAGTCGGTGTCGGCGCGCTCGAACGGATCGCGCCGCAGGTTGAAGACCTTGGGAATCCGCAGGTCGACGAAGGGGTCGCGCCACACGTCGAAGCGCTTCGCGCGCTGCTCGGAGAACACCACCTTCCAGTCGCCATCGCGCATGCCGAGCAACTTGCCATCATCGCTGAAATAGTAGAAGTCGGTGCGCGGGCCCTTCTCGCTTCTGCCCTCCAGGTAGGGCAGGAAGTTGTAGCCGTCCAGGTGGACCTTGAACTGCTTCGGCCCGGCCTGGTAGCCCTTGAGCAACTGCTCCTTGACGTCGCTGACGCCCGCGGCGGCCATCAGCGTCGGCAGCCAGTCCTGGGCGGACATGATGTCGTTGGACACCTCACCGGCGTTGAAGTGATTCGGCCAGCGGACGATGGCCGGCACCCGGAAGCCGCCCTCCCAGTTGGTGTTCTTCTCGCCGCGGAACGGCGTGATACCCGCATCCGGCCACTGGTTGAAGTGCACGCCGTTGTCGGTGGTATAGAGCACGATGGTGTTTTCGCTCACGCCCAGGTCGTCGAGTTGCTTGAGCAACTGGCCGACGTGGCCATCGTGCTCGAGCATGCCGTCGTTGTAGAAATCCTGCCCGGACTTGCCCGCCACCTTGTCGCTGATGTGCGTGTAGTAGTGCATGCGGCTGGAGTTGAACCAGACGAAGAAGGGTTTGTCGGCCTTGACCGCCTTGTCGATGAAGTTCTTCGAGGCTTGCAGGAATTCTTCGTCGATCGTTTCCATGCGCTTGCTGTTGAGCGCGCCAAGGTCCTCGATCTTGCCATCGGCGGTGCTGTGGATGACGCCGCGCGGGTGGATCAGCTTGTCGATGGCCGGGTTCTTCGTCCAGTCGGGGTCTTCCGGCCCCTCTTCGGCATTGAGGTGGTAGAGATTGCCGAAGAACTCGTCGAAGCCGTGGTTGGTGGGAAGGAACTCGTCGCGGTCGCCCAGGTGGTTCTTGCCGAACTGGCCGGTCATGTAGCCCAGCGGCTTGAGCAGCTCGGCCAGCGTCGGGTCCTCTTTCTGGATGCCGATCGGCGAGCCGGGGATTCCGACCTTGGTCAGGCCGGTGCGCACCGGGTGCTGGCCGGTGATGAAGGCCGCACGTCCGGCGGTGCAGCTCTGCTCACCGTAGTAGTCGGTGAACATCACGCCCTCGTTGGCCAGGCGATCTATGTTGGGCGTCTTGTAGCCCATCATTCCGTAGCTGTACTTGCTGATGTTGGTGATGCCGATGTCGTCGCCGAAGATGACCAGGATATTCGGCTTGTCCGCAGCCAGTAGCGCTGTCGGCAAGGACATGCATGCAAGCATGAGCGTGGCGATGCCACACCAATGAGCCAGACGAGAACCCGATTTCATTGTTGTTATAGCCTTGTTGCAGGGAGTTGGGCTGGTTTCGGCGCAGCGCTCAGAATCGATTGAAGATGTCACCTACGCTGGCCGGGATTCCCCCGAGCCCTGCCGTATCGGCCCTGGGTGTCGGCACATGGTCCTGAGTGGCGGCACAGGAAAGCCCCACTGCCGCGACAAGGAACAGGCAAGCCAATAAGCGCATGGCGATCTCCTACATTCGGCACCGGCCGCTGCAGCGTTGTTATTGCCTGCAAGTGTTCGGAAGAAGCGCACCTGTTTTCTTGGCTTTTCACGTCAGGTTTTTTTCATTTCACGTCAGCGAGACGCCTCCTGGCCTACGCACTGCCCGGCGTAGCCGAGCAAATGGCATGCACCCGGAGAGGCCATGCGCTGCGCATTAATTTCACCCGGAACCTAAAGTCGGCTTGCACATCGCATTTGGCTATCTAGGCTGATTCCACAGTCCCCTCTCGATGGGGAAGCAGCAGTCGACTCCAGACAGCATTCGGAGCATTGAGCCGCCACAGGCCTGCATTCGTGGCGGTTGGTAACGGTATGCACTCGGAGCGCCAGATGAACGCGGATCACCCACGAATCAAGCCTGCTTCTGTTTATCTGTTGTCGACAGTTTTCCTGGCTTGCCTGAGCAGCCCTGCACTGGCGGGCGGCATCCTGATCTACGAAACCGGGCAGGAAGGCAACGGCCTCGCCAACGCCGGCTCCGCGGCATTGGCCAACGACCCCAGCGTGCTGATGAGCAACCCGGCCGGCATCGCCGAGCTCAAGGGCACGCAGATCAACGCCAACGCGCAGGTGATCCTCGGCGACATCCGCTTCTCCCGCGACAGCAACAACCAGTTCGATGGCAACGAAGGCGGCAATGCCCTGCAATGGCTGCCCGGCTCCAGCCTGTTCATCAGCCACCAGATCGACGACCGCTCGGCCATCGGCTTCGGCATGTACGGCAACTTCGGCCTGGCGCTGGACTATGACGACGACTGGGCCGGGCGCTATTTCACTCAGGAAGCGGCGATCATCGGTGTGTCCTTCCAGCCGACCCTGGCGCACAAGTTCACCGACCAGCTCACGGTCGGCATCGGCCCGCGCATCGTCTATGGCTACTACCGCACCGAGATGGCGATCAACAACAACCTGCTCGGGTTGCGCGACCGCCCCGACGGCCAGCTGGAATACAAGGACACCGACGTCGGCACCGGGGTCAACCTCGGCCTGCTCTACCACCTGAGCGACAGTACGCAGATCGGTTTCGCCTACACCAGCAAGGTCAAGCTGGAGTTCAAGGACAGCCCCGATGTACGCAAGGTCAGCAACCCGATCATCAATGCCGCGCTGAATCGCCTGGACGTCGACTCCCTCGAGCTGGACATGAACATCCCGCAGACAGCGACCCTGAGCATCGCCCACCAGCTCGACCCGCAATGGAAGCTGCTGGGCAGCCTGGGCTGGCAGGACTGGAGCGACTTCGGCCAGATCGGCGTGGAGGTCGATGCCAACGCCGGCGGCGTCGACCGCACCGTCGACCGCCAGTACAAGGACACCTGGCACGCCTCGCTCGGCGCCCAGTACCAGGCCAATCCACGCCTGCGCTGGAGCATGGGGCTGGGCTACGACAGCTCGGCGGTGGACGACAAGGACCGCACCGTGGACAACCCCATGGGCGAAGCCTGGCGCCTGGCGACCGGGGTGAACTACCAGCTTGACGAAGGGCTCGACCTGCACCTGGCCTATACCCTGGTGTGGCTCGGCGACATGGACGACGAGCAGACCAAGTCACGCTCCGGCGAAACCCTTTCCGGTACCTATCGCAACGCCGCCCTGCACATCCTTGGCGGCGGTGCGACCTGGCGCTTCTGATATTCCGCGGCAGAAGCAGCACTCACGCGACGAAGAACGCGACCCAACACCTGCAGTACCTATAAGGAGCGACTCGATGCACAGCAAAATCCTGGCCCTGTGCCTGGCTTCCCTCACCCTCGCCGGCTGCGCAAGCAAGTACGTCGAGCCCGAGAAATACTCCGGCTTCCTCAAGGACTACAGCGTCCTCAAGGAAGAAAAATCGCCCTCCGGCGCCCCGGTGATGCGCTGGATCAAGCCTGGTATCGACGTCAGCCAGTTCACCAGCGTTTATGTCGAACCCAGCCAGCTCTACCCGCAACCCCAACCCAGCGAGAAGATCCCGCAGAGTACCCTGAGCGGCATCACCCAGTACTACGACCAGACGCTGAAGACGCAATTCTCCAAGGTCCTGCCGCTGGCTGACGGTCCTGGCCAGGGTGTGCTGATCGTGCGCCCGGCAATCACCGCCGTGAGCGCCGCCACCAAGGGCCTGCAGCCTTACGAGGTGATTCCCATCGCCTTGATCGCCGCTGGCGTCAGCACCGCGACGGGCATCCGCGACCAGGACACCAGCATCGCCACCGAAGCGGCCTTCCTCGACGGCAGCGACGGCAAGGTGGTCGCCGAAGTGGTGCGCAAGGGCGCCGGCACCGAACTGGAAAACTCCTCCCAGGTCATGTCCGCCAACGATGCCAAGGCCCTGCTCGATACCTGGGCGCGGGACATGGTCAAGTCCTACGAGCAACTCAAGCGCAAGTGATGCCCGGAGCCTGGCTCGCCTTCAGGAGCCAGGCCTCCCGAGGTTCGAACGCCGCCATTGGCGTGACGGACGCAGCAACCTGCAGGTTGCCCTCGCGCCGTTCACTCGACCGCGTGCCCCGGGGGCGTTGGCAGCGCTTTCATCACGCAGGCTTCAAATGAGAATGACAATTTCTTAACAGCCATAACGCCAATATCGCCGCCATTCGCGAGCGACGACCCGGGCACTGCATGGCCCTGCTCGTCGTCGACAAGAACCCATTGGAGCGGCGATTGATGAAAGTGCACGGTGCCTCGTTAGTGATCCTGATAGCA
Organism: Pseudomonas sp. GD03903; assembly: GCF_029840045.1. Taxonomy (NCBI): domain Bacteria; kingdom Pseudomonadati; phylum Pseudomonadota; class Gammaproteobacteria; order Pseudomonadales; family Pseudomonadaceae; genus Pseudomonas; species Pseudomonas sp. GD03903. The sequence goes on along the minus strand of NZ_JAOCBT010000014.1, from coordinate 140,016 downwards.
GTCGGAACTGCAGCGTTGCTGGGCATCGGCACGGCATACGCGGCATCCGACGACGAGGGCATCGTGGTCTACGACGCCCAGCACGAATCGCTGACCAAAGCCTGGAGCGAGGGCTTCACTCGCGATACCGGAATCAAGGTCACCCTGCGCAAGGGTGACGACATCGAACTGGGCAACCAGATCGTCCAGGAGGGCAAAGCCTCCCCTGCCGATGTTTTCCTGACCGAAAACTCCCCAGCCATGATGCTGGTCGATCATGCCGGGCTCTTTGCCCCCGTCGACCCGAGCACGATTGCCCAGGTCGCGGCGCCGTTCAGGACAGCGCAAGGTCGCTGGGTCGGTATCGCGGCCCGCTCGACTGTGTTCGTCTACAACAAGGACCGGGTGAAAGAGTCCGAACTGCCGAAGTCGCTGCTGGAGCTGGCCGAGCCGCAATGGATCGGCCGCTGGTCCGCGTCCGCGGCAGGTGCGGACTTCCAGGCGATCGTCGGTGCGCTCCTCGAACTGAAAGGCGAACAAGCCACGCTCGACTGGCTCGACTCGCTCAAGGCAGGCGCCAGGAACTATCGAGGCAACAATGCGGTTCTGAAGGCCGTCAACGCCGGCCAGATCGATTCCGGGGTGATCTACCACTACTACTTCTTCGGGGATCAGGCCAGGACCGGGGAGAACAGCAACCACACGGCATTGCACTACTTCAGGAACCAGGACCCCGGCGCCTTCATCAGCCTGTCGGGCGGCGGCGTATTGGCTTCCAGCAAGCACCCTCAGCAAGCCCAGGCATTCCTCAAGTGGATTACCGGGAAGAAGGGGCAAGCCATCCTGCGGGAGGGCACCTCGTTCGAATATGCCGTGGGTGAAGGTGAACCGTCGAACCCGCAGCTGGTCCCGCTGGACCAGCTGGACGCCCCTGTCATCGACGTATCCAGGCTGGACAGCCAGAAGGTCGTGGACCTGATGATCCAGGCAGGCCTGCTCTAAGTGACGGCGCAACAATTCGAACCCGATGCACGCCTGCATGGCGGCCGGGGCAAGGTATTGCGGCAGCCCACCCGGCTGATGCGGCGCTGGCGCCAGCGATCGGCTCACCCCTGGGTGCTGGGAGCCGCCCTGGTGGTTTCCGCCGCCGCCTTGCTGCCGCTGTTCTTCGTGGTTGCCGCGGGCTTTCAGGGCGGGCTCCCGCTCATCTCCAAGCTGGTGTTCCGCCCACGGGTTGCGGAGCTGCTGTACAACACGGTGATCCTGGTTGCGTTGACCGTGCCGCTTTGCGTGTTGCATGGCGTCGCGATGGCCTGGCTGACAGAGCGCAGCACTCTTCCCGGCAGGCGCCTGCTGTCCTTGCTGGTGGTGGCCCCGCTGGCTATCCCGGCGTTCGTCCACAGTTACGCGTGGATCAGTCTGGCACCCTCGATTCACGGGCTGTTTCCGGCAGTGCTGGTTTCGCTGATCGCCTATTCCCCGTTCATCTACCTGCCTGCGGCGGCAGCACTGCGGCGGCTTGATCCGGTCCTGGAGGATGTCGCCGAGTCACTTGGCAATCCGCCTGCCAGGGTCTTCTGGCGAGTCGTGCTGCCACAGCTGCGGGTGGCGATCTGGGGCGGATCACTCCTGGTCGCCCTGCACCTGCTGGCCGAGTACGGCCTGTTTGCGCTGATCCGCTTCGACACATTCACGACGGCAATCTTCGACCAGTTCCAGTCGTCCTTCAGCGGCCCTTCGGCCAACCTGCTGGCAGGCGTATTGGCCCTGGGCTGCCTGCTGCTGCTGAGCCTGGAATCCACCACCCGCGGCTCGGCGCGCTACGCCCGGATCGGCTCCGGCAGCCCACGCTCTGCGCCGCTGACCCGACTTTCGCGGCGCTGCTCGGTGCTGGTCCTGGTGCTGTGCGCGGGGTTCACCGCCGCCTCCCTGGGCGTCCCGCTGGTGACGCTGGGGAAATGGCTCGGGGCGGGCGGCGTTGCCGTCTGGAGCTCGAGCGAACTGCTGGTCTGCCTTGGCCAGACGGTGCTGCTGGGCGCCGCCGGGGCGCTGCTCACAACCATTGCCGCGGTGCCAATGGCCTGGATTTCGGTGCGCGCACCGAGCCGCTTCCAGCGCCTGCTCGAAGGCAGCAACTACATTGCCAGCGCGCTCCCCGGCATCGTCATTGCGCTGGCGCTGGTGAGCGTGACGATCCGCTTTGCGCAACCGCTGTACCAGACCCTGTTCACCGTGCTGCTGGCCTACGTCTTGATGTTCCTGCCACGTGCGCTGGTGAGCCTGCGAGCCGGTCTTGCCCAGGCTCCGGTCGAGCTGGAGAACATCGCCCGCAGCCTGGGTCGCACTCCCCTGCAGGCCCTCTGCGGCGTCACCCTGCGGTTTGCCGCGCCAGGTGCGGCAGCGGGCGTCGCCCTGGTGTTCCTCGCCATCGTCAATGAGCTGACGGCGACCTTGCTGCTTTCGCCGAGCGGCACCGCCACCCTCGCCACCGCGTTCTGGTCAAAAACCAGCGAGATCGATTACGCCGCAGCCGCGCCGTATGCCTTGCTGATGATCCTCCTTTCACTGCCCCTGACCGGGATTCTCTACCACCAATCCAAGCGAGTAGCAGGTCGATGAGTACGCTCGAACTGAAGTCCGTGTCCCGGTTCTTCGGCCCCTATGCAGCGATCGAGAACTTCAGCTTGTCGGTACCGGCAGGCAGTCGCGCCGCCATCGTCGGTCCCTCCGGCTCGGGCAAGACTACCCTGCTGCGCCTGATCGCCGGCTTCGAGGTGCCCGATCTGGGCACGATCACGCTGGGCGAAACCACGCTGGCCGATGACGAGAGCTTCGTTCCGGCGCACCGCCGGGTCATCGGCTACGTTCCACAGGACGGTGCACTCTTCCCACACCTGTCAGTGGCCGAGAACATCGGCTTCGGTCTGCCCAAAGGCATGGCGAGCCGCACGCAACGCATTCATGAGCTGCTGGACATGGTCTCGCTGAATGCCTCCATGGCGACACGTTGGCCACACGAACTGTCGGGCGGCCAGCAGCAGCGCGTTGCCTTGGCCAGGGCGCTCGCCCAGAGCCCCAGACTGATGCTGCTCGACGAGCCGTTCTCGGCCCTGGACAGTGGCTTGCGCGTGACCATGCGCAAGGCCGTTTCGAAGGTACTGAACGACGCAGGCGTGACGGCCATCCTGGTGACCCATGACCAGGAGGAAGCGCTTTCCTTCGGCGACCAGTTGGCGGTCATTCGCCAGGGGCGCCTGATCCAGGCCGGGGCACCGAAAGAGCTGTACCTGCGCCCGACTGACGAGGAGACGGCTGCGTTCCTCGGTGACGCCCTGGTGTTTCCAGCCCGCATTCACGACGGCTGGGCAGAATGCCCGCTGGGCAAGGTCAGGGCCGGCGCGGACGCCGCCAATGGACACGCGCAGATACTCCTTCGCCCCGAGCAGCTGCACCTGAGCCCGCAGGCCATGTTCCCGACCAGCCCGGACGGCTGCTACGCCGTGGTCGTCGGCAGCGACTTCGGCGGCGACAAGTGCACCGCGATGGTCCAGCTCGAAGCGCCATCTGCCGGGGCGCAGGCCAGCCCGGCCGCCCTGACGATTGCGGTCAGAGTGCCGGCGATGGATTGCCCTGCTATCGGCACGCGAGTGCACCTGTTCGTCAGCGGCACTGCCCATCTCTTCGCAACACCGGCCTAGCTCGTTTCCTGTGGGTGCGCGAGTTGCCGACATAGCGTGGCGAACCGGCGACTACTTCACCGCCCAGCAGGCTCCGCAAGGGTAACGCGCGGCAATCGTGCGTCACCTTCCGCGCGCAAGCGCGACCTGGAGGCGTGGGCGCGCCAGATCACTCGCCAAGCGGCCCTGCGCTCATGTATTCCCAAGGCTATAGAGATCGCGGCCGCTCACCGCGAAATCCGCGCGGCGCGGATCGCGCTCCTGGCCGACCGATCGCTCTGCACGCCGCGCTTGAGCTGACCCTGCAACGAGCAGGAAGACCTCCCGCAGCTCTTCGAGCGGCCTCAGTCTCAGCTAAGTATTGGCCGGTAGGCTCTCCTCCACGCCAACTGATGCGTAGCCGGAGAGACGCCTCGAATGAACCCAACCAGCACAAGCCACTGGCTCAACAAGGTCCCGGAAGTGACGTTGTCCTTCTGGATCATCAAGATCATGTCCACCACCGTGGGAGAGACGTTCGCCGACTTTCTCGCGGTGGATGCAGGGCTCGGCCTGGGCATCACCACCGCGGCCATGGCGCTGTTGCTCGCGGCTGCACTGGCCTGGCAATTGCGCACCCGCGCCTACACGCCCTGGATCTACTGGCTGACGGTCGTCGTGGTGAGCATCCTCGGTACGCAGTTGACCGACATTCTCACCGACGAGCTCAACGTCAGCCTGTATGTCAGCACGGCAGTGTTCTCCGTACTCCTGGCGGTCAATTTCGGCTTCTGGTACGCGATCGAGCGGAATCTTTCCATCAAGGAAATCGTGACCCCGCGGCGCGAGATCTTCTACTGGACCACGGTGCTGTGCACCTTCGCCCTGGGCACTGCCGCCGGCGACCTGGCGACCGAGGCCCTGAGCATGGGCTTCACCGTCGGCGTCGTGCTGTTCGGTGCGCTGATCGCGGCGACCTTCGTGGCCTGGAAGCTCGGCGCGGATGTCGTCCTGGCCTTCTGGACCGCCTACATCCTGACTCGCCCGTTCGGCGCCTCCCTGGGCGACCTGCTCACCCAGGCCAAGACCTACGGCGGCCTCGGCATGGGCGCCACCTGGACCAGCGCCATCTTCCTTTGCGTGATCCTGATGCTGGTGACGGTAGCCCAGCTCGGCATCGGCAATAGCAAACGTCTCACTCAGTAATGCTGACTTCTTCCGAGGTTTTACCAATGCCCTACTTCAAGAAAATCATCTGCAAGCTCGCCCTCGCCTCTGCCATCGCCCTGCTGGGCCTCGCCGCGGGCTGCTCGAAGCCGGACGAGCCCAAGGTCGGCGCCAGCCAGCAGACCAGCTCCGCCCAGGCTACCCAGCTTGGCGATCTGTCCGAGTTCCGCAACATCGCCGCAGACGTGAGCGCACTCGTCGAGCAGAACCAGCTGGAAAAAGGCAAGGCGCGCATCAAGGACCTCGAACTGGCGTGGGACGAAGCCGAGGCCGGCATCAAACCTCGCGCCGTCAGCGACTGGCATACACTCGACAAGGCCATCGACCGGGCGCTGGATGCGCTGCGCGACAGCAATCCGCAGCAGGCGAACTGCAAAGCGGCCATGGACGACCTGATGAAGGTATTCGATAAACTCCAGGGCCAGCGCCAATCGTAACGTTCGACAAGACTATCCTTCCCGGGACAAACGTCCGGGGTCGATGCACGGCCGCCTCACTGGCGACCGTGCATCGCGCATTTGCAATCCAGAGGCCGACGTATGCGGGTACTGCTTGTCGAAGACGACGCCATGATCGCTGAGGCCATCGAAGGCGCGCTGGAGGATGCCGGCTATGCCGTCGACTGGGTGAACAACGGCCCCAGCGCACTTTCAGCCCTGCGCGCGCAGGCATATGACCAGATCCTGCTCGACCTCGGCCTGCCCGGGCGCGATGGGTTGAGCGTACTCGCCGATATCCGCTCGCAGGACAACCCCGTCCCCCTGGTCATCATCACCGCACGAGACAGCCTCGACGACCGCCTGAAAGGGCTGGACGGTGGCGCGGACGACTATCTGCTGAAACCCTTCGCGATGGCTGAGCTACTCGCACGGATGAGGGCGGTGATGCGCCGCAAGGGAGGAAATGCCTCCCCCGCGCTCAGCAATGGCGTGGTGACGCTCGACCCTGTTTCAAAGCACGCCAGCAGCTCGGAAACCCAGGGCGTCCTGCTCTCCAACCGGGAGTTCAGCCTGCTGCAGGCGTTGCTGATACGACCTGGAGCGATCCTCTCGCGCAGCGAACTGGAGGACCGCATCTACGGCTGGGGGCACGAGGTTGAAAGCAACGCGGTCGAGTTCCTGATCCACTCGCTGCGCAAGAAACTGGGCACTCACGTCATCAAGAATGTCAGGGGAATGGGATGGATGGTCTGCAAAAGCGACTGAGGGATTCCGTGCAGTTCCGCCTCTCCCTGGCGCTCTGCGTGACCATCCTGATTGTCGCCATGCTCGCGGGCATCTTCGCTTTCGTATCGGCCTACGACGAAGCGCTGGAGATGCAGGACAACACCCTGAAGCAGGTTGCCGCGCTGTTCGAACGGCAGCAGATGACCCTGCAATACCCGGCGGCTGCCCCCGCCATCGCGGGAGACAACGAAGAAACCCGGGTCGTTGTGCAGTATCTGGCAGACAGCGCCAATGCGCCCGGCACGGGCGACAACAGCCTGCCGCTGCCGATACCGAGCACGCTGCAGGAGGGTTTTTCCACCGTGGCCGTTGCCGGCGAGGAGTTCCGCGTGCTGGTGCGTACCACCGCCGGCGGGCAGCGTATCGCCGTCGCCCAGGAGACCGGCAGCCGCGACCGCGACGCGCGCGAGAGCGCCTGGCGGGGGCTGCTTCCCCTGGTGATCCTGATCCCGGTCCTGCTGCTCGTCGTGGCGGACCTGGTTCGCAAGTTGTTCCGACCGATTGCCACGCTCTCCAGCGAGCTGGATCGCCGCGACGAGCAGGACATGGCGCCCATCGAGACGCGCCATCTGCCCACCGAGGTGCGCTCGTTCGTCCTCGCGATCAACCGCCTGCTGGGGCGCGTTGCACGGTCAATGGAATCGCAGCGGCGCTTCGTGGCAGATGCCGCGCACGAACTGCGCTCCCCCCTGACCGCACTGTCCCTGCAGGCGGAGCGGCTTGCAGCCACGCCAATGCCCGAGCCGGCCAGGGAGCGCTTGAGCAAACTCCGGCAAGGCATCGAGCGTGGCCGCAACCTGATCGACCAGCTACTGGCGCTCGCCAGTGCGCAGTCCTCGACGGCTGCGCCCGAGCAGCAGGTGTCGGTGCACAAGGTCTACCGGGCGGTGCTGGAGGAACTCCTGCCGGTCGCAGACAGGAAGCAGATCGACCTGGGCGTCGAGGGGGATGACTGCGAAGTGGTGGTCAACGAATTCGACCTGCAGATGCTGATCAGGAATCTGGCTGACAATGCGGTGCGCTACACGCCTCCCGGCGGCAAGGTCGATCTCCTGGTGCAGCGTCGCGGCGCCGTCATCGTTCTCCAGGTCCGGGACACCGGCCCCGGTATCCCCGAAGCGGAGCGGGAGCGGGTTTTCGACGCCTTCTACCGCATCGCGGGCAGCGAAGAAATTGGCTCAGGCCTGGGCCTGTCGATCGTCAGTGCGATAGCCCACCGACTCGGCGCGAGGATAACGCTGGATTACTCGGACCCCGACAGCAGGAGCGGCCTGTGCGTCCAGCTCGAATTTCCCGCCTGAGGCTGCTGCAACGGCAAGCCAGGCGGGAAATTCGAGCTGGAGGGGTACGTCAGGCTCTGCGCAGCGGCACTTCCTGCAGCAGCCAGGACAGCATGAAGGCCACGCCGCTGACCACGCATGCCACCAGGAATACCCAGTGCATCGACCCGGAGAATGCCTCCAGATAGGTCTGCTGCAATGCGGCGGGCAACGCATGCACGGCAGCCGGTGAGAGGTTGGCGGGCGACCCGGCACTTGCCGGGAAGCTGCTGGTGAGCCGGCTCATCAGTTCATGGGAAAAGAGTGCGCCGAACACCGAGACGCCAATCGAGCCACCGATGGAGCGGAACAGCGTCGCGCCGGAGGTGGCCACGCCCATATGGCGGAACTCGACGCTGTTCTGCACCGCCAGGATCAGCACCTGCATCACCATTCCCAGCCCTGCCCCCAGCAACGCCATGTAGAGATTCATCTGCAGCATGGACGACTGCAGGTCGAGTCGACTCAGCAGTGCCAGGGCAATGACCTGCAGCAGGGTGCCGAGGATGGGGAATACCCGGTAGCGCCCCCACCGGCTGATCAGGCGACCGGTGATCGCCGACACCACCAGCATCGCCCCCATCAGGGGCAGCATCTGCAATCCCGCGCTGGTGGGCGTGGCGTCCTTGACCACCTGCATGTAGAGCGGCAGGAAGGTCACCGAACCAAACAGCGAGACCCCCACGGTGAACCCGATCAGCCCGGCCAGCACGAAGGTGCGGTGGCGGAACAGGTGCAACGGCATGATCGGCTCCGCGGCGATTCGCTGCTCGTGGACGAAGCCGACCACTCCGACAATGGCGAAGAGCGCAAGGCACATGATGTCGATCGACGTCCACGGCAGAGTGCTGCCGCCCAGGCTGGTGATCAGCACCAGCGAGGCGAGCGCCAAGGTGAGGAAAAAGGCGCCGAAGTAGTCGATGACGTGTTTCACCCGGGCAACGTGGGGGCGGAACGCGCTGCCGATTACCAGCAACGCGAGCAAGCCCAGCGGCAGGTTGATGTAGAAGATCCAGCGCCACGACAGGTGCTCGACCAGGAAGCCGCCCACCAATGGACCGACCACCGTGGCGAGGCCGAACACGCCACCGAACAGCCCCTGGTAGCGACCACGCTCGGCCGGCGGGATGACATCGCCGATCGCCGCCATCGCCACCACCATCAGCCCCCCGCCACCCAGCCCCTGGAGAGCCCGCAGGACAATCAGCTGGGTCATGTTCTGTGCCAGCCCGCAGAGTGCCGAGCCCAGCAGGAACAGCACGATGGCGGTCTGCAGCACCAGCTTGCGGCCATACAAGTCGCCGAATTTGCCGTACAGCGGCACCACCACGGTGGATGCCAGCAGGTAGGCGGTCACCACCCATGACAACAGGTGCAACCCGCCCAGCTCGCCAACGATCGTGGGCAGAGCGGTGGATACGATGGTCTGGTCCAGCGCCGCGAGAAACATCACCAGCAGCAGTGCTGCCAGCAGCAGTGGAATGGATGGCCGGGTCGCCTCGCCGTCGTGTGCAGGACCGGCGCTGGTGCCCAGGGATTGATTGGAAGCCGATTGCATGGGGCTGACCTGATGAGATGGGACGTCGTTGGGTATCAATCGTGTGGCGGCCGCGCTCAGGACTTCGCTGGCGTGGCGCGCTGGTGGTACTGCCGGCCGACTTCCTGCAGGCCCGCCAGGGTGAAGCTGTAAAGCTGGGCGACAACCATGTCCGCGGGCATGTCGAGAATGTCGCGCAAGGCGCCATGGCCCCCGCGCGGGCCGATCAGCAACATTGCCCAGGGCGCGGTCACGCTGAGAATGCAGGGCACCAGCGCGGGATCATCGGCCGCTATGCCGGTGATCTCGCTGAACAACTGCTTGAGCAATGTCAGCTTCAGCGCCTTCTCCGGGTGCAGGACTTCCTGGGCATGGCTGCTGGGTGCCAGGGCCTCGGCCGCCAGCACTCGCAGATGCCAGCTCTCCCGCCCGCGTGCGGCCTTGCGCACGACCAGTTCGGTCAATGCGCGCAATTTGTCCGGCGCCGGCTGCTCGCTCTGGATGATCCGTTGCAGGTCGGCGATATCCAGAAAGCGCCGGCGGGCCTCCCCCAGTACCGCCTGGTAGAGACCATTGCGGTTGCCGAAGTGGTAGTTGATCGAGGCCAGGTCGACTTCAGCCTTGGCCGCCACCGCCTTGTTGCTGGTTTCGCCAAAGCCGAGGTTGGAGAACAGCTCGCCGGCCGCCTCCAGGATGCGGATGCGCGTCGCTTCACCGTCTTTTCGGGATTCGCGGGAGGCCATGGTGACTCCTGAACAATCTGGCAATGTCGGCAAGCCTGGCCCAGGTTAAATCTAAATTCAATTTAAATTTAGATTTTAGCGACGAAGGGCGACACCCGGCAGAAATGGCGGACTCAGGTTGGTGGGATGCGCAAAACACCAGGCTTGCCTAAAACATATGGATAGCCGTATATTCGATTATCCATATATGAAGATGAAGCCATGATCACCCCACCCGAAGTCTTCAAGAGCCTGGCTGACGAAACCCGCGCTCGCGCCACCCTGCTGATCGCCAGCTTGGGCGAGCTCTGCGTCTGCGAGCTGATGTGCGCCCTGGGCGACAGCCAGCCGAAGATCAGTCGCCACCTGGCGCAATTGCGCAGCAGTGGCCTGCTGCTGGATCGCCGCCAGGGCCAGTGGGTGTATTACCGCCTCAACCCCGAGCTGCCTGCCTGGGTCCACGAGATGCTGCAGGTCACCCTGCGAGCCAACACGCAATGGCTGGCCGACAACAGCCTGCGCCTGCAGAACATGGACGGCCGCCCCGTCCGTGACGCCGCCTGCTGCTGAGCCCATTCGAGCGAGTCATCCATGCTGGTCGCCATTGCTGTCTTCGTCTTCACCCTGGTTCTGGTCATCTGGCAGCCCAAGGGGCTTGGCGTTGGTTGGAGCGCCGCCCTGGGGGCGTTGATTGCCCTCGCCGCGGGCGCGGTTTCCCTGCACGACATCCCCACCGTGTGGGCCATCGTCTGGAACGCCACCGCCACCTTCGTCGCCGTCATCATCATCAGCCTGCTGCTGGATGAGGCCGGTTTCTTCGAATGGGCCGCACTGCACATAGCGCGCTGGGCGAATGGCAGCGGCTATCGCCTGTTCGCCTTCTGCATATTGCTCGGCGCCGCCGTCTCGGCACTGTTCGCCAACGACGGCGCAGCGCTGATCCTCACCCCCATCGTCATGTCGATGCTGCTCGCGCTGCGCTTCCCTCCCGCCGCGACGCTGGCGTTCGTCATGGCCGCCGGCTTCATCGCCGATACCGCAAGCCTGCCGCTGGTGGTGTCCAACCTGGTGAACATCGTCTCGGCGGATTACTTCGGCCTGGGCTTCGCCGAATACGCCTCGGTGATGCTGCCGGTGAACCTTGCCAGCGTCGCGGCCACCCTGCTGGTGCTCCTGCTGTTCTTCCGCCGCGATATCCCCAGGCAGTACGCACGCGAGGCGCTGAAGGAGCCAAGGTCGGCGATCCATGACCGTGCCACGTTCATCGTCGGCGGCTGGACGCTGCTGCTGTTGCTGGTCGGCCTGTTCGCCCTGGAGCCGCTTGGCGTCCCGGTCAGTGCCGTGGCCGCTGTCTGCGCAGCGCTGCTGTTTGCCGTCGCCGCGCGTGGCCAGCGCATTTCCACCCGGCGTGTGCTGCGTGAAGCGCCCTGGCAGGTGGTGATCTTCTCCCTCGGCATGTACCTGGTGATCTACGGCCTGAAGAACGCCGGCCTCACGGACTTTCTTGCCCAGTTGCTCGACCGCCTTGCCGAACAGGGCCTGTGGAGCGCCGCCATCGGTACCGGGCTGCTCGCGGCGCTGCTTTCCTCGGTGATGAACAACATGCCCAGCGTGCTGGTCGGCGCCCTGTCGATCCAGGCCAGCGGCGCGGAAGGCCTGGTGCGCGAGGCGATGATCTACGCCAACGTCATCGGCTGCGACCTCGGCCCGAAGATCACTCCCATCGGCAGCCTCGCCACGCTGCTCTGGCTGCATGTGCTGGAGCGCAAGGGCGTGCGCATCACCTGGGGTTACTACTTCAGGGTCGGCATCCTGCTGACCCTGCCCGTCCTGCTGATCACTCTTTCGGCCCTGGCGCTGCGCCTGAGCCTCTGACGTCCGCCCTGAGCGGAGGAGCTTTCCATGCGAGTCCTGTTCATGTGCACGGCCAACAGCTGCCGCAGCATCCTCTCCGAAGCGCTGTTCAACCACCTGGCGCCGCAAGGCTTCGCGGCGATCAGCGCAGGCAGCTTCCCCAGGGGCCAGGTGCTGCCGCGCAGCCTCACCACCCTGCAACAGGCCGGCATCTCGATCGAGGGGCTGAGCAGCAAGGGCAACGATGCCTTCGAAGGCAACCCACCGGACATCGTCATCACCGTCTGCGACAAGGCCGCCGGCGAAGCCTGCCCGGTGTACTTCGGCCCCGCGCTGAAATCCCACTGGGGCCTGGAAGACCCTTCGGATGTGCAGGGTGATGAGGCAACCGTCGACGCGGCCTTCCGCGCCACGCTGGCGCGCATCGAGCTGCGCTGTCGGGCCTTCCTGGCCCTGCCCTTCGACACCCTCGGCCGCGACGAACTCAAGCGCGAGCTGGATCGCATTGGCGCTCTCTGAGCAGGAGCAAGACATGTCGGAACAACTGCCCAACCTTGACCTTTCGCTGTTCGACCAGCCGCCGGCGGCAAACCGTACCAGCGAGCACAAACCGCGCATCCTGCTGCTCTACGGATCGACCCGCGAGCGCTCCTTCAGCCGCCTGCTGGTGGAAGAAGCCGCACGCCTGCTGGAGCACTTTGGCGCCGAAACCCGAGTCTTCCACCCTTCCGGCCTGCCGCTGCCTGACGACGTGCCCGTGGAGCACCCCAAGGTACTGGAGCTGCGTGAGCTGGTGCAGTGGTCGGAAGGCCAGGTGTGGTGCTCGCCGGAGCGTCACGGAGCAATGTCGGCGGTGTTCAAGGCGCAGATCGACTGGATTCCCCTGGCGCTTGGCGCCATGCGCCCCACCCAGGGCAAGACACTGGCGGTCATGCAGGTTTGCGGCGGCTCGCAATCCTTCAACGTGGTCAACCAGCTGCGCGTGCTCGGCCGCTGGATGCGCATGTTCACCACCCCCAACCAGTCCTCGGTGCCCAAGGCCTACCTGGAGTTCGACGAAGCGGGCCGCATGAAGCCCTCGCCCTACTACGATCGGGTGGTCGACGTCATGGAAGAACTGCTGAAGTTCACCCTGCTGCTACGTGATCGCCAGGAGTTCCTGGTGGACCGTTACTCGGAACGCAAGGAAAGCGCCGAACAGCTGTCCGCGCGCATGAACCAGCGTTCGATCTGAGGTCGCCATGCCCATTGAAATCAGACCAGCACGCGCCGAGGACGCCCCGGCAATCCTGGCCATCTACGCGCCGATCGTGACCACTACGGCAATCTCCTTCGAGGAAGTGCCGCCGACCATCGAGGAGATGCGCCAGCGGATCGTCACGACCCTGCAGGCTTATCCCTACCTGGTCGCGCTGCGCGACGGGCGCCTGGCCGGCTACGCCTACGCGAGCCAGCATCGGGCGCGCGCCGCCTACCGATGGGCGGTGGATGTCACGCTCTACGTTGCCCAGGGCGAACCCCGCACCGGCATTGGCCGCCGCCTTTACGCCGAGCTGCTGACCCTGCTCGCACGGCAGGGATTCAACGCCGCCTATGCCGGTATCGCCCTGCCCAATGCGGCCAGTGTCGGCCTGCATGAGCAAATGGGCTTCAGGCACTTAGGCACCTTCCCACAAGTCGGCTTCAAGCTCGGCCAGTGGCACGATGTGGGTTACTGGCGCCTGGCGCTCGGCGTGCAGAGCAACTCGCCTGACGAACCCCGTCGATACCCGGAGATCGCCGGCTGAGCCCTCATCCGGCAACGGCAGGTGGATGCACTGCCGCAAAGACCGGTACCCGACCTGCAACGTTGGCCTGTTCAGGCTGCCGCTCCTCTTCAGGCAGCGATGAGAAAGAGGAAGGCGTATTCCGCTGCGCAGCCGAAGACCTGGCGCTGGACCTGGTGGTTGCCTGCGCCACCAGAGCATCGCCTCGGCGCAGACCGGCGGAACGATGTGGTGCTGCACGTCAATGTGGCCTTGTTGGATGCTCATTGTTGTTCTGCCTCTCCTGCGGCTGGCCATGACCTGGAGATAAAAGATTGAACATCAGTGTTCAAATTTATAAGCCAATGCCCAGCACCGACAAGAACTGAAAATTCTTTACATCCTACAAAAACATTAAAAAACAATCATATATCTCAGAAAACGGTGAGTCTCGTGAGCGTTTCCGGATATTTGATCATTGACTCAAATTGAACACGAGTGTTCAATCATTTCCAGTTCGATTCTGGAACCCAGGCCAATGGAAGATCTCAACCCCGTGCAACGCCGCATTCACCAGGCAGCCCTGCGTCTGTTCGCCGAAAAGGGCATCAGCCAGGTCAATATCAGTGACCTGGCCCAGGAAGCCGGCGTGGCGCGCGGCACCGTCTACAACAACGTGGAGAACATCGAGCAGCTGTTCCGCCAGGTTGCCAGCCAGTTGAGCAAGGAGATGCACCAGCGCGTGAGCAGGAGCTTCGCCGAGCTGCAGGACCCGGCCGAGCGCCTGGCCAACGGCATTCGCTTCTTCATTCGGCGCACTCACGAGGAACCGCAGTGGGGCGCCTTCCTCAATCGATTCGCGATGAGTGATAGCGCGTTGCGGGAAATGTTCTACAGCCAGGCCACCACCGACCTGCTCAGCGGCCTGCAGGGCGGCCGTTACCGCTTCCGCCAGGAGCAGTTGGTGACAGTGATCTCGCTACTGGCCAGCGCCACCCTCGGCGCCATGTTCCTGGTCATCGAGGGCCTGAAGACCTGGCGTGACGCTGGTAGCGATACCGCTGAACTGGTGCTGCGCGCACTGGGTGTGGAAGAAGCCGAAGCACGACGCCTGGCGACACTCGACCTGCCGCCGCTGGCCGCGCGCGACTGACCACGACGGACTGATTTCCGCCAACCGACAACACCTCCGCTCGCCGGAGGTGCGGGCCCGGCCTTGCCCGCGAAAAGGCTACGGAGAACAACAACAATGACTCGAGCCACCGACCTGCCCGCGCTGGCAACGCCCCAGCCGGCGCGGCATCCGCAGCCGACAGTGAAGGCCCGTGAGCTGGCCTGGCTGATCTTCGAACGCCCGGACCTGGAGCTGGCCGAGCGCTTCCTCGGCGACTTCGGCCTGCTCCTGGCGCGTCGCGATCGCGACTGCCTGTACTTTCGCGGCACCGGCGCGGCGCCCTGCTGCTACCGGGTACAACGGGGCGACACCGCGCGCTTTGTCGGTTTCGGCCTGGCGCTGGGTAGCCGCGAGGACCTGCAGCGCGTCGCACGACTTCCCGGTGCCTCGGCCATCGAGAACCACGACGCCCCCGGGGGCGGCCAGCGTGTGCGCCTGCATGATCCTTCCGGCTTCCTCGTCGAAGCGATCCACGGCCAGCAGCCGGCAGCGGCGCTGCCCCACCGCCCGGCACTGCCACTCAACCAGGTCGATGCGGCGTCGCGCATCAACGCCACCCAGCGTCCCCCCATCGCGCCGCCGGAGATCATCAAGCTCGGCCACGTGGTGCTGGAAGTCGCCGACTACCAGGCCACCTGCGCCTGGTACACCGAACACTTCGGCTTCATTCCTAGCGACGTGCAGGTGCTGCCCGACGGCTCGCCGGCGGTGACCTTCCTGCGCCTGGACCTGGGCGATACGCCCGCCGACCACCATACCCTGGCGCTCGCCCAGGGCTTCATGCCCGCCTACAGCCACAGCGCCTATGAAGTGATCGACGCCGACGCCGTCGGCATCGGCCAGCGCGTGCTGCGCGAACGTGGCTGGAAACATGCCTGGGGCATCGGCCGGCACATCCTCGGCAGCCAGATCTTCGATTACTGGCAGGACCCCTGGGGCCACAAGCACGAACACTACTGCGACGGCGACCTGTTCACCGCCGAACGCCCCACCGGGCTGCACGCGGTCAGCCCCGAAGCCATGTCGCAGTGGGGCCAGCGCATGCCACGCAGTTTCACCAAACCGGTGATGAATATCGCCGCCCTGCGCGCCCTGCTGCACAACCTGCGGCACAGCCCGGATCTGACGCTGCGCAAGCTGCTGACGCTGGCGCGAATGTTCGGCTGAGTTCCCGACCACAACAAGACCAACGCCGCCCCGAGGCGGCCCACCGCAGTACCAGGAGTCGTTGCCATGCCCGTGCACCTCGTCCGCTACCAACACCAGAACACCGTCCGCTGGGGCGTGCTCCGCCAGGGGCGCATCACGCCGATTGCGGGCGAATACGCAACCACTGGCGAGCTGATCCAGCACACCAGTGCCGGGGAACTGGAGACGCTGCAAGGTGACGAGATGGCGCTGGAGGCGGTAACGCTGCTCAGCCCGGTGACGCGCAACCAGCAGTTCGTCTGCCAGGGCGCGAACTACCGGCAGCACATGCTCGAGTCCGGCATGGACCCGGACGCCAAGCACTTCAACATGATCTTCACCAAGGCGCAGAGCTGCATCGTCGCCGCCGACAGTGACCTGATCAAACCGCGCCAGGTGCGCTTTCTCGACTACGAGATCGAACTGGGCCTGGTGCTGCGCCGCGCAATCACCGGCAAGGTCGCGGTGAACGAAGCCAACCTGCACGAGTTCATCGCCGGCGTGGTGATCGTCAACGATTACTCCGCGCGGGATATCCAGATTCCGCAGATGCAGTTTTACAAGGGCAAGAGCTTCCGTACTTTCGGCCCGGTCGGCCCGTACCTGTGCCTGTTGCGCCGCGAGGACATGCACTACGTCAGGCAGTTGCAGCTGCGCCTGACGGTCAACGGCGAGGTGCGCCAGAGCGACAGTACCGCCAACCTGGTGCACGGCCCGGCGGCAACCCTCAGCGAACTCTCCGGCGTGCAGGATTTCGCCGTCGGCGACCTGATCGCCACCGGCACGCCCGCTGGCTGCGCGCTGTCGATCCCGTCGCCGGCCAAGCAGCGCATCGCCGCGCTGCTGCCCGAGCAGATCAAGTGGAAGGCCTTCCTCAAGGCTCAGGCGGCCCGCCGCCAATACCTCAAGGCTGGCGACGTGGTCGAGGCAAGCATCCGCAGCGCCGATGGCGCCATCGACCTCGGCACGCAGCGCAACCGCGTCGTGGAGCAAGCCTGATGGGCGTGCGCAGCCTCGCCGACATTCATGCCCTGGAAGCCACGCCACTGGCCGCACGCGACCTGCCCGAGAACACCTACGAGGCACTGCGCCGCGGTGCCGCGCAGCACCGCGACGCCACGGCGCTGAGCTTCTTCCTCGATGCCGGCGACTTCACCCGCACCCATGACTGGAGCTATCGCGAGCTGTTCGCCGACATCACCCGGGCGGCGAACGCTTTCCAGCAACTGGGCGTCGGGCCGCAGGAAGTTGTCGGCTTCGTCTTGCCGAACCTGCCGGAGACCCATTTCACCATCTGGGGTGGCGAGGCCGCCGGGATCGTCATGGCGATCAACCCGCTGCTGGACGCCGCGCAGATGGCCGAGTTGCTGCGGGCTGCGAAAGTGAAGGTGCTGGTGACCCTGGCGCCGACCCCGGGCAGTGACCTGTGGCCCAGGCTCGCCACACAGCTGCACGCGCTGCCCGACCTGCGGCAGATCGTCTGGGTCAGCATGGCGCCCTATGTCAGTCTGCCCAAAGCGCTGCTGTTGCGCTGGCTGGCGCGGCGCGAGAAGACCCGCCACCCGCGCCTGCCGATCCACGATCTGCGTACGCTGATGAAGCGCCAGAACGCCGAGCGCCTGGACAGTGGCCGCTGCATCCAGGCCGGCGAGCGCTCCTCGTACTTCTGCACCGGCGGCACCACCGGCCTGCCGAAGATCGCCGCGCGCACCCACGGCTCGGAGGTATTCAACGCCTGGGCCATGGCCGCCAACATGCAACCGCGCGATGCCGGCCAGACCATCTTCTGCGGCCTGCCGCTGTTCCACGTCAACGGCCAACTGGTGACCGGGCTGATGCCCTGGACCCACGGCGACCGGGTCATCCTCGGCACACCCCAGGGCTATCGCGGCGACGGCGTGGTGGCGAAGTTCTGGGCGCTGGTCGAGCACTTCGGCATCAACTTCTTTTCCGGCGTGCCGACCGTTTACGCCGCCCTGCTCCGCCAGCACCCCGAACGCCACGACCTGTCGAGCCTGCAGTACGCCCTGTGCGGCGCAGCACCGCTGCCCCAGGAGCTGTTCCGCGACTTCGAACGGCAGACCGGCGTGCGCCTGCTCGAAGGCTATGGCCTGACCGAAGCGGCCTGCGTGTCATCCAGCAACCCGCCCGAAGGCGAAAGGCGCATCGGCTCGATTGGCCTGCGCCTGGCCTACCAGGCCATGCGCGCGGTGATCCTCGACGCCGAGGGCCGCTACGAGCGCGACGCCGGCACCGACGAGGTCGGCGTCATCGCAGTGCACGGCCCCAATCTGTTCGACGGCTACCTGGAGCCGCAGCACAACCAGGGCATCTGGCTGCAGATCGACGGCCAACGCTGGCTCAACACCGGCGACCTGGGGCGCCAGGATGGCGACGGCTACTTCTGGCTCACCGGGCGCAAGAAGGAACTGATCATCCGCGGCGGCCACAACATCGACCCGAAGATCATCGAGGAGGCGCTCCAGGCACACCCGGCGATTGCCCTGGTGGCGGCGGTCGGCAGCCCCGACGCGCACGCCGGCGAACTGCCGGTGGCCTACGTGCAACTGCATCCCGGCCAGGCCTGCGACGCCACTGCGCTGCTGAGCTTCGCCCACCAGCACATCAGCGAGCGCGCCGCCGTGCCCAAGCGCATCGAAGTCCTCGACGCCCTGCCGCTGACGGCAGTGGGCAAGATCTTCAAACCGGCCCTGCAGCAGCGTGAGATCGCCCGTGTGATCCGCGAGGAAGCCCTGGCCCTGGGCCTGCCGGAGCCGGCCGTGGAAGTCGTCCAGGACGCCCGCCGCGGCCTGGTCGCGCGGATCGCCGGCAGCGCGGATCGCTCACCATTGGCCCGCGCCCTTGGCCGCTACAGCTTCCAGACCGACTGGTCGGGCTGAGTGACCCACCCCCTCCCCGCCTTGCGCGCACGTTGCCCATAACAGGAGCGGCTGAGCGTGCTCGCCCTCGCCATCGCTGCGACCAAAGCCCAGCAGCCACCTGGCAGCGCAACGACGACTGGAGCCTGACCAGCAACACCACCCTGCCGCTGTGCACCAACTGGCCCCTGCAGAACGCCGGCAAGGGTAACTGACCACGGCCGACGCCAACAGCATCGGCAATTCCGGCCACGGCGACGGCCTCGGTGCCGAGGAAAATCAGGGACGCACTACAACGCATCGCGCAGACGCACTATTACCCGCCATCGGTCCACGGCGAATGATCGTTCCTGAAGCAGAACTCCAGGAGATTCGCCATGAACCACAGTCCGCTGCACGCCAGCGCGCACTCGCCCCTTCGCCTCAAACGCCTCGCCATTGCCGTGGCGCTGGCGTCCCTCGGGGCCTGCTTTCCCCTCGCCGGCATCGCTGACAACCTGCCCCAGGGCGGTACGGTCATCGGTGGCCAGGCCACCATCTCCAGCCAGGGCAAGGGCATGGACGTCAACACGTCCAGCCCTCGCACCGCCATCGACTGGAAGAGCTTCAACGTCGGCCCGGATCACCGCATCACCTTCAACCAGCCGGATGGAAAATCGGTGACGCTGAACCGGGTGACCGGCACCGATCCGTCGAAGATCTACGGGGCAGTCACCTCCAATGGCCAACTGATCCTGGTCAACCCCAATGGCCTGATGATCGGACCCAATGCGCACCTTTCCTCCAGCGCCCTGGTGGCCAGCGCCGGCTTCCTCACCGACGAGCAGGCCAGACTGTTCGCCCAGACCGGCAAGCTGGATGTCCAGCTGACCGGCAACGTCACCCACCAGGGCCGGATCACCGTCCACGACAACGGCATGGTCGCCCTGCTCGGTGCCCAGGTGAACAACGCCGGTGTCATCCAGGCGAAGAAGGGTTTCGTGCAGTTGGCCACCGGGCCCAGGGCCACGCTGGACTTCCACGGTGACGGCCTGCTGAGCATTGGCATCAATGGCGAGCCCGGCGAGGCTTCCAGCGTCAACGGCGACGTCAGTGGTGGCGTCACTCACAGCGGCGAGATCGACGTCGGCAACGGCGTCGTCGCCATGAGCGCCGCCCGCGCAGCAAAGCACCTCGACTCGGTGATCAACGTCTCGGGCAGCGTCGCCGCCAATTCAGTCAGCAGTGACGGCGGCACCATCGTCCTCGGCAATGCGGCGCGAACCCAGGTCAGCGGCTCACTCAGTGCCAAGGGCGCCAGCGGCGGCACAGTGAAAGTGCTGGGTGATGAAGTGAATGTCGCCGGCACGGCGCGGATCGACGCCTCGGGCACCCGCGGTGCCGGCGGCAAGGTGCTGGTCGGCGGCAGCTTCCAGGGCAAGGGCAGCGAACAGCGCGCCCGCAGCACCAGCGTTGCCAAGGGCGCCGAGCTGCGTGCCGATGGCCAGACCCAGGGCGGGCAGGTAGTGGTCTGGAGCGATGGCCAGACCCACTTCGCCGGCCATGCCAGCGCCAGGGGCCAGCAGCAAGGCGGCGTGGTGGAAACCTCCGGCAGGCAGCTGCGGGTCACCAGCGACGCCACTGTCGATACCCGCGGCGCCGTCAAAGGCACCTGGCTGCTCGATCCGGAGACGGTCAATATCGTCAGCGACGCCCAGGCCGATGCCGCAACCGGCGTGAGCAGCGGCTCCGCCACCGGGCCGAGCACTGCCGACCTGTGGAACGTCGCTGCCAGCGCCATCGTCAACGGCCTCGCCAACGGCAATGTCGAGGTCTCGGCCAGCCAGCGCATCAACGTCAACAGCGCGATCGTGGCCACCAACATCGGTCAGGATGGCAACGGCCAGCCGGCCACCCTGGCGCTGATCGCCACCGGCAATCCGGTGCAGGGCAGATCCTACGAAGGCGCCGACCTGAGCAGCGACAGCGGCTCGGTGCATATCAACGCGCCGATCCTGCTCAAGGACGGCAACCTGTTCATCGCCGCCACCGGCGACATCCGCCTGAACAATGCCGGCGCGGATTACGGCCAGCGGGCAATCATCGATGTCGGCAACGGCATCGCCTGGCTGCGCACCTCCAACGTCGCCTCGATCATCCAGCAGGACGGCACCGCACTGATGGGCGGGCAGGTCGCCCTCGAGGGCGCCAGCGTGCGCATGGACAGCGACCTCAACTACGCCGGCAGGTTGGCCGGCAAGGCCAGCAATGGCGTGTTCCGCTTCAACCAGACCAATGCCAGCGGCACCACCACCACCGGCACCGTCACCGCGCCCTACTCCGGCGAAACCCTGACCGGCGTGACCGCCCAGCAACTGGTCTATCGCGGTTATCAGGACGTCGTGGCAGACCCATCCCAGACCTGGGGCGCGAATACCCGCCAGGTCACACTGCAAACCCAGGAAGGCTCGTCGTTCGACTACCTGGTGTTCGAAGCCACCGGCTATGTCACACCCGACGGCAAGGGCGGCTACCGGGAAATCGACCCGGCCGTGCTGCTGAACTACCTCGACAGCTCCGATTACCTGGTCAGCGGCCTGACCTTCAAGGACTCGGCGGGTATCACCTGGCGGATCACCCCGGACGCCAACCAGCCCACCCTCTCCAGCGTCATTCGTATCGATACCGATGGAAACCGCAGCAGCGCGTCACTGCCCGTGGGGTTCTCGTTCAGCGCCAACGGTGGCCTGCAGGTGGTGTCCACACTGCATGAGCACGGCTGGGGCGTGGAGTCGTATTCGGCGATCCAGGGCGCGAGCGACCAGAAGGAAATCCAGCACAACGCCCAGGATGGCAGAAGCCAGCAGCTCATCGTCGATCTCGGCACCAAGGTCGACTCCCTCGATGCGCTGATCTCGAACCTGATCAACGACACGCCCTGGCTGCAGAAAGCCGACACCAGCGGCCCCTCGCTCGCTCCCGGCGAACAGGCCCTGGAGCGCGGGCGGGTGCACTTCTACGAGACCGTCGACAAGACCGCCGAGCCGGGCGTGATCCTCAACCACGCCGCCCAGGCCACGGTCAGCGTCACCGCCGATGACCAGTCCCGCGAGTATGGCGAGGCCAATCCGACGCTTACCCAGACCACTGCCCGTGACAGCAGCGCCCAGGCCGTCAGGGGTGTCGACGATTACGTGAACCAGCAACTGGGACGCAGCGGCATCCAGGCCGGCGCACCGAGTACCACCGCCACGGCAACCAGCGATGTAAAACCTGGCGGTTACGACATCACCAACCAGATCAGCGCGGATGAGCGCTCCCAGGGGCGCTATCGCATCGAGGACAACCAGGGCACGCTGACGGTCCGGCAGGCGGAACTGAAGGTCAAGGCCGACGAGCACTCGAAGGTCTATGGCGACCACGACCCGGCCCTGACCTACCAGGTCAGCGGCCAGAAGCTCGGCGAAGACGCCGCCAACCTGGTCGCCGGCAACCTCGCCCGCAGCGCCGGCGAAAATGTCGGCGACTACGGCATCCACCAGGGCGCAGTCGCCAGCCTTTCGGGGAACTACCGTCTCAGCTACGAAGGCAATCTGCTGCACATCACTCCGGCCCAGCTGGAGGTCACTGCCCAGGACCAGACCCGGGTTTACGGCGACCGTGATCCCGCTCTCGCCTTCTCAGTCATCGGGCTGAAGAACGGCGACAAGGCAGACGCTGTACTCAACGGCGGCGACCTGCAACGGGAGTCCGGGGAGAACGTCCGCCCGCAGGGTTACGCCATCGGCCAGGGCAGTCTGGCGCTGTCCAGTGCGAACTACACGCTGCTGTTCAAGGACGGCACCCTGCAGATCACTCCGGCCCGGCTGGTGGTGAGTGCGGACGACAAGTCGAAGGTGCAGGGGCAGGCCGACCCGCAGCTGACCCATCAGGTCAGCGGCCTGAAGAATGGCGACAGTGCCGATATCGCCCGGGGCAGTTTGAGCCGAGCCCCCGGCGAGGAAACCGGCAGCTATGCCATCGGCCAGGGCACGCCATTCAACGCAGGCAGCAACTACACCGTGGTTTTCCGCGACGGCACCCTGACCATCAGCGGCCCGCTGGCTCCACTGGAGCCGTTGAATCCGGTGGTGCCGGGCAGCACACCGACTGCCCTGCCGGTTACCGCGCAGTCGCCCGGCAACACCCGCTGCGACGCGCTGGAATCGCCCAGCGCCGTCTCCGCCAACTACACCGTCTCGCCCGCCGTCGCACGCACCTATTCCGTCCAGCTGATCTGCAAGCCGCGTTCCTACGGCAACCAACAGAGCACCACGGCGGACCTGCGCGACGTCCTCACCTACGCCAACAGCCTGTTCAAGGACGGCAAGCTGATCGTTCCCGACTGGAACCGCAGCGTGATCCCGCATGACCTGCCGGCACCCGGCAAGGGAGGTAAATGATCATGAAATCGCATCCCTCTTCTCTCAGCCATCTGGCCGTAGCGGTGGTCTCGGCCTTCCTGCTGGCCGCTCAGGTGCAAGCTGCCCCCCTGGGGCAACTCAACCCCGGTCGGGTGGAGATGCCGGACAAGGCTGGTGCGCGCACCTTGCCCACCGAGATGCCCGGCACCCTCGAGTTGCCTGATAGCGTGGTCACGCCCGAACCCACACCGCCGGAGCTGGAAGCCTTGCCCAGTACGCGCTTCCCGGTGGGCAGAGTGACCCTGGTCGGTGCCAGCAGTTACCCACCCGGCACCTTCGACGCAGTGCTCAAACGCCTGGAAGGCCACACGGTCAACCTGGCCGAGGTGCATGCCGTTGCCGACACCATCACCGCTCGCTATCGCCAGGCCGGCTTCCTGCTGGCCAGGACCATTGTGCCGGCGCAACGGCTGGAGGGAGGCAACCTGGTGCTCCAGGTCTTCGAAGGCAAGGTCAATCAGGTCAGCTTCACCGGCCCCAGCAACAAGGCACTGGAGCGCTACGCGGACAACATCCGCCAGGAAACCCCGCCGACCAGCAAGACCATCGAACGCAACCTGCTGCTGATGAACGACGTATCCGGCAACGACAGCCGCGGCACCCTGCAGGCATCGCCGGTGGAAAGCGGTACTGATCTGCTGGTCGAGAACGCCTTGCGCAAGTACGAAGGTTTCTTTGGCTTCGACAACCGCGACAGCCGCTACTTCGGCCCCTGGCAGGTGTATGGCGGGGTCGGCGTGAACGACCTCAGCGGCCATGGAGACCACCTTGGCATCCGCGCCGGCAAGTCGGTCGAAGGCAACAAGATGACCTTCTTCGAAGGGCAGTACGAAGTGCCAGTCGGCAGCCAAGGGGACGTCGTCAGCTTCCTCGCCCAGCACAACGACGGCCACGCCGACACCTACTCCTTCCTCAACGCCAACAGCTCGGGGGACACCTTCGCCGTACGCATCACCCGTCCCTGGATTCGCCAGCGCGACGAGACACTCAAGACCTCCGCCGCCTTCACCTACTACAACGGTACCTCCGAGTACCTGGACGACAAGAAGTTGCCGCCCTCGAGCGAGGACCGAATCCGCGCTGTTCGCCTGGGCGCCAGCTACGACTGGTTCGACGCCTACGGCGGCAAGAACCTGGTAAAAGCCGAGATCAGCAAAGGCCTGGCCATCATGGGGGCGAGCAACGAGAGTCGCCCCAACCCCTCGCGCGCAGGCGGCCAGACCGACTTCAGCAAGCTGCAGATGGACGCACAGCGCCTGCAGGACCTGTCGAAGCTGATGGATGGGCTCAACCTGTACCTCGCCGCCACGGCACAGACATCGTTCGGCCAGGCACTGCTCAGCCCCGAGCAGTTCGGCGTGGGCGGCAGCGAGTTCGGCCGCGGCTACGACCCGTCGGAGATTACCGGCGATAGCGGCTTCGCACTGAAGACCGAGCTGCAGTACAACCGCATCCATACCTTCAAGAGCTATGCCGTGCCGACGCAGTACTACGCGTTCTGGGATTTCGGCAAGGTCTGGAGCGAAGACCCCAGCTGGGTGAGCAGGGAAAGCCTCTCCTCCACCGGCATTGGCGCGCACCTGAACATCTTCAAGGACACCTATGTTTCGCCGGAAGTCGCCTTCCCGCTCACCCGCTCCGTTTCGGCGAAAGAGCTCGATGACGACAATGGGAAAGCGCCAAGGCTCTACATCAATTTCCTCAAGCTGTTCTGACCCCGCAGCTGGGGCCTCGCGGCCCCAGCATCGCCTGTTCTTCGAGCGATTCCGGCCGGTGCTGAGCAGGCTGCTTCCGGGTTCGCCTTATGCTGACTCCAGGCTGTCGCCGGGCCGGTGCCGCCCAGGCAACTGAAATCGGTCACCCTGAGTTGGCAGCTGCCCCGTAAGAAGCGCCTGCCAAGGTTCGCTCTTGCGGGCTGGAGGCGTCCATCAACGCGATGGCCGCGCAGGATAGTGGCTACCCTGCGCTGATCGATTCAACTCGATTGCGCCCACCTTTTTTGGCCTGATACAGACACTGATCTGCCCGCTTGAGTATTGCCTCTGCCGACTCACCTTCACTGCCGCAACTCGCCACTCCAATGGACACGGTGACGTGACCGATCGGTGGAATCTCACGAGCAGCGATTGTTTCGCGAATGCGCTCGGCAATCGCTTGCGCCGTCGCCAACGACGCGTCCGGCAAGATCAGGGTGAACTCCTCCCCACCAGCCCGGCATGCCAGGTCACCAGCGCGGGTGTATTCCTGGAGCACTACCGCTACCTGTTGCAGCGCTACGTCTCCCGCATCATGGCCATAGGTGTCGTTGACACGCTTGAAGTAGTCGATATCCAGCGCCAGCACCGAGAATTCCTGGCCTGTTTGCTCCAGCAACTGAAGGAGCTCGCCCATGGCACGGCGATTGGCAAGACCGGTCAGGCAGTCACTTTGCGCCTCATGGCTCAGCCGTCCCAGTTTCTGCTGCAGCAACTGCACGCCAGCCAGCATGGCCTGGCGAATCGCCGAAGCATCGGGGTACCAGGCATTCACCGCCTTTAACCGCTCCGCTGTCTGCGACGCCGACAATTGCTCGGCGATCGACGCGAGCTCATGCAGCGGACGGGCAATCAGCGCAGTACCGTACCAGACCAGGATCAGCCCGACGAGTCCAGCCGGAACCATCTCCAGGATCATGTCGCGCATCAGCCGCCCGAGCGGTGCCAGCGCGATCTCACGGGGTTGCTGAGCGACTACCGCCCAGTTGGCGCTTTCCACGTAGGCGTACCCGGCGAGCATCGGGATCCCCAGGTAGTTCGGTACTTCCATCGACCCGCTCGCACCTCGCAACGCAGCATCGACGGTCTTGCTCCAGCCGAGTTTTTCGCCGATGCGATTCTGCTCCGGGTAGAATAGCAGACGACGGTTTCCGTCGGCAACGAAAGCAAAAGTCCCTTCATGGTGGAAATGACTGCTGATCACGGTATGCAGCGCACTCTGCTTGCGCAGATAGACAGACCCGCCAACGGTTCCGAGGAAGTTTCCGGAGGAATCGAAGATCGGCTGCGAGATGAACACCACCAGGTTGCCGGCCACGGAAACATAGGCTGGGCTGATTTGCGGGCGACGAGTCTGCAGCGCTTGCTGGATACTTTCCGAGCGCAGCGTGGTGCCAATGATCTGCAATGCATCCGGATAGGCCTGCAAGACCTTGCCGTCAGCATCGACAATGGCGATGGAGTTGAAGTCGATGTCCTGCGTCTGCAAGCGCACCGCTTCGTCTCGCAGGCGTGAAGCATCGCCCCAATGCTTGCTCAGCTCGCCAGCGCTGAAGCGCAGGTGGCTTTGAGTCGAACGCAGGAACTCACTGATGCTCGAAGCGACCTTTGATGCATAGGCGCTGTTGGCCGCCAGTGCATGCTCGATCAGCGCATCACGCTGGACTCTGTATGCCATCGTCAGACTATTGGCCAGCGTGGCCAGAACTGACAGCAGGACCAGCCCGAGAATCAGCCAACGCAGATCCAGTGGCCAGGCAGTTTTCTGCTTCATGCGAATCACCTTGCTCCAACGCATCGACAAGCGCCCCGACGTCGCCACGAGCCTCGTGCTTACCGGGCCGGAGCGTCCCGGAACCAGGAGGACACGAGTTCAGTGAATCAGCCTCCGCCGCACGACAAAAAGCTACCGACAAAGGCATTCTCTTCGTATGTCGTGAAGCAAGGGATATGAAAAGCAGTCGGACTTTGTAGGAAAGTGATTACACGAAGATCAGCATGGCTGACTCTCACGCCCCGCAGCTTGGCCCGCGGCAAGCGTTGGCAAGCTCGCCATGGCTCGGTAGTTGCCTCGCAGGAACGGCAGCAAGCGGCCATTAGCGGACATTGAGCAGCCCTGCCCGATTCAGCCCAAGGCCCCACGCTTTTCCACGAGGAAGTCGATCAGCGCCCGAACCTTGGCCGGCATCTGGGCGCGCGTTGGGGCATAAAGGTAGAAGCCGGGGAAGGACTGGCACCAGGGCTGCAACACGCGCACCAGTTCTCCGGATGCGAGTTGCTTGCGGACGCAGACGTCCAGGTACTTGATCAGCCCGACGCCCTGGACGGCGGCCTTGAGCATGCTCTCGTCGTCGTTGAAGACGACGCTGCCCCTTGGCTCGAACACCTGAGTGATTGTCTCATCCTCCGGCGACGTGAAAGCCCAGCGATCCAGCGTCCCACTGCTGGTGAAGCGGTAGGCGAGGCAATTGTGCTGGACCAGATCGGCCGGTGTCTGCGGGATGCCATGGCGCTTGAAATACGCCGGTGATCCGACGATCGCCATCTCGATTCGCGGTGTGATCGGCACGGCCACCATGTGCTCGTCCAGGCTCTCGCCCAGCCGAATCCCGACATCGGCTCCGTCGGCAATGATGTTGGCGAAGCCATCGTTGAGCACTAGTTCCAGCCGCAATCCGGGATAGCGGGAAAGGAATTCCCCCAGGTGAGGCTCCAGCAGTGTTCGTGCGGCGATGCGAGAGGAGTTGACTCGAATCAGACCCGTTGGCGCAGACGTCACCTCACTGAGCTCGGCAACGGCTGTGTCGATCATCTTCAACACGGGCGCTACCGCCTCGAACAGGCGCCGCCCCTCCTCAGTCAGCGACATGTCCCGTGTCGTGCGATGCAACAACCGGACGTTGAGCTGCTGCTCAAGGCCTTTGAGGTGCTGTGAGAGTGCCGCCCGGGAAATTTCCATCTCCGTCGCGGCCTTGGTGAAACTGCGATGGCGGGCGATGTGGACAAACCAGGCCAGGCCGGGAAGCAGCGCAGGATTGATCGACATATTGTTTAGCCTTGCTTACGAGTCATGTCGATTTTGGCACGTTTTTCCAAAACAAAACTGGGCCTAGCATGAATCCATCGAGCAACGCCTTGTTGCTCACTCCCAGGAGCCAGGCTCATGCAACACATCCGCATTCAAACCCTCGATGGTCATGGCATCACACTCGCCGCTGATCTCCATCTGCCTGCCGGTTTCGACCAGAACAAACAGTACCCCACCATCGTCGTTGCCCACCCGGGCGGTGGCGTCAAGGAACAGGCTTCCGGCCTGTATGCCCGCAAGCTGGCCGAACAGGGCTTCCTGGCAATCGCCTTCGATGCGTCCTTCCAGGGTGAAAGCACCGGCTTGCCGCGCCAGCTGGAGAACCCCTACATCCGTACCGAAGACATCAGCGCCGTAATCGACTACCTGACGACCCTTTCGTATGTCGACGTCAACCGAATCGGCGCGATGGGCATCTGCGCAGGCGCCGGCTACACCGCCAATGCCGCAATCAATGACCGCCGCATCAAGGCAGTCGGTACGGTCAGCGCCGTAAACATCGGCCAGATGTTCCGCAACGGCTGGGAGAACACCGTCAAGGACGCCGAGGCCCTGCCGTACATCGAGCACGGCTCCCAGGCCCGCACCCAGGATGCACAAGGCAAGGAGCTGGCCACCCTGCCCCTGGCTCCGATGCGCGAAGAAGATGCCCCCAACGAAGAACTGCGCGAAGCCTGGGAGTACTACCACACCCCACGCTGCGAACACCCCAATGCACCGGGCTTCATGACTGCCCGCAGCCTGCCGCAGATCATCACCTACGACGCCTACCACAAGGCCGAAGCCTTCCTGACTCAACCTTTGCAGATCGTCGCGGGCACCCAGGCCGGCAGCAAATGGATGAGTGATGACCTGCTCGCCCGTGCGGCCTCCGGCGACAAGCACCTGCACCTGATCGAGGGCGCCAACCACATGTCGCTCTATGACAAGCAACCCTATGTCGACGAAGCCGTGTCGGTGTTGGCCGGGTTCTTCCAGAGCCGCCTGTAAGCCCTTCATCTACTCGGAGCAAGCAGCATGACCACCATCCAGCACGTCACCTACCGCAACCTGGGCTGGGACTCGGCCGCCGACCTGTACCTGCCGCCGGGCTTCGATGAGAGCAGGAAATACCCCGCGATTGTCAGCACCCATCCCATTGGCAGCTGCAAGGAGCAGACATCAGGCAACATCTACGGCCAGCAACTGGCCGAACAGGGCTTCGTGGTGCTCGCCTTCGATGCCAGCTTCCAGGGCGCCAGCGGTGGAGAACCGCGCTTCATCGAAGACCCGGCCATCCGAGTTTCCGACATCCGCTTCGCTATCGACTTTCTGGTCGCCCAGCCCTATGTGGATGCGCAACGCATTGGCGCCATCGGCATCTGCGGTGGCGGTGCCTACACCATCAACGCAGCGATCACTGATCACCGCATCAAAGCCCTCGCCTCGATTACCGGCGTCAACTTTGGACGGCTGATCCGCGAAGGTTTCAGCCAGTTCGATCCGCTCGGCGCCCTGAAAGCGATGGCCGCCCAGCGCACCGCCGAAGCCCAGGGCGCGGCACGCCATGTGATCAACTACCTGCCGGAGTCGGTGGAAGCCGGGAAACAGGCCGGCCTGACGGACATCGACGTACTGGAGGCCACCGAGTACTACAAATCCGCACGCGGCCAGCAACCCAATGGTGCCACCAGTGGCCTGTTCTCCTTCAACAGTGCAGCGATGGCCTGGGATGCATTCGCCCATGCCGAAACGCTGCTGACCCAACCGCTGCTGGTGGTGATCGGCGACAAGCCCGGCGCCTTTGGCGCCTACCGCGACGGCTGGGAGATTTATGGCCGGGCGGCGTCCGCAGCCAAGCAGATTTTCGTCGCCGAAGGCTGGTCGCACTACGACCTCTACGACAAGCCGGAGCCGGTGGCCCTGGCCATGGCTCAGGTCGCGCCCTTCTTCAAGGAATACCTGTAGCCCGCACAAATCGCAGACACGGAGCGCCTCATGAAAAATGTACTCATCCTCGGCGCCACTGGGCAGATCGCCTCGTGGGTCGTACGAGGGCTTGGGCAACTGAGCGGAGTGCAGCAGACCTTACTGCTGCGCGACCCCAGGAAGCTTTCCGGAGCGGAGCCTGATAATGCTCGAGTGGTTATCGGCAACGTTCTGGATCAGGAACTGCTGCGCGAGGTCATGGATGGCCAGGACATCGTCTACGCGAACCTCAGCGGCGACGATCTGGAAGAGCAGGCACGCAGCGTGATCGATGCCATGCAGACCAGTAAGGTCAAGCGCCTGATCTTTGTCCTTTCACTGGGCATCTACGACGAAATCCCCGGCAAGTTTGGCCAGTGGAATCACGAAGTCATCGGCGAGCCGCTCAAGTACTACCGGCGCGCCGCCGATGCCATCGAAGCCTCAGGGCTGGATTTCACCATCCTGCGCCCAGCGTGGCTGACCGACGAGGACGAAGTGGACTACGAAACCACCGGCAAGGGTGAGCCATTCAAGGGCACGGTGGTGTCGCGCAGGAGCGTGGGTGACCTGATCATTCATCTGATCCGAAACCCCGGCCTGCATATTGGCGCGAATCTGGGCGTGAATAAACCCGGGAGCGATGGCGACAAGCCCTACTTCATGTAGTCCCTGACGGGAGCGTTCCCGCCAGCCAAGTGGTGGGGACGACATGGAGCCCGGATGGCGTCCTACCTGAACGTCCGATTTGGGTCGGTAGCTGCCTCTCACCAGCGGCGAAATCGGCCAGGACCGGACGCTCGCCAGCCAGCAGTTTTCAAGCATTGCAACATCCCGTATATTTGATAACGATTGTCGTTTGCAAATTGTTCTTAGGGGATTGCAATGCAGGGAGATTCGTCGCTGCAGGCGGTAGGGATGCTTTACCGCGACCATCACGGCTGGCTTCGTGGCTGGCTGCGCAAACGCCTCAACGACTCTGCCGATGCGGCCGATCTGGCGCAGGACACCTTCGTGCGCGTCCTCATGGCGAAGAGCGCCGGGAGCATTCGCGAACCCAGGCACTACCTGCAAACCATCGCCCGCGGACTGGTGATCGACCTGTACCGGCGGCGCTCACTGGAGCGCGCCTATCTGGACGCGCTCGCCCTGCTTCCCGAGGCTGTCCAGCCGTCCCTCGAAGAGCAGGCCCTGCTCCTCGAGGCGCTGACAGAGATCGACCGGATGCTGGATGGCCTCGGGCAGAAGACCCGGCAGGCCTTCATCCTGTCCCAGCTC
Source organism: Pseudomonas sp. GD03903 (assembly GCF_029840045.1). Lineage (NCBI taxonomy): Bacteria > Pseudomonadati > Pseudomonadota > Gammaproteobacteria > Pseudomonadales > Pseudomonadaceae > Pseudomonas > Pseudomonas sp. GD03903. Next base: position 109,001 of record NZ_JAOCBT010000014.1, on the reverse strand, counting down.
GAAGGGCTGACCTACAGCCAGATTGCCGAGCGGCTGGGTATCTCGATCCGCACCGTCAACAAGTACATGGCCAAGGCCATGGAGCACTGCTGCCTGGCCATGGCGGGCATCTCGTGAACGATGTCCTCAAGCCGAGTGAACGCGAGGCCATCAGCGAAGCGGCGCAATGGTATGCGCGGCTCGCCAATGAATCGCCTGCCGCCAGCGACCAGCAGGCCTGGCAGCGCTGGCTGGCGGCCGATCCGATCAATCAGCGCGCCTGGCAGCGTATCGAATCGGTGAACCTGCAGATGGCCCGGGTACCGGGTCGGCTGGCTGCGGCAACCCTGGCCTCGGCCGGAGAATCTCGACGCCAGGTACTGCGTAGCGTCGTGGTGCTGGCCTCGCTGGGCGGACTGGCCACCCTGGGTTGGCGCAGCGATGCACGCCAACGCCTCACTGCCGGTTACAGGACTGCCGTGGGCGAGCGCCGTAGCTTCACCCTGGCCGACGGCAGCCAGTTGCTGCTCAACACCGACAGCGCGGTGGATGTGCGTTTCGACGCGAACCAGCGCCTGATCATTCTGCGTGCCGGGGAGGTACTGGTAAGCACCGCCAGCGATGCGCTCGGCAGGCCATTCCGCGTACAGAGCCCCGATGCCAGCGTGCACGCACTGGGGACTCGCTTCACTGTGCGCAGCTGGACTGGCGGCACCGAGGTAGCGGTACTGGAGAAAGCCGTCGAAGTGAGCGTGCCGGGCCAGCGCACGGCCCTGCGCCTGGAGGCGGGCCAATACGCCCGCATCGCCTCTGGAATCATCGGCCCCGCGCGAGCCAACGATGCCTCTGTGGGCGCCTGGGAACAGGGCAGCCTGATCGCGATTGACCGCCCACTCGGCGAGTTGCTGGAGGAGCTCGGTCGTTACCGCCATGGCTGGCTGAGGTGCGATCCACGCATCAGCGGCCTGCGCATTTCCGGGGCCTTCCCACTGGATGACACGGACCTTGCGCTGCGAGCCCTGGAGCGCAGCTTCGCGGTCACGGCGGTGTATCGAACAGGGTATTGGGTGACTGTGATTCCGCGCAGCTGACGCCTTGCGGATGCCGCCGAAAAAAAATTCTGACCACCGTGCACTTTCTTCGTCCCTGGTTCGGCTTTCCCGGCATCAGTGACCCACTTGGTCACCATTACCGGGGAGAGACCATGCTGTATCCGTTCGTTCGCCATCGGCTCGCCATCCATGTGCAGGCCGCCCTCTTCAGCGTCGCCGTCGTCGGTGTACCTGCCGTACAGGCCGCAGAGTCGGTACCGTCCGGCGCGGTGCAAAGCATCCGTCAGTACGACATCGCCGCCGGCTCGCTGACCGAAGTGCTCAGCCGCTTTGCCAGCGAGGCAGGGGTTGCGCTCTCGTTCGATGCCAGCAAGACCGCCAACCGCCAGTCGAGTGGCCTGCACGGCAGCTATTCGAGGGAGGCCGGCTTCGCCGCCCTCCTCTCCGGCACCGGCCTGCGTGCGATCGACCAGGGTGGCAGCTACGTGCTGGAGGAAATCCCGGCGGCCCTGGAAATGAGCGATACGGTCGTTACCGGCCAGGGGCTGGGGCCAACGACGGAGGGCTCCGGCTCGTACACCTCCAACGAAGCCACCATCGGCAAATCGACCCAGCGCCTGAAGGACATCCCGCAGTCGGTTACCGTCATCACACGCAAGGCGATGGACGACCAGCGTCTCGACACTCTGGACCAGGTGCTGGAGAAGACCACCGGCATCACCACCTACCAGAGCCCATCCGGCGGCAAGTACATCTACTCGCGCGGCTTCGAGGTGGAAACCATCCAGTACGATGGCGTCCCGCTCGACCGCCGCTACTACGCCATCGGCAGCAGCTTCACCTCCGACACGCTGCTGTACGACCGCGTGGAAGTGCTGCGTGGCGCCAACGGCCTGCTGCAGGGCAGCGGCAACCCCGGCGCGGCGATCAACCTCGTGCGCAAGCGCCCGAAGGCCGAGCCCTCGCTCTCGCTCACCGCCAGCGCCGGCTCCTGGGACACCTACCGGCAGACACTCGATGGCAGCGCTCCGCTCACTGCCGACGGCAGGCTGCGCGGGCGCGTGGTCGCCGCCCACGAGGATCGGGATTACTTCTACGACACGGCGGATAGCCGCAAGAACGTGCTCTACGGGATTCTCGAGTACGACCTGACCGACGACACCCGGGTAGCCGCGGGCGCCAGTGTCGAGGACCTGCACTCGACACCGTCCTTCGGCGGCCTGCCGCGCAACAAGGATGGCAGCGCGGTGCAAGCGGGCCGCTCCACCTTCACCGGCGCGGACTGGAACAAGTGGAACAACAAGCAGACCACCTGGTTCGCCGACGTCACCCATGACTTCAACGAAGACTGGCGCCTGAATGCCTCGGGCAGCTACATCCGCGAGACCAACGACATCCTCTACAGCTTCGGCCGCGGTGCGGTCGACCCCGCCACCGGCGACGGCATGCAGTCGCGCGCCTACCTCTACGACTTCGAGAACGTCAACAAGGGCGCCGACATCAACCTCGCCGGCAAGTGGCGCGCCTTCGACCTGGAACACCAGGTAGTGGTCGGCGCCAACGCCAGCGACCTGAAGACCGACGATGTGCAGGGAGGTCTGCTCAATCTCGGGCCGATCAACATCTACGACCCGGTCTCCCCGCGCAAACCGACCGAAGAAGAGATGCTGAGCACGACCTACGCCGGCGCCTCCGAAGGCAGGATCCGCCAGAACGGGCTCTACGGTGTCGTGCGCTACAAGCTGGCCGAGCCGCTGACCCTGGTCGTCGGCGGGCGAACCAGCAACTACCAGTACGACTATGAGCTGCGCCGCTTCACTACCTCGTCGCCCGCCCCCGCCCATTCGCGGGAGACCGGTGAGTTCACCCCCTATGGCGGCCTCATCTACGAGCTGAACAACCAGTGGTCGGTCTATGCCAGCTACACCGACATCTTCAAGCCGCAGACCGAGCTGACCCAGGACAGCGCCCCGCTCAAGCCCATCGAAGGCTCGAACTACGAGATCGGCCTGAAGGGCGAACTGATGGATGGCCGCGTGAACACCAGCTTCGCGATCTTCCGCGTGGACCAGGAGAACCGAGCGCAGTATGACTACGCCTCGGAGTGCGGGCAGAACGGCGAAGACAACTGCTACGTGGATGGCGGCAAGGTTCGCGCCGAAGGTTTCGATGCGGAGATCAGCGGCGAAGTACTCAAGGGCCTGCAACTGTTCGCCGGCTATACCTACACCTCGACCAAGTTCCTCAACGATCCGGGCGACGGCACCTCATCATCCGGCTCCACTTTCAACAGCTACACGCCGCGCCACCTGCTGCGATTCTGGGGTGACTACAACCTGCCCGGTGAACTGAGCCAGTGGACCGCAGGCGCGGGCGCCAGCATCCAGAGCGAAAACTACAACAGCAACTTCGGAGGGACCGGCGGCGTCGGCGATATCAAGCAGTCCGGCTATGCCATCTGGAACGCCCGCCTGGCCTACCAGATCAACAAGAACTTCAGCGTCGCACTGAACGGCAACAACCTGTTCGACAAGAAGTACTACTCCTCCATCGGCTGGTTGAACGCGAGCAACCAGTATGGCGACCCACGCAACTACACCGTCACCCTGAAGGCCGACTTCTGAGGTGAGTGGGTGGCGGCAGTCCCTCCTGACGACTCTGCTCAAGAGGATTGCCGCTCACCTGGCGCCCGGCACGATCAGATCGAACAACGCCGTATCCAGCGCGAATATCCACCCGACCCAGGCGACCGTAACCACAGTCTGCGAAAGGTCGGCAGCTAACCTCCAATAGGTTGCAGTCCCCCAGAAAACCACCGAAGCGAGTTACCAGTGGAGCACCACGGGGGTGAGATGAATCACTACTGCCACACGCCCGAAGGTCTTTCAGGCGCTAGTCCTTGAGCGACTGTGCAAGCGCCGATAGCGGCTTTTTCATCTGGCGCAACGCCCAATGGGAACTGCTTTCGACGTCATAGACCGGCAGCGCTGCAACCGCCTCGCCCTGCCGCGCCAGCCGCGGGAAAAGGCTCAAGGCATTCCCCCGTTGAAGCTGACCCCGCCCGGTTGAGGTGAGCAGGTCTGTGGTCTGGATGAACTGGAAATCTCTTTCCCCAACATGGGGCAGATAGGGCCAGTCGGAGCCGTACAGAAGACGAGACGGTTCAACAAGTTCATTGAGCGTTGCAAGAACGCTGGGCGAGGCGCACAACGCCGTATCGAAGTAGAAGCGCCGGAGATAGTGCAGTACCCCTTGGGGAGCAGCATCATCGAACTCGGGAAGTGCGTTTGCCAAAGAGATTCGCCAGGCAACGTAAGGCAGGCACCCTCCCCCCTCCGCGAGAATCCAGGAGATATTCGGGTATCGCTCCATGGTGCCGCTGAGGATCAGGTTGACGGCCGCGCGGGTGGTGTCACAGGCAAACTCCACCAGGTAGCCGGGCGTCCCGAGAGCGAGTGACTGGCTAGTGGCGTGCATATTGGGATGCACGAATACCTTCGCCTGGCGCTTGTCGAGCTCCGCCATCAGCTCTTCGAATCGGGGCTCTCCAAGGAAGTGCTGCCCATCACTGGCAAGCAGTTGGACGCCATCCGCGCCGAGTTGATCCAGGGCATGGATGGCCTCCGCACAGGCACTCCCCGGCTCCCGCTGGGGAATGGCTGCGAAACTGCCGAAACGCCCAGGTTCGGACGCCTTCGCCCTGGCCATGAACTCATTGCAGCGCCTGGCCAGTAAAGACGCCTCCCTGGGTTCGTCAAAGCAAACGGCGGGCGCCGGCAGGGACAGGATTGCCGAGGAGATTCCCTGGTCGTCCATGTACGCCAATGCAGACTGAGCGCTCCAGGTGGGCAACGACTCACCTGCGAAAACATTCAGCCCGCGACGCGTCAACTCGGCTGCGTAGAAGTCCGGGATCACATGCTGATGGACATCGACCACACCTTCACTGCGACGGAACTCCGAACCCATGTCGACTGGAGGTGGAGCTTCCGATGGCAAACCAGATGCGCCCGTGGCGGCGATGCTGTCTGTGGCGGAAAGGATAGAGGCGCCCAGAACAACCCCGGACGCCGCGACAAACTCACGACGTTTCATGACACCCTCTTATTGTTCTTCTGCGTAATGTGGGCTGATCAGCGATTGCGAATGCGCTCCGCGAACGCCGCCACAGGTTTTGTCATCCGCCGCCGCATGCGATTGGAGAAGGTCTCGCCTTCATAAATCGGCGCAGGAGTCACCTGCTCATTGGCCAACCGGTACTGTGGGAACAGGCTCAACGCGTGGCCACGGTTGATTCCGTATTGCTGCTCCTCATTCCACGGGCTGTTCTCTGCCAGTGTCTGGCACACCAGGGTCGTGACAGGAGCAGGAGCAAACGGGAAGTCGCTGCCAAACAGAATGTGCGATGGCTCCACGAGCTCCTTCAGGGCAACCATCGAGTAGCGGGACGGCGAAAGCGCCGTATCGAAATAGAAGCGCTTTACGTAGGTAAGGACGCCCTGCGGCGCCTTCTCCTGGAATTCGGGAAGGGCATTCGCCAACGAGATGCGCCACGCTACGTAAGGCAGGAAGCCACCGGCATGCGAGAGAATCCAGCGGATGCGCGGATATCGCTCCATTGTCCCGGTCAGAATCAGATTTACCGAGGCGCGCGTGGTATCGCAGAGAAATTCCAGCAGGAAACCGGGGGTCTGAAGGCCGATCTCATCGCTGGTCTTGTGGATGTTCGGGTGGACAAAAACTATGGCTTGGCGACGATCGAGCTCTGCCATCAGTTCTTCAAATCGCGGGTCACCCAGGAAGTGGCCGTCGGTGCTGCCCAGCAGCACCACGCCATTAGCCTTCAGCTCGTCGAGCGCGCGAATGGCCTCCTTGCACGCCGCTTCGGTAAAAGGCGTGGGGAGCACTGCAAAATTGCCGAACCGGCCCGGGTAATCATGCGCCATCTGAGCCGCGAAATCGTTACAGCGCCTGGCCAGGTCAGTCGCTTGCTCGACCCCTCCGCCGAAATGCACACCGGGAGCGGACAGTGAGGTGATCGCAGTTTGAATGCCGTTGAGATCCATGACTTCTATGGATTTCTCGGGAGACCATTTCGGCAGCGGAGCACCGGCCACCTTGGTCAGCCCCATCTTGTCCATGGTGGCCACAAAAGCCGGCGGGATGATGTGGTGGTGGACGTCTATGCGCCCTTGCTGAATGGACATGTGGATCCTCTTGCGGGAATTTGGGTTAGCGGAGCGGGAGGCTCCTGCACGGCAGGCAGTGAGAACACAACCATATCGATATGAACACCACTGTTCACAGAGTGTCAATATCGATCATCGAGCGCATAATGGCCCATAAGCATGGCGAAGCTTCAAAAAATCCCTTGACTCCCCGTGAACACAATTGTTCACTCGTGACCAGCAAAGACAGGATTCCACTATGAGTTCGATCGAAAAACGCATCCATGAAGCGGCCATTCGCATCTTCGCTGAACGCCGCATGGACGATATCAACGTGAGCGAGCTGGCCCAGACAGCCGGGGTAGCGCGCGGCACGATCTACAAGAAACTCGAGTCGATCGACACGCTGCTCGAGGATGTCGCGAGCCAGCTGGCAGCAGAGATGAACGAACGCGTCGGGCAGAGTGCTGCACCCGATCTGGATCCCGCGCAGCGTCTGGCCAATGGCATTCGTTTCTACATTCGTCGCGCTCACGAAGAGCCCCATTGGGGAGCGTTCCTGGTGCGCTACTCGGCGACCAGCGTCTCGCTGCAGAAAATGTGGGACGGCCCTCCCGTTCGTGACGTTCTCGATGGCTTGGCCAAACACCGCTACAGCTTCCGTCCGGAGCAGATGATCTCGGTCATCGGCATGATTGCCGGCTCGGTATTGATTGCCATCACGCTGGTTCTTGAAGGTCACAAGACCTGGAGAGACGTCAGCGCCGATACGGCCGAACTGGTGCTGCGCGCCTTGGGCGTCGAGGCTGAACAGGCGCGCGCCTTTGCCAACACGCCACTACCGGCCTTGCCCAGCATCGACTGAAACCCGCAGAACGTCCCACTGCCTGAACGGCGCGCGATTGCGCGCCGCGGGGACGCTTATTGCCAAAAAAAGGAGAGAACAACAATGAAAGACCTCCTTCACCCCCTCCCCCTCCGGGCGCTTTCCTGCCGAGCGCCGAGCCCCTGACAGTCGCGGCGACACGCCGCTAACACCACCGATCGATCCCGCTGTGCCCCGTCAAGGGCGCAGGGGCAGCGTGCACCCCCTGGAAAGTCGAAAACAACAAAAAGAGGCTTTGACATGAAACGGGCAAGTCCCTCGCTCTTCCGACCCTTGCGCATTACCGCTGCACTCAGCCTGTACGCCCTGTACATCCCGGCCACTCATGCGGTGACCTTCAATATTGGAGAGATCGAGGGGCAGTTCGACTCCTCACTGTCCATAGGCTCATCCTGGTCAACTCAGAACCCCAAGGCCAAGTTGCTGCACAGCCGCAGCGTTGATGACGGGAAGCTCAACTTCCGCGAGGGCGACAGCATCTCGAGGGTCTTCAAAGGCATCCACGACCTTGAGCTGAAGTATGCGGACAGCGGCGTGTTTGTCCGCGGCAAGTACTGGTATGACTTCGTCCTCAAGGATGAAGACCGGCGCTACAAAAACATCAGCGACAGCGGGCGCGAGGAGGCAGCGAAATCCGCTGGCGCGGAGTTTCTCGACGCGTTCGTCTACCACAACTACGAGATTCACGAACTGCCCGGCGTCGTGAAGCTCGGCAAGCAAGTCGTGAACTGGGGGGAAAGCACCTTCATCCAGGGCGGCATCAACGCCATCAACCCGGTAGACGTCTCTTCCTTCCGCCGCCCCGGCTCCGAGATCAAGGAAGGCCTGGTGCCGGTCAACATGTTTTATCTCTCTCAAAGCCTGAGCGAGAGCTTCTCCACGGAGATGTTCTACCAGTTCGGATGGGACAAGACCGTCATCGATAACTGCGGGACCTTCTTCTCCGGTAACGATGTCGTTGCCGATGGCTGTGGTGGCTTGCCCGTAGGGCCGGTGATCTACCAGAACCCGCTTGCCCAGCAGGCGCTGTCTCCGTTCGGGATCAAGTTGACCAGCGAAGGGATCGAGATTCCGCGGGCGCATGACAACGACCCGCGTGATAGCGGCCAATGGGGCATGGCGTTGCGCTGGTTCGCCCCGCAGTGGGACAGCGAATTCGGCGCCTACTTCATGAACTATCACAGCCGCATGCCTTACATCAGCGCTGTGACCAGCCCGCATGCCGCGGATATGGGTTTCGCCCCGGAACTCTGCGGAAACCTGGGCGTTCCGGCTGCAGCCTGCTCGGCAGTGCTGGGTTCGGCGGCTGGCCAGAGCCTGGCGCAGGCCTACCGGCTCGGAACCTCAAAGTACTACGTCGACTACCCCGAAGATGTCCGCCTGTACGGCCTGAGCTTCAGCACCAGCCTGCCCACCGGAACCACGCTCGCCGGGGAGGTCAGCTATCGCCCCAACATGCCGCTGCAGATCAACCCGTACGACCTGATCACAGCAGGAACGGGGATCACAGCGCTCTCGCCACTGCTGTCCTCAGGCGCAATCGACCTTCAGAACTCAACCGCCATCGCTGGCTATCGGCGCAAAGAGGTTACCCAGGCCCAGGTCACTGCCACGCATTTCTTTGACCAGGTCATGGGGGCCGATCGCCTGACTCTGATCGGCGAAGTCGGATACGTGCACGTTGGCGGACTCGAAGGTAGAGGTGGCCTGCGATATGGACGCAGCACGGCCTATGGCGGTGGCGCGATCTATCCGGATAACAGCGTGTGCACCTCCACCAGCGCAACGCCGGAGTACTGCAGCAACGATGGATTCACCACGTCGGATGCGTGGGGATACCGCGCGCGCGCCATCTGGGAGTACTCCAACGTCATCCAGGGGCTGGAGCTCAAACCGAACCTGGCCTGGTCGCACGACGTAGACGGATACGGCCCCGAACCAGGATTCAACGAGGGCTCCAAGGCCGCCAGCGTCGGACTCGATGCCACCTACCTCAACACCTATAACGCGAGCCTTTCGTACACCAACTTCTTTGGCGGTGATTACAACGTCAACGTCGACAGAGACTTCGTCGCGCTCAGCGTCGGCGTTTCCTTCTAACGGAGAACAACAATGAAAAATTCCTCCTTGCGTATCGCGCTGCTCGGCGCAGCCTTGACTGTCCCGCTGCATGCCTTCGCTGCAGTCTCTGAAGTGGAAGCCCAGAAGCTCGGCACCAGCCTGACGCCCATGGGAGCAGAGAAAGCCGGCAACGCCGACGCAAGCATTCCGCCGTGGACTGGCGGGCTGCCGACCAATGCGGGGCAACGTGGCGCCGATGGCCGCCTCAGCAACCCCTTTGCCGGCGAGAAGCCGCTTTTCACCATCACGGCGCAGAACCTGGCGCAGTACGCCGCCAATCTCTCCAGCGGGCAGCAGGCAATGTTCAAGCGCTACCCGGATTACCGCATGAACATCTATCCGAGCCATCGTTCAGCGACCTATCCCGAAGCGGTCTTCAAGGCTGTGGCAGCCAACGCCCGCAAGGCAAGCCTGGTAGGCGGCGGTAACGGTCTGCAGGATTTCCAGACCGCAATCCCCTTCCCTATTCCACAGAGTGGCATCGAGGTTCTCTGGAACCACATCACCCGGTACCGCGGAGGCAGTGCGCAGCGCAACCATGTGCAGGCTGTCCCCACCTCCAACGGCACCTTCACTCCGGTTTACTTCAAGCAGCAATTCACCTATCGGGATCAGCTCAGTGACTTCGACCCGGGCAAGGAGAGCAACGTACTCTTCTACTACAAGCAACTGGTAACCGCGCCTGCCCGCCTGGCCGGCGACGTTGTGCTCGTTCACGAGACGCTGGATCAGGTGAAAGAGCCTCGCATGGCATGGATCTATAACGCCGGGCAGCGTCGCGTCCGCCGTGCCCCGCAGATCGCCTATGACGGTCCCTACCCCGCCTCCGATGGGCAGCGCGTCGCAGACAACCTCGACATGTTCAACGGCGCCCCGGATCGCTACGAGTGGAAGCTGCTTGGCAAGCGCGAGCTCTACATTCCCTACAACAATTTCGAACTGGAATCGCCGGCGCACAAATACGCCGAAATCCTTCAACCCGGCCACATGAACCAGGACCTGGTTCGCTATGAAAAGCACAGGGTCTGGGCCTTGGAGGCATCGCTCAAGCCTGGCGAACGGCACATCTATGCCAAGCGCGTCCTGTTCATTGATGAAGACACCTGGCAGGCGATGGTCGCCGAGCATTACGACGGTCGTGGCACCCTCTGGCGAGTTGGCGAAAGCTTCATGACGCCGCTGTATGACAGGCAGATTCCCTGGCTGGGCGTCGAGGCGCTCTACGACCTGATCAACGGACGCTACCTCGTCTCCGGCATGACCAACGAAGAGAAATCCGCGGTGGAGTTCGGATTCAAGGCCAGCGGGGCCGACTACACCCCCACCGCCCTGCGCAACGCCGGCGTCCGCTAACCCTCCCTTTCGCTCTGAACACCCGGCGCGTGGCATTAATTCGCCCTCCATGTGAACACTACTGTTCACATGGAGACAATAATGACTTAAAGTAGCTCCATGCTTCGCACGCGCCGCCAGGCCCCATAACAACAGGAGCAACGCAGTGAACATGAAAGAAACCATTTCCGAGCTGCAGACCCGCAGTGTCGTGGTCGGCAAGCGTCAGATCTTCGTCGCGGAGAAGGGCACCGGGCATCCGCTGCTCATGCTTCACGGTGGCGGCCCGGGTGCCTCCGGCCTCTCCAACTACTCGCGCAACATCGACGCACTGGCCGAGCAATTCCGCGTGCTGGTCGTGGATATGCCCGGATACGGCAAGTCGTCCAAGGGCGTGAACCGTGACGATCCGTTTGGCGACCTTGCCAGCTCCATGCTTGCTCTGCTGGACGTGCTTGGCATCAAGAGCGCGCACATCATCGGCAACTCGCTGGGCGGCGCCTGTGGCCTGCGGATGGCTCTGGAGGCACCTGGCCGAGTATCGGGGCTGATTCTCATGGGGCCTGGTGGTATCAACACCACGCGAGGCCTCCCTACTCCCGGGCTCAAGCTGTTGCTGGACTATTACAACGGCGATGGTCCATCCCTGGAAAAGCTCACGCACTTCATCCGTGACTATCTGGTTTACGACGGCAGCCAGGTATCGGACGCCATGATCGAGGAGCGCTATCGCTCAAGCATCGATCCGGAAGTCGTGAAACAACCTCCGCTGCGGCGCCCACCAAGCCTCGGTGCGGCGATCCGCATGGACTTCACTCGCGATCATCGCCTGAAGCTCTGCCAGGTCCCCACCCTGGTTCTCTGGGGAACGGAAGACCTGGTGAACCGCCCGAGCGGTGGCACCACCCTCCTCAAGCGCATGCCCAACTGCGATTTGTACCTGTTCGCCAAGACCGGCCACTGGGTGCAATGGGAGCGTGCCGAGCAGTTCAACGCCATCAGCGCCTCCTTCCTGGCGGTAAATACGCCCAAGTCCTGAGGAGGATATCGATATGGCTCGGGACATCTTCGGCGCCAGTAGCATGGGGTACGCGGTTATCGAATCCGAACGGATGGATCGCTGGCGTGCATTGCTCAAGGCTGGCATCGGCTTGCACGAAGCGCAGGCCGACTCGGAGGTATTGGCCTACCGCATGGATGAACACCAGCGGCGGATCATTGTTAAGCGCGGCGCAACCGAGGACCTGGTTGCTGTTGGTTGGCAGCTGCGTGACCGGAGCACCCTGGATGAGGTGCTTCAACGGCTGAAGAAGCTTGGGATCGTGGCAACCAAAGGGTCGCCACACCAGGCCGCCGAGCGGGGTGTCCGTGAGTTCTGGAGGGTCATTGGGCCGAAACGGCTCGCGATCGAGCTATTTACCGAGCCACTCACTGACGACCGCCCTCTCGAGATGCTCAGCCCCGGATTCATAACCGGGGAAATGGGCATGGGACACCTGGCCATTACCTCGCGAAAGCCCGAGCAGATGCGCCGCTTCTGGCAGGAGGTGTTCGATGCACGGCATAGCGATCACATCGTTGAGCGCATTGCCGGCGTCACGCTGGACATTGATTTCTTCCGAGTCAATCCGCGTCATCACTCGATTGCGATCGCTGTCGTCAAAGACCTGCCCATGGATCCGATTCGCACTCGAGTCCAGCACATGAATCTGCTGACGACATCTGTCAGCGGGCTCACCGATGCCTTCCTTCGCTGCCGCAAGCTGGGCTTCGAAATGGCCCATGAGATCGGCGAGCACCCCAATGATCGCGAGCAGTCCTTCTACGTCATGACCCCGTCGGGCTTCGAGATGGAGCTCGGCTGGAATGCCCTGGAAGTCGTTGAAGAAACCTGGCTCACGACGTCCTACAAAGGCATCAGCCTGTGGGGACACAAGCCTGAAAAGCAAACCCGCTGGAAAAAGCTGACGACCAACCTGGGCAACTTCGGCCGCGGCATCCGCTCGCTTTTCAACACTGAATTTTCACCGCTCTAGGGAGACACGCTGGAGATGGACAATAACAACAAGCTGCACAGCGAAACCGTTGATGTCGTGATTTCGGGCCTGGGTCCAACCGGTGCCACTCTGGCGCACCTGCTAGGGAAGCGCGGCCTGTCGGTCATCGTGCTGGAGCGCGAGCCCACCTTCTACGGGAACGCTCGTGCCGTATACACCGACGATGAATGCATGCGAATCATGCAGTCCGCCGGCGTCGCCGACGAACTTGCGGCCGACATGCAGATCGACACGCCGGCACAGTGGACCTTCGCAGACGGCCGCGTGCTGGGCCAGTACTGGCAACTGAAACGTCCGTTCGGCTGGCCGGTGATCAACTTCCTCTACCAACCCTGGCTGGAAACCCGCCTGACGGAACTGCTCCAGCGCTATCCCAACGTCCAGATTCGTCGGGGGCGCGAGCTCATCGCCTTCGAGCAGAACAGCGATTGGGTGACCATTACTCACCAGGCCACCCGCACCTTCCGCTTCAGCGAAAGCAGCGACGCGCGTAGCGAGCACGATATCGACCTCGATCCTCAGGCAATTCGCGCCCGTTACCTGGTCGGCGCGGACGGTGGCCGGAGCACCGTCCGCGAATCGCTCGGTATCAAGATGGACGGCAAGAACTTCCCGGAACCTTGGCTGGTGGTTGACCTAGAGCTGAAGGATGGCGAGGAAGCGCTGCGCCACATCCCCTACTTCAACTTCGTCTGTGATCCGGTTTGTCCGACCGTCAGTTGTCCGCAGCCAGGCCGGTTCCACCGCTTCGAGTTCATGCTCATGCCCGGCCAGACCAAGGAGTACATGGAGGACCCGGCGACCGTCCGCAAACTGATCAGTCGACACGTCGACCCGGACAAGTTCGAAATCAAACGTCGCCTCGTTTATACCTTCAATGCCCTGGTCGCACAGGAGTGGCGCCGAGGGCGAGTACTGCTCGCGGGTGACGCGGCGCACATGACCCCGCAGTTCATGGGGCAAGGCATGAGCTCTGGCGTTCGAGACGCTTACAACCTGGCCTGGAAGCTCGATTCGGTCCTCAGAGGCAGAGCGGCAGAAGCGCTTCTGGATACCTATGGGCGGGAGCGCTACCACCATGCCAAAGCGATGATCGACATCTCGGTTGTGATGAAGGACTTCGTGTCGATGGCCCACCCGCTGAAGGCCACGCTGAGAAACTTTACGGCCAGGACGCTCCAGGCCACACCGATCATTGGCAAGTGGATCCGCGAAGGCGGATTCAAGCCGACGCCGACCTACAAGAGCGATACCTACCTGGGGATTGCGCGCCGTAATCGTCGATCCGTCGAAGGCAAGATGATCCCCCAGCCTCATGTCCGAACCTTCAAGGGCAAGAGAGTGCTGCTCGACAGCCTCCTGGGTGACGACTTTGCGCTGATTGGCCTTGGCGTGAACCCCCAGGACTTCCTCAACGGACAGTCCCGCGCGGTGCTCGCGGCACAGGGGGTCAACTACCTGAGCCTGTTCCCCTTCGGTGGCCGGCCTCAGGGCAAGGACATTCAATGCCGCACTCCCGCCGGCCTGGTTGAAGTCGAGGAAGTCGGCGAGGAAATGCTCAAGTGGTTCAAGCGCTCCGGCGCGAAACACAATGCGGTCGCCATCATCCGGCCGGACAAGTTCGCCTTTGCCGTCGTCTCGGGCGACAAGCTGAATGCCGCCATCGAAGAACTCGGTCGCCAGATCGGCTGGTCTGCCGCGCTTATCGGCTCCACCACCGAACCACGGCCCATGAGGAAGTCCGCATGAGCCTGACCTGCGAAATGCTCGAACGGCTTGCCGCCGACCTGCGCCATGCAGAGCAGCAGGGAGAAGCCCTTGCACCGCTGCGAACCGAACTGGGCCTGGACAATGGTGACGCGGCATACGCCATCCAGCGCATCAACGTGGAGCACTGGCAAAGCACCGGCCGCCGCATCGTGGGGCGGAAAATCGGCCTGACCAACCCCAAGGTGCAAGCCCAGTTGGGTGTGGATCAGCCTGACTTTGGAACCCTGTTTGCCGACATGTGCTACGGCGAACAACAGGGGGTCGCAATCGAGCGAGTCATGCAACCGAAGATCGAGGCAGAGATCGCTCTGGTGCTGGGGCACGACCTGCCACAGGCAGATACCACGTTCGATGAGCTCTGCGCCGCAGTGCAATGGGTACTTCCTGCTCTGGAGATCGTCGGCAGCCGCATTCGCAACTGGGACATTCGCTACGTCGACACGGTCGCTGACAACGCCTCCTGTGGCGCCTATGTGCTGGGCGGGCCGCTTCGACGGCTGGAGGGGCTGGACCTGCTCGACTGTCAGATGCGGATGACGCTGAACGGCCAGGAAGTCTCAAGCGGCCGTGGCCGCGAGTGCCTTGGCCACCCGCTCAATGCTGCGGTCTGGTTAGCCCGCAAGATGGCTTCGCTGGGGACGCCGCTGCTGGCGGGGGATCTGATTCTGACCGGCGCTCTCGGCCCCATGGTGCCCGTCAAGGTCGGGGACCGCTTTACCGCCACCATCGAGGGAGTCGGCAGCGTCTCGACACACTTCTTCAGTTCGACGCCCGACGGCGTATTTCTTCCCACTTGAGAGCAGACCATGGCCACTAAACGCAAAGCCGCGATTATCGGCTCGGGCAACATCGGCACCGATCTGATGATCAAGATCCTGCGCAATGCGCAGCACCTGGAAATGGCTGCCATGGTCGGTATCGACCAGGCTTCCGATGGATTGGCACGCGCAGCACGACTGGGCGTCGCAACCACCCACGCAGGCGTAGAAGGACTGATCCACCTGCCGATCTTCAAGGAGATCGACTTCGTCTTCGATGCCACCTCCGCCGGCGCCCACGTGAAGAACGATGCATTCCTTCGGGGCCACAAGCCCGATCTTCGCGTGATCGACCTGACCCCGGCCGCAATAGGTTCCTACTGCGTGCCGGTGGTCAATCTGGAGCAACACCTCAAGGCTCTGAACGTGAACATGGTGACCTGCGGTGGCCAGGCGACCATCCCGATGGTTGCCGCGGTATCGCGTGTGGCGAAGGTGCACTACGCCGAGATCATCGCCTCCATCGCTTCGAAGTCCGCAGGCCCCGGCACCCGCGCCAACATCGACGAATTCACCGAGACCACCAGCAAGGCCATCGAAGTCATCGGCGGCGCTGCCAGGGGCAAGGCGATCATCATCATGAACCCGGCCGAACCGCCGCTGATCATGCGCGACACCGTGTATGTGCTCAGCGAGGCGGTTGACCAGGCAAAGGTCGAGGCGAGCATCGAGGAGATGGCGGCGGCAGTGCAGGCCTACGTGCCGGGTTACCGCCTCAAGCAGAAGGTGCAGTTCGACGTCATTCCCGAGTCCGCGCCGCTGCACATCCCCGGCCACGGCAAGTTCTCCGGCCTGAAGACTTCGGTGTTCCTCGAAGTCGAAGGCGCTGCCCATTACCTCCCGGCCTATGCCGGCAACCTCGACATCATGACCTCCGCCGCGCTGGCCACCGCCGAGCGCATGGCCCAGGCGCTGGGAGCTTCGGCATGAGCAAGAAACTCTATATCTCCGATGTAACCCTGCGTGACGGCATGCACGCGATCCGTCACCAGTATTCGCTGGACGATGTTCGCGCGATTGCCGCCGCCCTCGACAAGGCCAAGGTCGACTCCATCGAAGTGGCCCACGGCGATGGCCTGCAGGGCTCCTCGTTCAACTACGGCTTCGGCGCACACACCGATCTGGAATGGATTGAAGCGGCAGCGGATGTGGTCAACCACGCCAGGATCGCCACGCTGCTACTGCCAGGGATTGGCACCCTTCACGACCTGAAGGCGGCCTATGACGCCGGCGCCCGAGTGGTCCGCGTCGCGACTCACTGCACCGAGGCGGACGTCTCCAGGCAGCACATCGAGTACGCCCGCGAACTGGGCATGGACACCGTGGGCTTCCTGATGATGAGCCACATGCAGACTCCCGAGGACCTGGCTGGCCAGGCCAGGCTGATGGAAAGCTACGGCGCCACCTGCATCTACGTCGTCGACTCCGGCGGGGCGATGAACATGGACGACATCCGTGCGCGCTTCCGAGCGGTGAAGGCCGTACTCAAACCCGAAACCGAGACCGGCATCCACGCCCACCACAACCTCAGCCTTGGCGTGGCCAACTCCATCGCTGCCGTCGAGGAAGGCTGTGATCGCATCGATGCCAGCCTGGCCGGCATGGGCGCCGGGGCGGGCAATGCACCGCTGGAGGTGTTCATCGCTGCCGCGGACAAGCTGGGCTGGAACCACGGCACGGATCTCTATGCGCTGATGGATGCGGCCGATGACCTGGTGCGTCCGCTGCAGGATCGACCAGTGCGCGTGGATCGCGAAACCCTCGCCCTGGGCTACGCCGGGGTCTACTCCAGCTTCCTGCGCCATGCCGAAGTGGCCTCGGCCAAGTACGGCATCAAGGCCGTGGACATCCTCGTCGAGCTGGGCAAGCGCCGCATGGTCGGCGGCCAGGAAGACATGATCGTCGACGTCGCGCTGGACCTGCTCAAGCGCCATTAACCCGCGCAAACGGAATACCAGAGCAATGGTGCAGCGTTCTGCGCCCAACCTTCATCGTGACGAGGCTGCCATGCAATCAGTGTCTCCGGCCACAAGGGTCGCGTTGGTAACAGGTGCCAATACTGGCATCGGAAAAGCGACCGCCAGTGCCTTGGCGAAGAACGGCTACCAGGTTTTCCTGGCGTGCCGCTCCAGGGAGCGAACCGAACCGGTGCTACGGGAAATCGAGGCTGCTTGCGCCGGGCGAGCGCAAGTTGAATTCCTGGAGTTGGACCTTGCTGATCTGGCGTCGGTACGACGCTGCGCCCAGTCATTCCTGGAGCGAAATCTGCCGCTGCATCTGCTCGTCGCAAACGCAGGCCTGGCCGGCCAGAAAGGGCAGACTCGAGACGGCTTCGAACTGGCTTTCGGCACCTGCCACATGGGCCATTTCCTGCTGACCAGGTTGCTGTTGCCACGCCTGCAGGAGTCGGCACCGGCACGGGTCGTAGTCGTCTCCAGCAAAGCTCACCGACATGTGAAATCCATCGACTTCGAAGCAGTCCGCAGGCCAACCGTTTCCAGCAATGGGCTGAGGGAGTATGGGGTCGCCAAGCTGGCCAACCTGCTGTTTGCAAGAGAACTCGGCAAACGCCTGGAAGGGACTGGTGTGACGACTTACTCATTGCATCCAGGCGTGGTTGGCACCGACGTATGGCGCACCCTGCCCCGCCCCTTGCAGTGGTTGTTGAAGCGAGTGTTCAAGTCGCCCGAAGAGGGGGCAAAAACCAGCCTGTACTGCGCGACGTCATTCGAAGCCTCCACTCAATCGGGGCTGTACTACGAAAACTGCCGAACCCAGTCTCCTTCCCCGCTTGCTCAAAACGACTCGCTATCCCGGGCGCTATGGGATTTCAGCGAGCAACAACTCGCGATCTAGCCAACTCGGCGCCAGCCCGGCGCCGCTCGACAGCTACGTGCCCCGTGCCTGCTGCGCGAATGAACAGGACAGTTGCCCGCGCAGCCAGATTACAAGAACAAGGTTTATCGATGAAATTGCTTCAGTTGTCGGCGCCTGCGCGCCATATGCCCTCCTGTGCCCTTCTCGCCATTCGCCGTCTCATTGCCTGCTCGCTCGGGCTGTCAACCTCGGCTCTTGCCAATGGCGTCTATCTCAACGAACAAAGTGCGAGCGCCGCAGGCACTGCCTACGCGGGGCGCTCGTCCTCTGCGCTGGATGCCAGCACCCTTTACAGCAATCCGGCCGGGCTGAGCAAAATCTCCCGGACCGAGATAAGCGGTGGCTTCGCGTTGGTAGAGGCCAATGTCGATATCAACGATGCCCATGGCGCCGCGAATGGCACCAACAAGGGAGATTCGGTGCCTTCGGCTGCCATACCGTTTGGCTTTTTCTCCACCCCGGTGAATGACAGGTTCACTGCAGGCATCGGTCTCTATGTCCCGGCGGGCCTGACCAACGACTATGAGGACAGTTACCAGGGTCGCTACTTCGGTTCCTACAGTGCGGCCAAGGTCATCACGCTACAGCCAACCCTTGCCCTGCGGATCAACGATCGCATTTCGATTGGCGCGGGCCCTACCTTCAACCGCATCGATGGAAAGCTGCAGAACTACCTGGCCACCGGAGCGCTGAACAACGGCACCGACACGCGGATTTCAGTGTCCGGCGACGACACTGCTATCGGCTACAACGTTGGCATTCTGGCGGATATCACTGATAACACCACCTGGGGGCTGACCTATCACTCGAAGGTGGATTACCACCTTGAAGGCACCACGAAAGTCACCGACGCCCCCGCCTTTCTTGGGGTCAACGGCAAGTACGATGGGCGTCTGGATATCACGCTCCCCGAAACAATCGACACCTCCATTACTCACCACTTCGATGATCGCTGGACGGGCTATCTCGGCACCGTCTGGAGTCGCTGGGAGCGTCTGGAGAAAATCGAGGTCAATAACAGCGGCGTGCCGTCCTCCGCAGTGGGCTCGCGGCTTGCGCAGATCACCGAACCGCTGAATTGGCACAACACCTGGTCGTTCGCCGTGGGCGGTGCCTACCAGATGTCACCTGAGGTGACGCTGCGTGCCGGCTTTGCGTACGACCCTTCCCCGACCGATAACCAGAACAGGAACGTGCGGATCCCGACCGGAAATCGGAAGAGCATCGCCTTGGGCGTGGGCTATAGCCCCTCGGCAGACTTCACCGTGGACCTGGCCTACGGCTATATCCGGGAGTCGAGGGCATCGGTTTCCCAATCGGATGAGAGCGCTCTGAAGCCTTCGTACAGCGCGAGCTACAAAAACTCCGGGCAGGGCCTGGTTACCCAGTTCACTTATCGGTACTGATTCAAGCTTTACCCGGCCTGACCGCTACTCCAACGGGTCGGGCCGCTCTGCATCCAGGGCCAGGCCGGAAAAATGCGTGATTCCGTCTGCTGGGGCATGGCCATCCACGGCAAGGCGCCGGCAAACTACGCGTGGACTGCCCGCGATGTGGGGGCTATTCGATATCCGCAGCTGCGATCAGCCTCTGCGGATATCGAATAGCCTGTTGGTTGCCTGAGGACACCTAATGAATATCTGGTTCGCTATCCCAGCTTTGCTCGCCGCTGGCTTTGCCACTCACTATTTCCGCACGGCGGCGCGCAAGCCACAGCTGATCTATCAGGCCAACATCGAGAACCAGAATCTGGTCGCCCGGATACCGCGTCTCACCAGGAGATTCTGGGCCACCCCCTGGCTGTTCAACGGGCATCTGCAACTCCTCGGGCTGGGCCTGAAGAAGGCTTTCGCGCCCAGGCTGAACTACGATCGGGTCGATACCTTGCGCATGGCCGACGGAGGCACGACGGCACTTCACTGGATGGGGAGTGAATTGCCGAAGCAGAAGCCGACTCTGGTAGTACTGCACACGATCACCGGATCACCCCAGAGTATGCGGGCCTTCGTTCGCGACCTGCAGCGTCTGACGGGATGGCGAGTCGTGCTGTGCGAGCGTCGTGGCCACGGCGGATTACCGCTGACCACCCCGAGGTTCAATACCATGGGCGATACCGGCGATCTGCGTGAACAACTCCAGCTGATCAGCGAACGCTATCCGCAATCCCCCCTCTACGCGGCGGGCATCTCGGCCGGCTCCGGCCTGCTAACTCGCTATCTGGGCGAGATGGGAGTGAATACTCCCCTGCGCGGCGCTTTCGCTTACTGTCCGGGTTACGACATTCGGGTGGCCTTCGCGCGGGCCAAAGCCCCATACACCCGTCTGATGGCAAGGAAACTTGTGCGCCAGTTCGTTACCCCCCATCGAGAGGCATTGGCGCATTTGCCCAGCCTCGAATCGCTGGAAGGCGCGCAGAGCCTGGACGAATTTCATCGGCACTTGTATGAGTGCGCGGGTTATCCCAGCCAGCAGTCATTCCTCGACAACTGCAACCCGATGGGCGTGATGGCGAACGTGAGCATTCCGCTGCTGGTTCTCAACGCTGAAGATGACCCGGTGTGCGTGGTAGGCAACGTCAGAGATCACCAACAGGCTATGGCGCGTATGCCAAGAACCCTGCTGGTGGTTACCGCACGCGGCAGCCATTGCGCCTATCTCTCAGGTCTGAATGGACGTTCCTGGGCACATGAGCTGGCGGCCGAATTTCTGCAAGCTGTGCACCTTGAGTCCTCCCCGGAATAGCTCCACACGTCGGCACTGGATACGCTCAATCAACACCCGCATGAGCCCACTCAAGAAGCATGCAGACGAAAGCATATCGGAACGCTGACAAACCGAGCTGAAAAGAGAATAAGTCAAAATGACCAAACAAAAAGCAAGTCGGATACTTTGCGGAATATATACAACCCTCATATCAACAACATTGATAGCAGCTCCAGCGAGTGACGACGGCATAGAGCTTTGCAAAGAATTCCAAATCAATGGAAATCAGCATGGAGTACCAAAAAGCAGGTTCCAAGAGAACCTTGCAAGGATGACAAGACCTACAGGTGAACCATTATCTCCAGAACTCTCTGCCGGATTATATCTTGCAACATACGGAAAAGGAGGCAAGTTAAGAAAGATAACATGGGAAACGCTAAAGCCAGTAATAGATGCGATTTATGCAGGGAAAATAAAATTTAGAATCTCGGAATTAGACATAAATAATGATAAGCAAAAAGAGCAAGTGATAATATACAATGGTGAGTATCCGTTCAATGACGAATCAGCTTATGTAGTTGATGCAAATCACCTCCCTGACACTGAATTCAGCGACGAACTCGGGCGGCCGATAATTATAAATGGAAGGAGTGTAATTTATCATAATCAAACCTATCAGCTAGATTATCGCTTCGAGTCCGCGACTAGCTCAACGCTTCTGACATCCATTGCAATATACAAACCAGTGCCACTTAATGAAGCACCCAAGATTATACCTCTGGGAGCAGGCGAGATTTGCACAATTAAAATAATCTAAACAAGGGTCTCAGTCATGAAAGCTACGCCAATAAGCAAGGAGCAATACAAGGATTACACTGCTAGACTCTTGCATTTTGCCGGGAATACAAGACGGAAGCACATTACGATAACGCAGGGTACGCATCAATCAGTATTGGATTCAATCTTGAGTCAGCTGACGCCACAAGAGAATTTCTCTCTACTGCCATGGGCGTACAAAACGACCATATCAATAGCTACGCTGCAGAAATAAATTAGCTCGCAAAGCTCCTTTACAAAAAGGAAGCTGTGCCAGCTATGCAAGCTGCTCTCAATAACAAGTAGGCGGAGCAACAGGGGGCCAGGTGAAAAGCTCTGGCCGACAGACCTGTCGAGTAAAGATGCTGAAGATCCATGCACTAGAGCAGCAGCCAATCTGGTGACAAGTGATGATGTAGCAGTCAGTTATTCAATGTCGAATCTGGGGAGCCGTCCATCGTAGGTCCCCTCCGCTCCACTCTCCGCCCCTAGCCGGGCGTTGCAATCGGCCGGAGCTAACATCTTCTCAGCAACACAACCACCAGGCGCCGGCAATGGCGAGCGTTCCTCAGCTTTCCTGCCGGACGCTTACTGCTGCTCTGCCTGTCGCCGTTGATTGTTGTCTTCCGCCAGTTTGTAAGCCACGTAGTACTTGTAGATGTTGCCGACGTAGTCGACGGTTTCACGCCCTACCACGCGTGCGGCGGCGTGCTCGACGTTGCCGAACCAGATGTTCGGGTCGAGCCCGGATTCCTGAGCCAGGCGGCGGAACTTCATCAGGTTGCCGGGCCCGGCGTTGTAGGCGGCGAATGTCATCAGCGTCTTGTTCAGCGGCGTCAGCTGCGGGTCGTTGAGGTATTTGTCGGCCAACAGGCGCATGTACTTGGTGCCGGCCTCGATGTTCTTGTCCGCACTCTTGTCGATGCCGCGGATGGCCACCGAGCGGTCCGCCGCGGTACTGGGTTTCATCTGCATGACCCCGACCGCGCCACGCGAGCTGCGCGCCTTCTGGTTCAGCTGCGACTCCTGGAAGCCCTGGGCGACCAGCATCAGGTAGTCGAAGTCGTAGGTCCCGGCGTGTTTCTGGAACAGCCCGACCATGTCGCGGAAGTTCTTCATCTCGGCTTCCGAGGTCGCGTCGAACAGGCGCTTGCTGTTCTTCACGTACTTGTTGCGCAGGGAGTTGCCGAAGGTCGTGCCGACCTTGTGGGTCTGCACGAAGGCGTCCAGCGCCTTCAGCAGCTGCGGGCTGTTCTTGCGAACCGCCCAGGCGAACTCGGAGCCCTGGGCATTGATCACGAGGTCCTGGTGCACCTGCATCTGCTGGTACAACGCGCTCCAGGCCCGGGCGATGTACAGGTCCACCACTGTAGCGGGAATCAGCCCGGCATTGACCATCTCCAGCAGGTCTTCAGACTCGAGGTTTTCGTCGGCCGCCTTGACCGCTATCGGTGCCAGGCCTTTCCCGTTGAAGGACTCGTTGAGCGACTGCAGGTGTTCGTAGTAGCTGCTCGATGGGCGCACCATGAGCTCCTGCCCGGCCAGTTCCTCCAGGCTGCCCAGCGGCTTGTGGCCCGGCGCGGTCACCACCACCTCCTTGACGCCGATGGCGAACGGCGCGGCGAAGTCCACCGACTGCAGGCGGCTATCGGTGATGGTCAGGCCCCCGGCGGCAATGTCGCCGACGCCGGCCTGCAACTGCGGCATCAACTGGTCCCGGGGGGTGGGAATGAACAGGACGCGCCATTGCAGGGATTTCTCCGCGTAGGGGTACTGCTTGTTCAGCCAGGCCTCCAGGGCCTTGCCCAGCTCGTAGCTGATGCCGCCTTGGCGGCCGCGGTCCACGGCAAAGAAGGTCCGGCTGTAGGGAACGAGGATGCGCACCAGGCGGCGCTCGCGCATGCCGTCCAGATCGCCTTTCCAGGCTGGCGGCACCGGCAGCACCATCGCCCGGACCTCCGCCTCTTCCTGCTGGGTCAACCTGGCCTCGGGCAATGCGGGCTGCGCGGCATGGGCAGCCAGGGAGAACAGAAACGCGAACAACAGGCACACGGAAGCGAGAGTGCGGCGTCCCATGATGCGAACCTTCCTGCTGAGCTGGATGACCGGCTGACGGACAAGCCCGTGGCGCGCTGCCGGTGCGCGTCGCAGGCGAAAGCCACGGGCGGGACCGGGGCTGTCCCGCCGTTTTCCAAGACTAGTTCAAACCCGGCCGGGTGCAGTGCCGCTCGGCGTCTGCGCATGCACGCCTGGCGACGACAGGAGGGCCGGCTGCTCACGCTCCGACCGCGCAGCGAAAAAACCTCAGGCCGCTGGCCTGGGGGTTTCTCCGCCGCTAGCCAGGTTCAGCTGTAAACCGGCCACTGCTCGACGATACGCCCCCCACGCACAGCCAGGAGGTCACCGAACTGCAGGAGGATCGACTCGGACTGGGTCGGGCGCAGGAATATCTGGTCGTCCACCTTCAGCCCGACGGCGCTGGAGCCGTTGAGCATTTCCTGGTTCGAGCTGCGTCCGTACAGGCCGTTGAACTGCAATCCCCTGGGTGACTCGGGCTCGGCCAGCCAGTTGCCGCCGTAGACGAAGAAGGTCTCGCGCTGGTTCGGGTCCCACCAGGAGAACAGTTTCGACTTGTCGTCCAGCGCCGGAATCCGCACCGGGCCGGTGCTCTTGATAACCGGTGTGGCGATAAAGGCGGCCGGCTGGTGCTCCACCAGCGACGGCAGGTCGTAGTGCGTGGGCTTGACCAGCGCCGAGCCCACCGACACTTCGCTGCTGGTGCGTTCGTTCTCGTGCATGCGGAAGCTCGGGCTGCCGGCGGTGTTCAGCGTCAGGCCCGGCTTCCACAGCGGCGCATGGCGGGTACGGGCGTAGTCGACGAAGCCGTCATACAGGGTCATCACCTTGGCGAACAGATCCTCCGGCGAGCCGAGGATCTCGGGCACGCCCATGCCGACGAAGGGGTCGTAACCCATGAAGCCGGCGAACTCCAGGTGTTGCGGGTTGGCGCCGATGATCGTGAGCATCCTGTCCAGGGTCTCATGGTCGGCCACCCCGCCCCGGTGCAAGCCGACGTCCAGCTCGATGTTGATCCGCAGCCGGGTATTGCGCCCTTGTGCCAGCGCCAGGTACTGCTGCAGGCGCTCGGGAGTATCGAGCAGCCACTGCAGTTGGCTGGTCGGGTCGAAGGGACCACGCAGATTCTCGTAGAACTGCTGCGCCGAACCGACCGGCAGCGGCTTGCCCAGCAGCAGGTCGGAGTCGGGGAAGCGCTCGGCATCATGATTGAGGAAAGGCTGGTGGAACGACATCATCCGCCGCGTGCCGGCGCGCTTGGCGATGTAGTCGAGCAGGTGCGGCGACGGCAGGGACTTCTCCACCACGCGCAAGTGCTTGCCGGTGCGCGCCACCGACTGCATCACTGCATCGACGTTGTGGTCCAGCCGGTCGAGATCGATCAGCATCACCGGGCGCATCGGCCCGTGCTCGCGCAACTCGCGGTTCAGCCGGGCAAAGTAGTCGTCGTAGGGGGCGCCGTGGTCACCCGGTCGCAGCCAGGCGCCGGCACCGGCGAGCAGAACGCCCGCGCCCGCCGCGCCGACGATGAAATTGCGTCGTTTCATGGGTTGTTCTTCCTTGTCAGGCCACGCCCAGGATCGATGACAGGTGGGCATTGAGGAACTTGCCCTGCGGGTCCAGCTCGCGGCGCACCTCGGTGAATTCCTTCCAGCGCGGATACAGCGGTTGCAGCGTGCGCGCATTCAGCGTGTGCAGCTTGCCCCAGTGCGGGCGGCCGGCGTACTTCCAGAAGATCGGTTCGACGGCGGCGAAGAAGTTGTGGTGGTCCATGCTGTAGTGCTGGTGCACGGAGATCGAGCAGCTGTCGCGCCCCTCGAACATGCTCAGGGGAATGTCGTCGGCCTTCACGTAGCGGTACTCGATGGGGAACCAGGTGCGCAGGTCCTTGTCGTTGATCAGCTTGAGTATCTCGCGCAGGCAGGCCGGGCCGTGCTCGGCGGGGACCGAATACTCCATCTCGTTGAAACGCACGTTACGCACGTTGGCGAAGATGTCGTAGGAGTCGCCGATGCGGTCGTCGAAGCTGGCGACATGGCGCAGGCTGTTGAGCAGGAAGCGCCGCGCGGCGGGGAAGTCGCTGCCGTACTTGTCGAGGTTCTCGATGATGCTGACGTACTCGTTGCCACCCTCCTTGGCCGGGTCCAGCGGCGGCGTGGCCGGGTCGCTGGTCTCGTTGAGGGCGATGGACAGCGCGTAGTCGGAGTGGGTCAGCACCTGCATTTCCCAGTGCTGGTTCTCGCGTGTGTTCTTCTCCACGTCCTCCAGCAGCTCCTCGGTGCTGGCGATCCACTGCCGTTCGTGCAGGCGGAACGCCTGGCGATTCTGCAGGCGCACGCGGGTGGCGATGCCGAAGGCGCCAAGGGATACCCGCGCGGCGTTGAACACCTCGGGATGGCGCTGGGCGTCGCAGTCCAGCACGTCGCCGCTGGCGGTCACCAGTTGCAGGCCGGTCACGCCGGTGGAGTAGGAGCCGAAGCCGACGCCGGTGCCATGGGTCGAGGTGGAGATCGCCCCGGCCAGTGTCTGGTAGTCGATATCCGACATGTTCGGCAGGGCCTGGCCGATCTCCTTCAACGCCGGTCCCATGAGCGACATGGGCGTACCTGCGGCGAATTCTGCCTGCAGCGTGTCGGCGTCATGGCCGAGCAGGCCGTTGAAGTAGGCCAGCGACACCAGCGTGCCATCGGTGGGTACCAGGGCGCTGAAGGAATGCGCCGAGCCTACCGGGCGTACCTTGCCCTGGGCCTGGCGAATGACCTGCACCAGTTCGTCCAGGCTCTGCGGCGCCAGGCGTGCCGCCGGCAGGCAGCTCTGCCCGCCGGACCAGTTGCGCCAGGGAATCAGTCGCGGCGCACGGGCCAGCTCGGCGGCCATCGGGCTGCTGGAAAGCGCCGCGAACGCGCCGGCAACGCCTGCGCTGCGCAGCAGCTGGCGCCGGGTGAGATGAATGGTCATCGAATGCTCCCCTCGCCTATTGGACTTGCTGGCCGGACATGAATGAGATCAGCGCAAGGAACTGCTCCTCCGAGCACTGCATGCACATGCCCATCGGCGGCATGCCCTTGTAGCCGTTGATGCTGTGGTCCAGCAGGCTGTCGGAACCCTGGGCGACGCGCGGTTGCCAGGCTTTCCCGTCACCACTCTGCGGCGCCCCGGAGGCCGGGTTGGCGTGGCAGAGCTTGCAGCTGCTGTCGTAGATCTTCGCCAGGGCGGGGTCGGCAGGCGCCAGGGCGGCGGCGTTGCGGGAGGGTGTCGGCGCGGCGTCGTCACCACAGCCGCCGAGCAGGCCAGCCAGGGCCAGCAAGGCAATCTGCAGCCAGGGTGTTGCGGGTTTGTGCATGGTGCTCCCCTATTCTTCCCGCGCGGACCGGCAGCGCGGATTCTTGTTGTCATGGGTAGCGGGCAGGTTAAGTCGCTGACCGTTCGTCCCCGAGGGCTTTGCCGGCCAACAAGGGGGCTTTGAGCGGACAGCGTGGCCGTTTCGGCAGTCTGTCGGTTTAAGGGCCTGTCGGTTTCAGGATGCGGAGGGTCGCTGCGGTGCAATCCTTGGGCAGCAGCAATGGCAAGCTTCCATACTGTCGAGGACCAGGTGCGCCCAGATGCCTGGCCGGATAATAACAATGGCGCCCCGAACAGCCACGCCAACCGTGACGTGGCCGGTACGCCGCAGCCGAAGGATTCCGGAGCGCCGCCCCTGGCGGGCATCCGCGATATCGAGGTGCGCTGTATGCCTGATGATTCGCTTCACCTGCCCCTGATCCACGCGCTGCTGGAACGCCTGAAAGCCACGCCCGGCGCCCTGCTGCCGGTGCTACACGGCATCCAGGACTGTGTCGGCTACATCCCCGACGCGGCCCTGCCGGAAATCGCCCACGCCCTGAATCTCAGCGTTGCCGAGGTGCGCGGGGTAATCAGCTTCTACCACGACTTCCGTACCGCGCCGCCGGCCCGCCATACGCTGCGCCTGTGTCGGGCCGAGTCGTGCCAGAGCCGCGGCGCCGAGGCACTTGCTGCGCAACTGCGCGAGCAGCTCGGGCTGGACGATCACGGCACCAGCGCCGACGGCCGCATCGCCCTGCGCCCGGTCTATTGCCTGGGCGCCTGCGCCTGTTCGCCGGCACTGGAACTGGACGGCCGCGTACACGCCCGCCTCACCGCCGAACGCCTGCGCGAGCTGGTGAACGGTTGCCGGGAGGACGCCGCATGTTGAAGCTGTTCATCCCCTGCGACTCGCTGGCCCGCGCGGTGGGTGCCGATGAGTTGACCGATGCGCTGGTCGCCGAAGCCGAGCGACGGCAGATTCCGCTGGAGATCCAGCGCACCAGCTCGCGCGGCCTGTACTGGCTGGAACCGCTGGTGGAAGTGGACAGCGACGAAGGCCGGCTGGGCTTCGGCCCGCTGGCGGCAACCGATGTCCCTGCCCTCTTCGACGCGCTCGCCGACGACCCTGCACGCCACCCGCTGGCCCTGGGGCTGGTGGAACAGATCGCCTACCTGAAGACCCAGCAGCGCCTGCTCTTCGCCCGCGCCGGCATCACCCGGCCGCTGTCGCTGGACGACTATCGCGCCCATGGCGGCTTCGCAGGGCTGAGCCGCGCCATCGGCATGGACGGCGCCGATGTCGTCGCCGCCGTGCTCGACTCCGGGCTGCGCGGGCGAGGCGGCGCAGCCTTCCCCGCCGGCATCAAGTGGCGCACCGTACGCGACGCAGCCGGCAGCCAGAAGTACGTGGTGTGCAACGCCGACGAAGGCGACTCCGGCACCTTCGCCGACCGCATGCTGATGGAAGGCGACCCCTTCCTGCTGATCGAGGGCATGGCCATCGCCGGCCTCGCGGTCGGTGCGAGCATGGGTTACCTCTACGTGCGCTCGGAGTACCCGGACGCCATCGTCACGCTCAACCTGGCCCTGACGATCGCCCGCGAAGCCGGTTATCTCGGCGACGACGTCTGCGGCAGTGGCCGCGCCTTCGACCTGGAAGTGCGAGTCGGCGCCGGCGCCTACATCTGCGGCGAGGAAACCGCCCTGCTCGAGTCGCTGGAAGGCAAGCGCGGCGTGGTCCGCGCCAAGCCGCCGCTACCGGCGCTGCAGGGGCTTTTCGGCCAGCCGACGCTGGTGCACAACGTGCTCACCCTGGCCTCGGTGCCGATCATCCTGGCCAGGGGCGCGCAGTACTACCGCGACTTCGGCATGGGCCGCTCGCTGGGCACCATGCCCTTCCAGCTGGCCGGCAACATTCGCCACGGCGGCCTGGTGGAACGCGCCTTCGGCCTGACCCTGCGCGAGCTGGTGGAGGGCTATGGCGGCGGCACTGCCAGCGGCCGCCCGCTGAAAGCCGCACAGGTTGGCGGACCGCTGGGCGCCTGGCTGCCGCCGTCGCAGTTCGACACCCCGCTGGACTACGAAGCCTTCGCCGCCGTTGGCGCGATGCTCGGCCACGGCGGCGTGGTGGTCGCCGACGACAGCCTGGACATGGCCCACATGGCGCGCTTCGCCCTGCAGTTCTGTGCCGAGGAATCCTGCGGCAAGTGCACGCCCTGCCGCATCGGTTCAACCCGTGGCGTCGAAGTGGTCGACCGGCTGATCGCCGCCACCGACCTGGGCGCCCGCGAGGAACAGGCGCGGCTGCTCACCGACCTCTGCGACACGATGCAATACGGCTCGCTCTGCGCCCTCGGCGGGATGACCGCCTTCCCCGTGGCCAGCGCCCTCAAGCACTTCCCCGCCGACTTCGGTCTGGCGACTTCGGAGGCCGACTCGTGATCAATTTCTTCGACCCTGCCACGTCCAGCACGAGTGAGATCGACCTCGGCACCCCCGCCCGCGAGAGCGACGTGCAGGTCAGTCTGAGCATCGACAGCCGCGAAATCAGCGTCCCTGCCGGTACTTCGGTGATGCGCGCCGCTGCGCTGCTGGGCACCAGCATTCCCAGACTCTGCGCCACCGACAGCCTGGAAGCCTTCGGCTCCTGCCGCATGTGCCTGGTGGAGATCGACGGCATGCGCGGCTACCCGGCCTCCTGCACCACGCCGGTCAGCGAGGGCATGGTGGTGCGCACGCAGACGCCGAAGCTGGCGGGCCTGCGGCGCAACGTGATGGAACTGTACATCTCCGACCACCCGCTGGACTGCCTGACCTGCTCGGCCAATGGCAACTGCGAACTGCAGACCGTGGCCGGCCAGGTCGGCCTGCGCGAGGTGCGCTACGGCTACGACGGCGCCAACCACCTGAGTGATGCGAAAGACGTCTCCAACCCCTACTTCGACTACGACCCGAGCAAGTGCATCGTCTGCAACCGCTGCGTGCGCGCCTGCGAGGAAACCCAGGGCACCTTCGCCCTGACCATCGAGGGGCGCGGCTTCGAGTCCCGCGTGGCAGCGGCCGGCGGGGAGAATTTCCTCGATTCCGAATGCGTCTCCTGCGGTGCCTGCGTGCAGGCCTGCCCCACCGCCACACTGATGGAAAAGAGCGTGGTCGAGATCGGCCAGCCGGAGCGCGCGGTCATCACCACCTGCGCCTACTGCGGCGTGGGCTGCTCCTTCCGCGCGGAAATGAAGGGCAACCAGCTGGTACGCATGGTCCCGGACAAGAACGGCCAGGCCAACCACGGCCACTCCTGCGTCAAGGGCCGCTTCGCCTGGGGCTATGCCACGCACCCGGACCGCATCAGCAAACCGATGATCCGCAAGCACATCAGCGACCCATGGCAGGAGGTCAGCTGGGACGAGGCCGTCACCTACGCCGCCAGCGAATTCAGGCGCATCCAGGCGAAATACGGGCGCGACTCCATCGGCGGCATCACCTCCAGCCGCTGCACCAACGAAGAGACCTACCTGGTACAGAAGCTGGTGCGCGCGGCCTTCGGCAACAACAACGTCGACACCTGCGCGCGGGTCTGCCACTCGCCCACCGGCTACGGCCTGAAGCAGACCCTGGGCGAGTCTGCGGGCACCCAGAGCTTCGACTCGGTCATGCACTCCGACGTGGTACTGGTGATGGGCGCCAACCCCACCGACGCACACCCGGTATTCGGCTCGCAGCTCAAGCGCCGCCTGCGCCAGGGCGCGCAGTTGATCGTCATCGACCCGCGGCGCATCGACCTGGTCGATTCGCCCCACGCCCGCGCCGAGCTGCACCTGCAGCTGCGCCCCGGCACCAACGTCGCCATGCTCAACGCGCTGGCCCACGTCATCGTCAGCGAGGGGCTGGTCAAGCAGGACTTCGTCGACGCACGCTGCGAGGCCAGCGACTTCATCCGCTGGCGTGATTTCGTCAGCCTGCCGGAGAACTCACCGGAAGTACTCGGCCCGGTGTGCGGCGTGCCCGCCGAGGAAATCCGCGCCGCCGCCCGCCTCTACGCCACCGGCGGCAACGCGGCGATCTACTACGGCCTGGGCGTCACCGAACACAGCCAGGGCAGCACCGCAGTGATGGGCATCGCCAACCTCGCCATGGCCACCGGCAACGTCGGCCGCGAGGGCGTCGGGGTCAACCCGCTGCGCGGCCAGAACAATGTGCAGGGCTCCTGCGACATGGGCTCCTTCCCCCACGAGCTGCCCGGCTACCGGCACATTTCCAACGCAACGGTGCGCAGCCAGTTCGAACAGGCCTGGGGCGTGACCCTGCAGCCCGATCCCGGCCTGCGCATTCCCAACATGTTCGAAGCGGCGCTGGGCGGCACCTTCAAGGCGCTGTACTGCCAGGGCGAGGACATCGCCCAGAGCGACCCGAATACCCAGCACGTCACCGCCGCCCTTTCCGCCATGGAATGCGTGGTGGTGCAGGACATCTTCCTCAACGAAACCGCCAAGTTCGCCCACGTGTTCCTGCCGGGCAGCTCCTTCCTGGAGAAGGACGGCACCTTCACCAACGCCGAGCGACGCATCTCGCGGGTGCGCAAGGTGATGGAACCGCTGGGCGGCAAGGCCGACTGGGAAGCCACGGTCGCCCTGGCCAACGCCCTGGGTTACCCGATGGGCTACCAGCACCCGTCGCAGATCATGGACGAGATCGCCCGCCTGACACCGACCTTCACCCGCGTCAGCTACGCCGAACTGGACCGCCACGGCAGCCTGCAGTGGCCGTGCAACGACGCCGCGCCGGACGGCACGCCGACCATGCACATCGAGCAGTTCGTGCGCGGCAAGGGGCGCTTCATGCTCACCGGCTACGTACCCACCGAGGAGAAGGTCAACTCTCGCTACCCACTGCTGCTCACCACCGGGCGCATCCTCAGCCAGTACAACGTCGGCGCGCAGACCCGGCGCACCGACAACGTCGCCTGGCACGAGGAGGATCGCCTGGAAATCCACGCCAGCGATGCCGAAAGCCGGGGCATCAACGACGGCGACTGGGTCGGCGTCGGCAGCCGCGCCGGGCAGACCGTGCTGCGCGCCAAGGTCAGCGAGCGGGTGGCGCCGGGGGTGGTCTACACCACCTTCCACTTCCCCGAATCGGGCGCCAACGTGATCACCACCGACAACTCCGACTGGGCCACCAACTGCCCGGAATACAAGGTCACGGCGGTGGAAGTGGTGCGCGTGTTCCAGCCCTCGGAATGGCAGAAGCGCTACCAGGCGTTCAGCGACGAACAACGGCGTTTGCTCAAGGAACGGCGCCACGCCAAAGCCGAGAAAGCCGAGAAAGCCGAGGTGCGTCGATGAGCGTCGAGAACCTGATCAAAATGGCCAACCAGATCGGCCAGTACTTCGCCACCGAATCGGACCACGAGCTGGCGGTGCATGGCGTGCAGCAGCACCTGCAGAACTTCTGGACGCCGGCCATGCGCCGCGAGCTGAAGGACTGGCAGGAGCAGAATCAGGGCGACGAATTGCATACCCTGGTGCGGGCGGCGCTGCTGGAGCAGATGGCCTAGCCGGCTGCCAGTGCCCAGCCCGACAGGCGGGCCGGGCACTGGCAGGCCTCAGGCGTGCTTGCCCGATGCCGTCTCGGCCGGCGCGGCGTACTGCGGCTTGAGCTTGCCGTCCTGGTCGAGCAGCCAGGCGTCCATGATCTCGCGCACCACCGGCCCGGCCACGCGGCCGCCGGCCTCACCGTTCTCGATGGTCACCGAGACCACGATGGAAGGCGCGCTGGCCGGGGCGAATCCAACGAACAGTGCATTGTCGCGGTGGCGTTCCTGGGTCTTCAGGCGGTTGTAGCGCTCGCCCTGGCGAATCGCGACGATCTGCGCGGTACCGCTCTTGCCGGCGATACGGTACTGCGCGCCCTGCCCCGCGGCCCGCGCGCCACCGCCCGGGTCGTGCATGACCAGCTGCATGCCGTAGTTCACTGCATCCCAGTCGTGGGGATTGCTCAGGTGGATGTCGGGCATCGGGTGGCTGTCGACGACGTCCTCGCCGCCCACCGACTCGGCCAGGCGCGGCCGATGCCAGGCACCCTTGCTGGCGATCAGCGAGGTCGCTTCGGCGAGCTGCAGCGGCGTGACCTGCATATAGCCCTGGCCGATGCCGAGGATCACCGTCTCGCCGGGGAACCAGGCCTGGCGCCGGGTGGCACGCTTCCACTCGCGGGACGGCATCAGCCCCGGGGATTCCTCCGCCATGTCGATGGAGACCTTGCTGCCGAGCCCGAAGCGGCTCAGGTAGTCATGCATGCGGTCGATGCCGAGCTTGTGCGCGACGTCGTAGAAGTAGGTGTCGTTGGAGCGCTTGATGGCCGTGTCCAGGTCGACCCAGCCATCGCCGCTGTGGTTCCAGTTGCGGTACTTGTGGTCGTAGTTGGGCAACTGGAAGTAGCCCGGATCGAAAACCCGCGACGCCGGCGTGATGGTGCCGGTATCCAGCCCGGCGATGGCCACCACCGGCTTGATGGTCGAGCCCGGCGAGTACAGTCCGCGCAGGGCCCGGTTGAACAGCGGCCGGTCGATGGAGTCGCGCAACTCGGCGTACTGCGTCGAGCTGATGCCGTTGACGAACAGGTTCGGGTCGAAGCTCGGGTTGCTGACCATCGCCAGTACCTGGCCGGTGTTCGGGTCCAGCGCCACCACCGAGCCGCGGCGATCGCCCAGGGCCTTCTCGGCGGCGACCTGCAGGTCCACGTCCAGGCCCAGCACGATGTTCTCGCCGGCCACCGGCGGCACCTTCTTCAGCACCCGCATGACGCGGCCCTGGGCGTTGGTTTCGACTTCCTCGTAGCCGACGTGGCCGTGCAGTTGCGGCTCGTAGAAGTGCTCGACGCCGGTCTTGCCGACGTACTCGGTGCCGCGGTACTCGGTGTTGTCCAGGCGCGCGGCCTCGCGCTCGTTGATCCGCCCGACGAAGCCGACCGAATGGGCGAAATGCTCGCCATACGGATAATGGCGGACGAACTCGGCGTCCACGTCGATGCCCGGCAGCTTGTAGCGATTAACCTCGATGAGGGCGATCTGCTCCTCGCTCAACTCATGCAGCAGGGTCACCGGCTCGAAGGGATGACGACTCTTCTTCAGGGCCTTGTCGCACTGCAGGCGCTGTTCGGGACTCAGGTGAAGAATATCGCTGACCTGATCGAGCACCGCCTGGGAATTGCCGGCGCGCTCGCGGGTCAGGGTGAGGTTGAAGCTGGGCAGGTTCTCGGCCAGCACCTTGCCGTTGCGGTCAAAGATCAGCCCGCGTTCCGGAGGAATCGGCAGCACATGGATGCGGTTGCTCTCGGAGACGGTGGCGTTGGTCGCGTAGTCGGTGACCTGGAGGAAGTACATCC
This sequence comes from Pseudomonas sp. GD03903, assembly GCF_029840045.1. Taxonomy (NCBI): domain Bacteria; kingdom Pseudomonadati; phylum Pseudomonadota; class Gammaproteobacteria; order Pseudomonadales; family Pseudomonadaceae; genus Pseudomonas; species Pseudomonas sp. GD03903. Next base: position 74,639 of record NZ_JAOCBT010000014.1, on the reverse strand, counting down.
GCGCCACCAGGGTAACGCTCATCAGGGCCACCAGCGCGCCGCAGGCAATCAGGCGGCGGTTGACCAGGGTCGACTCCTGCTGGTGGTCCTTGAGTTTGATCGGATCGTGCATCGGGATTCCAGAAGGTCCCCATCGATCCTGCGGAAAAGCGATTCAGCCACGCCTCGCGTGGGGGCTTTCCGATCGATGCGGCCTGTTTGCAGCGCAGTTGGACGGAAGAAGCCGGCACCGCCCAGCGCGGCGTATTCACGCGTCACATGGCATACCGGCGCGGCATGGTACCAGACCGACAGGCCGGATTCTGACCGGTAGTCGCGGCATCGCCCTCTTGCCAGGCCTCCCTGCAGTTTCCGGTAGTCCTCTGCCGGGCGATGCCAATCGCGGACGGAGTCCGCTCCTACGAAGCCTGACGCCTTTGCAGGAAAGGGCCTTGCCCGCGATATCTGCCGACCCTGCGGAAAACGCCAACAGCATGCCCTCGCGTAGGAGCGGACTCCGTCCGCGATTGGCCTACCCTCGCACCCGGCCTACCCAGGATTGCGGACAGGATTCGCGGCACCTGAAGCCATGGCGCCGGACGCTACGGAGTGTGTTCGTTGCTGAAAAGTCAGACCACCGAGCCTTCCGGCGGCTGTTCCAGTACCGCCACGACCACCGCGCTGCCGACGATCAGCACGATGCCGACCAGCGACAGCAGGCTGAGCACCTCGCCCCAGATCAGGTAGCCCAGCAGGCTTGCCCATATGATGCTGGTGTAGGTGTACGGCGCCAGCGTGGCGGCGTGGGCACGGCGCACGGCGATGGTGAAGAGCAGTTGCCCGAGGGTCGCGAGCAGCCCGAGCGCGAGCATGAAGCCAAGGTCCGGCAGGCTCGGCGTGCTCCAGGAAAACGGCAGCGTGGCGCCGGTGACCAGCGTGCCGAGCACGGTGAAATACAGCACCGTGGTGGTGGAGTCGTCGGTCGCGCGGATGCGACGAATCTGGATCATCGACAACGCGCCGAAGAACGCGCTGGCCACCAGCAGGCCCGGCCCGAGCAGGCTGGCCTCGGCGTTGTCCGGCTTGACCACCATCAGCACACCGATGAAGCCCAGCACCGCCGCCAGGGCGTTGCGCGGCAGCAGGCGCTCCCCCAGCAGCAGCGGCGCCAGCACGATCACCAGCAGCGCCTCGGAATAGGCGATGGAGATGGCTTCGCTCAGCGGCACGTAGGGCAACCCGGCGAAGAACAGCGCCGAGGAACCCAGCAGCGTCACCGCGCGGATGCTCTGCCCGCGCACGTCCAGCTGCCGCCAGCGCTCAGCCAGCGGTCGGCCGCGCAGGCAGAGCAGGAACGCCGGCAGCACGCCGAAGGCCATGCGGAAGAAGGTCACCTCGTTGGCCGGGTATTTCAGCGCCACCACCTTGGCCAGCGCATCCACCACGGCGAAGCAGAACATCGACATCAGCATCAGGCCCACGCTGCGCATGGCATGGCTGCGTGGGGCGACGAGGGTCAGCTGGGGCATGTCGTGTTCTCCTGTTTCGTGGGTGGGTGGATGCGCCGTCAAGGCTTCAGCGCGAGCTGAAGCGGTTGGCGAGGAAGGGCGACACCGGCACGCTGGTGACCACGTCGCTGGCCTGTTCGGCGAGCAGCTGGCCGGTGATGGCGCCCAGGGTCAGGCCGATATGACCGTGGCCGAAGTTGTAGAACACCTGCGGCAAGCGTCGCGACGGACCGAGCACCGGCATGCTGTCCGGCACCGAGGAGCGGAAGCCCATCCACTGCGATACCGGCTCGTGCTGCAAGCGCAGGAAGCGCCGCGCGCCACGGGTCAGGTAGCGGTAGCGCGCCGGGCTCGGCAGCGCCTCCAGCCCGGCGAACTCCACCGTGCCGGCAACCCGCAGGCCCTGGGCCATGGGCGTCATGTAGAAGCCGCCAGCACCCCAGCACACCGGGCGATTGAGCACCTCGCCGGCATGGCCGAAGAGCACGTGGTAACCACGTTCGGTGTCCTGCGGCACGGCATCGCCCAACTGCTCCACCAGGGTCCGCGACCAGGCGCCGGTGCACAGCGCCACGCGGTCGGCGGCCAGCCGCTCGCCGCTCGCCAGTTGCGCCTGCACCGCGTCCCTGCCCTGCCCGGCCGGTTCGATGCCCAGCAACTCGCCACGGCGGAATTCGCCGCCCATGGCCTGGAAGCGCTCGAACAGGCGCAGGCTCAGCGCATACGGGTCGAGCGTGCGGCTCACCCCCGGCAGCTCCACGGCGCAGCTCGCCCGGGCATTGAGCGCCGGTTCCAGCTCGCGTAATTCACCGCCGTCGACGAAGCGGATCGGTACCTCGAAGCGCCGGTGGTAATCCACCATGGCCTGGGCGTCGCCGCGTTCGTGCTGTTCGAAGATGTACAGCGCGCCATCGTGGCGGATCAGGTCATTGGCGCCGGCCGCATCGAACAACCCCTGCCACGCCTCCATGCACGGTCGCAGCAGGGTATTGAGATCGTGGCCGATGGCCTCGACGCGATCACGCCGCGAAGCCGCCAGGAACCGTAGCAGCCACGGCGCGATGCGCGGCAGGTAGGCCGGGCGGATCGCCAGCGGGCTGTCCGGGCGCAGCAGCATGCCCGGCGCCTTGCGCCAGATGCCGGGCGTGGCCACCGGCTCCACCGAATAGGTGGCGAAGGTGCAGGCGTTGCCGAACGAGGTGGCCAGGCCCGGCGGATTGCGGTCCAGCAAGGTCACGCGGAAGTCGCGGCGTTGCAGTTGCAGCGCGGTGGCCAGGCCGACCACGCCGGCGCCGACCACCAGGGCGTGGCGGCGCAGGTCGTTGGGCTGGGTCATTTGCCGCTCATCACTCGGGTCCACAGGCGGGTGCTCATGCGCATCCCGGAGGGCGACAGGGTCTTGATCGGGAACAGGGTATCGAGCACTTCCTGCGGCGGGTAGACGGCCGGGTTGGCGCGCAGTTCCGGCTTCACATACTGGCTCGCGGCGGCGTTGCCGTTGGGGTACTGCACGGCGTTGGTGATATTGGCGATCACCTCGGGCTGCAGCAGGTAGTTCATGTAGGCGTAGGCGTTGTCCAGGTGCGGCGCGCCCTTGGGAATCACCACGGTGTCCACCGCGATGGTGCTGCCTTCGCGCGGCAGGCTGTAGCCGATCTTCACGCCGTTGCCGGCCTGCTGGGCAGTGGTCATGGCCTGCAGCACGTCGCCGCTGAAGCCGATGGCGACGCAGATGTTGCCGTTGGCCAGGTCGCTGACGTACTTGGACTGGTGGAAGTAGCGGATCGACGGACGGATCGCCTGCAGCGCCGCCTCGGCCGCCTTGAAGTCGTCCGGGTTCTGGCTGGCCGGGTCGCGGCCGAGCACCTTGAGGGTGATGGGCACCATCTGGGTAGCGTTGTCGATCACTGCGATGCCGCACTGGGCGAGCTTCTCCGCGTTCTTCGGATCGAACAGCAGCTGCCAGCTGCGGGTGACGTCGGTGTTGCCGAAGATGGCCTTGATCTTGTCCTCGTTGTAGCCGATGCCCACGGTCACCCAGAGGTAGGGAATGGCGTAGCGGTTACCCGGATCGCTGACCTCGAGGATCTTCATCAGCTTGGGGTCGAGGTTGTTCCAGTTGGGCAGCTTGCTCTTGTCCAGCTCCTGGATGGCGCCGGCCTTGATCAGCCGCGGCAGGAAGTGGTTGGACGGGCTGGCCAGGTCGTAGCCGCTGGCGCCGGTCATCAGCTTGGCTTCGGTGGTCTCGTTGCTGTCCACCAGGTCGTAGGTGGTCTGGATGCCGGTCTGCTTCGTGAAGTTCGCCAGGGTGTCGTCGGCGATGTAGCTGCTCCAGTTGGCGATGGTGACGGTCGGCGCCGCCTGGGTGGTGCCAGCCAACAGCGACAGGGCCAGGCCTGCCAGGGTCATGGGACGGTTGATCATGCTGCCCTCGGTTTTTTGTTTTTGGAGATGGTCGGTATGGATGGTCATGCGTGGGTAAAGCGCTGGATCAGGCCTCGGCGCGGGCGCGGCGCACTTCCCAGGCCATGCGCAGCGAAGCGCCGATATCGAAGAACGGGCTGGGCGGCAGGTAGCCTGGAGTGGACTGCGCCAGCACATCGGCCAGCACCGGCGAGCTGTCCCCCATCGCCATCTCCACCAGCAGGCGGCCCCACAGGGTGCCGCGCGCCACGCCCGAGCCGTTGCAGCCGGCCACGGCATGCAGGCCCTGATCGACGCGGGCGAAATACGGCTCGCCGGAGCGCGTGCCACTCAGGTGGCCGGTCCAGCTGTAGGCAATGTCGGCGTCGACGATGCCGGGGAAGCGCTTCTGCAAGCCGACCAGATGACGGCGGCGACGCTCGGCCAGCGCGTTGTTGTCGAGGTCGCGATGGCGGTACTCGACGGTGTTGCGAATGAGCAGCCGACGCCCTGGCAGCAGGCGCACGGTGCCGCCGCCGGGCAATGGCGCAAGCACGCCCCATTGGTTCTCGCTGAACAGCGACTGCCAGCGCGGCTCCTCCAGCGGGCGGGTGATGCTGGCACTGAGTTCCAGCGGGAAGGCGCCGCTCTCGTGCAGACCGGCGCGGGCGATGAAAGCGCCCAGGCAGACCAGCACCTGTGGCGCATGGACTTCGCCCTGGGCGGTACGCGCGACCCAGCCCTGGCCCGTGCGGCGCAAGTCGGTCACGCCACTCTGCTCGAAGACATCGACCGATGCCGGCAGGCTCTCGGCCAAGCCCTTCACATAACGCGCCGGTTGCAGCAGCGCGTTGCCGCCCGCGCAGTGAATGGCCCGCGCGTAGAAAGCGCTGCCGAGCCGTTGCTCCAGCGCTGCGCCTTCGTAGTAGCGAGCGTTGGCGCCGACCGAAGCCAGCGTGGCGAGGATGCCGTCGACATCACCCAGGTGCTCGGCGCGGTGCGCGGCGAAGTGGTAGCCGTCGTTGTACAGCTCGCAGTCGATGGCCAGTTCGGCGATGCGCTGGCGAACCTCCTGCGCAGCCGCGATGCCGATACGCGAGGCCACCTGGTAGGCAGCATGACCGGGTTGCCCGAGGCGTTCGCTGGCCCCCGGCAACTCGTGGGCGACGACGAAGCCGGAGTTGCGCGCGGAGGCCCCCTGGGCGATGCGCTGACGCTCCAGCAACACCACGCGCTGCTGCGGCAAACGCGCTGCCAGCGTGTGGGCGGCGGACAGCCCGGTGATGCCGCCGCCGATGATCAGCCAGTCCGCTTGCTGGGTGCCGCTCAGCATCGGCCGCGCGGGCAACTCGCCCGCCAGGGCGATCCAGCCGCAGTGATTGTTCATTGCCCGGCACTCCTTCACAATCCATGCGCCGGGCGTATCCAAGCGATTTCCCCGATGGCGCGTAATGGCCAGAATCTACGGGCAGTAGCGCTGGACGCACCAACGCTCATTTTTCATCCTTGTATTCGCAAAACGCATAGATTGCAGAGAGAAGCCCGATGGACAGACTGCTGCGCGTTCCCTCCCTGCAGGCACTGCAGGCCCTGGTGCAGGTCGCCGAGTCCGGCAGCTTCACAGCGGCCGCGCAACAGCTGCACCTGACCCAGAGCGCCATCAGCCGCCAGGTCCAACAGTTGGAGGAGTACTACCGCGTGCCGCTGTTCGACCGTACCAGCCGCAAGGTGGCGCTGACCGACGCCGGCCGCGAGGTGTACACGGTGGCCGAGGGCATGCTGCAGCAACTGCTGCGCCTGGAGGAGCGCCTGGCCCCGGCCTCGGCGGAGCGGCCCTTCCGCATCCGCATCTTCGTCTCGCTGGCGGTACGCTGGCTGTTGCCGCGCCTGAGCTCCTTCTACTCGCGACACCCGGAGCTGTGCCTGTCCATCGAGACGGTGGGCGGCGAAGTGGTGGACGATGGCGGCGACTGCGACGCCTACGTGCTCTACCTGCCCAGCGGCAGCGACCCGCAGGGCCGCGCACTGACGCCGCTGTACGACGAATACCTGATCCCCGTGTGCGCCCCGCGCCTGGACGACGGCCAGGAACCGCCGCGCTCACTGGAGGAGCTGGCCCGGCACCCGCTGATCCACGCCTCCAGCGGCGGCCTGGAATGGCCGCAGTGGCTGCGCGCCCAGGCCGCGCCACCGCCCACGCAGTTCAAGCACATGCTGTTCAACCTCGACGACCTGGCGCTGGACGCCGCCACCCGTGGCCTGGGCGTGGCGATGACCGACCGCCTGCTGGCCCACGACGCCCTGCAGCGCGGCGACCTCATCGTGCCTTTCGGCGAAGCGCTGAAAACCGGCGGCCGCTACGCCCTGTGGCTGCGCGACAGCGGCGCCGCCCACCCGGCCTGCCAGGCGGTGCTCGACTGGTTCGAGGAGCAGCGGCTGGAGCTCTGATCGGCGGTCCCTCGCAGAGCCGGATCCGCCACGCTCGCCGCCCTTTGCCGACGCTCGGCGTCTGGATCGCCAGGGGCTCGAACGTCCAAGGTGAGCCACGCAATGTAATGCCGACCTCGCGCGGCACCTACTGACGACGAGGGGTTCCCGCGCCCGGCGCGGGAACCCCTCGCGGCCGGCGATCATTCGGCCATGTTGAGGTCCGGCAGTTTCTGCTGGAACATCCGCGTCGCGCTGGCCAGGCAGACGAAGCCCAGGCACATCCAGGCGAAGCCGATCATGAAGGACATCCCCGACAGGCTCGACCAGAGCCAGATGGTGCTGAGGAAGCCCACCGCCGGCAGCGCGCCGTAGCGCAGGTAGTTGCCGCGGCCGCGCAGGCGCTCATCGACCAGGTAGTGCTTGATCACCGCCAGGTTCACCGCGGAGAAGGCGAACAGCGCGCCGAAACTGATCATGTTGGCGACGGTATCCAGGGTGACGAACAGCGCGATCAGCGAGAGTAGGCTGATCAGCATGATCGCGGTGGCCGGCACGCGCTTCTTCGTCACCAGCTTGCCGAACACGCGAGGCAACGCGCCGTCGCGGCCCATGGCGAAGAGCACGCGGGAGACGCTCGCCTGGGACACCATTGCCGAGGCAAAGCACCCCGCCACATAGGTCGCGGTGAAGAAGGTCACCAGCCACTCGCCGCCAATGCGGCGCAGCACATCGAGCGACGCGGAATCGGCATCGGTGAGCGCCTGCCACTCGGGGAACACCAGCTGGCCGAAGTAGGCCATGACGATGAACAGCAGGCCGCCGATCAGGGTCACCAGCATGATCGCCGCAGGAATCTGCCGACGCGGCTCCGGGGTTTCCTCGGCCATGGTCGACACGGCATCGAAGCCGAGGAACGACAGGCACAGCACCGCCGCGCCGGACATCACCAGCGGCAGGCTGAAATGCTCGTCATAGAAGGGCTGGACCAGTGCCACCGGCTCCGCCTGGGCGCCCAGGTGGCTGAGCGAGAGGGCGATGAACACCACCACGAACACCATCTGCGCGACGATCAGCACCCAGTTGACCCGGGTGATCGATTCGATGCCGACGAGGTTGAGCAGGGTCACCAGCGCAATGGAGCCGAGGATCCACACCGACAGCGGGACCGAAGGGAAGTAGTCGGTCATGTAGATGCCGATCAGCAGGTAGCTCAGCAGTGGCAGGAAGATGTAGTCCAGCAGCAGCGTCCAGCCCGCCATGAAGCCGAAAGCGGCGCCGAAGGTCTTGCGTGTGTAGCTGTAGACGGAGCCCGAAAACGGGTGTGCCTGCACCATGCGCCCATAGCTGTAGGCGGTCAGCAGCATGGCCGCGAGGGTGAACAGGTAAGCCGCCGGCAGGTGGCCCTTGCTCATGCGGGTGACCAGGCCGTAGGTGGTGAAGACCGCCAGCGGAACCATGTAGGCCAGGCCGAACAGCACCAGCGCCGGGATGCCCAGCGATTTGCGGAAGGACCGTGAGGACGCGGACGGCTCATGGGGTTGATGGGCAGGCAAGGAGGTATCGGACACGCTTGTTGTTTTTTTCATGGCTGACTCTTGGACTGCGAGCCTCTGGGCTCGTTGGACTGGAACGGCGTGATGCCGGTCGAGGCTTCCTGCGCAGCGGTCGGATGCCCGGAGCTTTCAGCCGGGGCGAAGTGTCGGGCAGCCGCTGTCGGGGGAATTCAGCGGAGCTCGATCGGGACGGCCCGCCACGCTGGCGTGGCCGCAGGAGCAGGGAGGCGTTGCGCGAAGAGCGCACCCTCCCACGCGGCGACCCGAAGGCCGCCGTTCATGGCGTCACCGAAGAAAACCTGCGCTGCAAAACACTGCCGCCACTCGTTGAACGCTTGCACCTGGGCACTCCTGCTGGGCCGCCTCGAAGGACGTTGTTGTTCGAATGGGGGCGCATGGTGCTTCAGCTCGACGCCGAGGAAAATTAGTAAAAATATCTTCGCGGCCAAAGAAAAAAATGGCCCTGCACGGTGCACTGCCGGCCGCGCTTCGCTGTCGAGAGTGGCTGCGCGGGCTTGCATCCGAGCGTACCGGCGCAGCGCTCGATGCGCCCTCGGGGAGCCTGTGCGCCAGTCCGATTCCAGCGGAAAATCACCTGGGCTGATGTACCATGCCGCGCCTCAACCTCCGGCGAACCTCTGTCTGGCTGCCTATGTCCTCCAACGCGCTGTACACCGACCTGTCCTCCTACTACGACCTGATGTGCGCCGACATCGACTACCAGGCGCAGAGTCACTGTGTGCGCCGTCTGCACCAGTTGTTCGGCAACCCGGGACGGCGGCACCTGGACCTGGCCTGCGGGACCGGGCCGCACGTGCGCCACTTCCTCGACTTCGGCTATCAAAGCGCCGGCCTGGACATCAATCAGCCAATGCTGGACATCGCCCGCCAGCGCTGCCCGGAGGCGCACTTCAGCCGGCAGGACATGGCGAACTTCGGTGTCGAGGAACCGCTGGACCTGATCACCTGCTTCCTCTACTCGATCCACTACAACCCTGGCGTGGAACAGCTGCAGGCATGCCTGGCGAGCGTGCACGATGCACTCGCCGACGGCGGTGTGTTCTGCTTCAACAGCGTGGACAAGGGGCTGATCGACAACCGCTCCTTCGTGCGCCACTCGGTGCAACACCAGGGCAGCCAGTTCACCTTCGGCTCGGGCTGGTACTACAGCGGCACGGGCGAGCAGCAGGCACTGCGCCTGAGCATCGAGAAGACCACAGCTGGCGAGACCCAGGCCTGGCAGGACGAACACGCGATGGTCGCCCTGAGCTTCGTCGAGCTGCAGCGCCTGCTCGAGCCACGCTTCGAGGTGCAGATTTTCGAGCATGACTACCAGCGGATCACGCCCTGGACCGGCAGCTCGGGCAATGCCCTGTTCGTCTGCGTGAAGCGCTGAGCGCACTGGGCGACGGCCCGGGCCGGCGGCACCGGCGCCGCCCTGACAGGACGCTCGGGTAACCACGCGGCCCCTTTCGCTCGAGCGACCACCGCGGCCGCGCCGGGGCAGCCTGGTCGCGCTCAGAAGCGCGCGTCGGCGATGGCAGGCAACGTCAGCTCGCGCACGAACGAGGCGCTGGACAAGCGCAGCAGCGCATCGACCAGGGTAACCACGTCGTGCACCGGGATCAGTTGCCCTTCCCCACGCGCCGCCGCATCGTCGAGCGGCGTGGAAAGCAGGTCGTCGGTGTTCAGGTTGCCCAGTTGCAGCACGGTCACCGCCAGGCGCTCGTCGCGAAAGCTTTCACGCAGCGCATCGGCCATGCCATTGAGGGCGAACTTGCTGGCGCCGAATGCCACTTCCGGACGGCCGCTCTGGCGCAGCGCCGAGGTCGAGCCGGTGAGGATCAGTTGCGGCCGCGCCGAGCCAAGCAAGCGCGGGACCAGGTGCTTGAGCAGCAGCAAGGTGGCCGTGATGTTGACCTCGACCAGCGTGCCGATGGATGCGTCGCTCTCCTCGAGGAACGCGTACTGCTCGCTGAAGGCGTGCTCCTCCCAGATACCGACGTTGCAGATCAGCACATCGAGTGCGGCAGGCGTCTGCGCCGCGATCTGCGCCACCGCCGGAGCCGGCTGGGCGAGGTCCGCTTCGATCCACTGCAGATCGACGCCCGGCGCCATCGCCAGGGACTGCGGCCGCCGCCGCGACACGCCGATCAGCGAATCCCCCGGACGGCCAAGCCCTTCGAGCAGGGCCCGTCCCAGCCCCCTGCCCGCTCCCACGATCAGCATGTTCATCGGTTCTCTCCCTGCATTCATGGCGCGTCAATCCCAGCGAAGGTTGAGGACGAGGAAGTTCAGCAACACCCAGATGACCAGCACCAGGTGCGTCAGCTGCAGCCCTTCCTGGCGAATCCAGTAACCGAACCAGAGCCCGCCCAGGAGCATGCCGAAGAGGAAGGCCAGCGCCGCGCTCAGCGCCAGGTTCAGCCAGGCGCGCGCCGTGTCGGGGTCGCCGCCCAGCAGCAGCTCGTAGCAGCCGGCCCAGGCCGCGAGCGCTGCCATGGCCTGCAGCAGGACAATGACGACCAGCACCAGGCGATGCAGCGTCGGCGAGGACAGTGCGCGCGCGAGCAAGGGGAAGTCGATCACCGGTGGCTGGCGCAGCGGCGCCATCGCCATGGTCGCGCCGACCGCCGCGACCGAACTGGAGAAGGCGTGCAGATTGTTGATCAGCGCGATGCTCAGCCAGAGGCTGAAACCGAGGAAACAGATGGCCTGGAAAATCATCAGTGAAGCGTGGGTGTCCATACCGGGTCCTTGTGCGGTCATGTTCCGAATGCGCCCGCCCGCCGCCGGAAACGGCGGCGTCAGGCAGGCCCGGACGGACTCTAGGACCTCAACCTAGGTTGAGGTCAACACACAGCAGAAGCGGAAACTGCTTCCCGAAACGCGCGCTCAGAACGCTCCTGCAGGGTGGCCATGAAGTTGCGTGGCTCACCGTAGAAGTTGCCCCAGGAAACGGCGCCGACGCTCTGGTAGTACTTCTTGTCGAACAGGTTGTTGCCGTTCAGCGCAAGGCTCCAGTGGTCGTCGATGCGCTAGCCCACGCGGCCGCTGTAGATGGCGTAGTCGGACTGCTCCGAGGTCAGGTTGCGGCTGCGCACGGAGGTGTCCTGCGCCAGGTCCTCGGCATCGGCGTGTTCGCCCGGGCGGCGACGCAGCCAGCCCTTCAGCCAGCCGTGGTGGGCAAGGTAAAGCCACTCGACATCCCGTTCGAATGCCCGCTCGCTGTCCATGAACGCCCAGTCTTGTTAAATATGACAATCGTTCTCAGCAATGCTGGACTTGCCCTGCCCTGCGCAATTGGGCGAACGCTGCAGGGAATGACCTTCCTCCGGAGACGCAAGATCATTCCCTGCCCTGCCTCACGGCTTGATGGCGATCTTCAGCACACCGTCGCGCTGATGGGCGAACAGGTCATAGGCGCTGACGATGTCATCGAGTGCGTAGTGGTGCGTTACCAGCGAGCCGAAGTCGGCACGGTTCGATTCGATGATGCTCATCAGCCGGCGCATGCGTTCCTTGCCGCCGGGGCACAGGGCGGTATTGATGCGGTGGTCACCCAGGCCGGCCGCGAAGGCGGAAAGCGGTATCTGCACATCCTTGGAGTACACGCCCAGGCTCGACAAGGTCCCGCCCGGCTTGAGCACTTTCATCGCCTGCTCGAAGGTACTCGGCAGGCCCAGGCATTCGATGGACGAATCGGCGCCGCGCCCGCCGGTGAGCTTCATCACCTCTTCCACCACGTCGCACTTCGTGAAGTCCAGCGTGACATCGGCGCCCATGCTGCGGGAGATGTCCAGCCGGTGCTCATTGCCGTCCACCGCGATGATGGTCGAGGCACCCAGCAGGCGGGCACCGGCGGTGGCGCACAGGCCGATCGGCCCCTGGGCGAAGATGACCACGGTATCGCCGATGCGGATATTGGCGTTCTCGGCGCCCTTGAAGCCGGTCGACATGATGTCGGGGCACATCAGCACCTGCTCGTCGGTGAGGCTGTCCGGGATCGGTGCGAGGTTGCCTTCGGCGTCCGGCACCAGCACGTATTCAGCCTGGGTGCCGTCGATCAGGTTGCCGAAGCGCCAGCCGGCGGTGGCCTTGTAGCCGTGGCAGGCGCAGCGGCCACTCTCGATCAGGTAACTGCCATCCTGCGAAGGCACGCCATCCTGCGCGGCATAGGAATTGAAATTCGGGCAGATCGCCCCGGCGATGACCCGCTGGCCTTCGCGGTAGCCCTTGACCGCACTGCCGAGTTTCTCGATGACGCCAACAGGCTCATGGCCGACGGTCAGCCCCCTGGCGACCGGGTATTCACCCTTGAGGATGTGCACGTCGGTACCACAGATGGTGGTCGTGGTAATGCGGATCAGCGCGTCGTTGGGGCCTATCTCCGGAATGGGTTTGTCCGCCAGTTCGATTCGACCCGGCTCCACGAAGATCGCCGCTTTCATCATTGCCATCGTTCTTTCTCCTTGCTTGGAAGGTCCAGTGTGCTTGGCCGCTGTGAAATCCCGTTGATGCATATCAAGCAGGGGGAAAGCCCGGGCGAGTCATCGTCGGGAAGGACTTGTCGCTGCGGGCAGCCACCCGGCAGCCCAGGGGCGAAATCAGCGGCAACCAACCGCTCGGCGCCGAGCGCAGGCTGGCCGACACCACGGAGCGCAGCTACGAGGTGGCACTCAGCGATGCCGGACGATATCAACCGAGATTTCCACGGCCGTCACGCTGCCGCGATTCTCCAGCCAGTGCGTGGTGGTGTGGTCTTCGGGCCAGCCGAGGCCTGGTCCGTAATCCGTGGCGACGCCGTTGCGATGGTCGGTGATGCTGCCCTGCAGGATGAACACCGTGCCAGGTCGGTCCACGTGGTCATGCACTGGCCCGAAGACGCCGCCAGGCTCGATGGTCACCCGGCGCATCCGCAACTGGCGGCCCGCCATGCCTTCGATCTCCGGACCAAGGTCGACCGCGGACAGCAGCTCCACCGTCACACCCCGGGTCTCGGGCACCACCTCTTCGCTGTTCATCGCGCCGGCCTCGCTGATCGAGAGTCTCTCTGAGCCAGTAAAGACCCTGGCATGGGCTGCTCGAATCGAGGCGACAGAGGGTCGTCAGCCCACCGCCGGCAGACGCTGCAGGTCGCAGAGAGCGGTGGAGCCCAGCAGGCTCTGCTCGAAGTCTTCCAGGCCGTTGTAATGGCGCTGCAGTTCCTCGATGCGACAGCTCAACTCCTCCTTCTTCGCGGCAATCGCCTGGCGCACCAGGTCCGCACGCGACAGCTCATCGCCGCGCCGGAAGATCTCCTGCATCTCCCTGAGGCGGAAGCCCAATTGCTGGGCGCACTTGATGAACAGCAGCAGCTCGACCGTCTCCTGCGTGTAGACCCGGTACTTGCCCAGCCGCTGCGGCGTGGGCAGCAGGCCGATGTCCTCGTAATGACGAATGCACTTGACCGTGGTGCCGGACAGCTCGGCGACCTTCCCGATATACATGTGAGCCACTCCCTGCAGACCGCGGCAAGGATGCTGCAGTGGCGGGGAAAAACCCAGCCCGCGATTCATCCGGCGGCAAGCGCCTGTACTTGTCGCAGCCAGCTCTCGCGCCGCTGTGGCGGTGAGTGGAGGAGCGGACCGAGCATCAGCGTATGGGTCGGCCGGATGCCGCAGAACTCCAGGGTAGCCCTGCGCATCTGCTGCAGCGCCGGCATGCGCTGCAACCAGCGGAAGTACCAGGGCGGCGTGTCCATGGTCACCAGCAGGTGCGCGGTGCGGCCCTTGAGCAGTTTTTCCGGGAAGGGCGAGCCCTTCCGATAACGGAAGGCAAAACCGGGCAGTAACACCCGGTCGAGAAAGCCCTTGAGCAGCGCGGGTACCCCGCCCCACCAGACAGGGAACACCAGGGCCAGGTGATCGGCCCAGGCAATCGCCTGCTGCGCCTGGAGCAGGTCCGGCTCCAGCGCTTGCGCGCCGTTGTAGCCGTGGCGCAATAGTGGGTCGAAGGCCAGCTCGCCCAGGCACAACAACCTCACCTCATGCCCGGCTCCGCTGGCCGCCTCGCGGTAGCGTTCGGCGAGGGCGGCACAGAAGCTGTCGCCACTGGGGTGCCCGAGGATCAGCAGAATCCGTTTTTGTCGCATGGTGCTCAACTCCTGGTGAAAGCGAGCCGAGCCTAAAGCCTCCCCCTGGGGGGAGAGTCAACCATGCCGAGCGTTGATCGGCTGGGGGCAGTCACTGCCCCTTCGTCGGCTGCCAGTCCAGCAGGTGATGGGTGAAACCGTAGCTTGCCGACTGGTAGTAGCTGATCGCCCGGTCCACCAGCGGGTCGCCGGTGTTCGCCGTCACCTCCGTGCTCGCCCCCAGTGCCTGGTTGTGCCGGCGCAGTTCGCCACGCGGGCTGAGGATCGCCAGGTCCTGGCCATCGAACAGGCCCAGGTGCTGGTAGTTGCCGATCACCACTCGCGGTGGCAGAGCGCTCGGCGCCATCAGGTTGCGACCGTAGAAGGTCGAGGTGTAGCTCAGGTTGAGGATCGACAGCAGGCTGGGGGCCAGGTCCAGCTGGCTGGCCAGTTCCGCGCGCTCCCCGCTCGGCAGCAGCTTGGGCGCGTAGATGAACAGCGGGATCTGGTAGTTCGCCACCGGCAGGTCTTCCTTGCCGGCGCTGCCCGCGGTGTGGTCGGCGACGAACACGAACAGGGTGTTGTCGAACCAGGGCTTGCTCCTGGCCGCCTTGAGGAACTGGCCGATGGCGTAGTCGGTGTACTTCACCGCGCCGTCGCGACCCTCGCCCGAAGGGATGTCGATGCGGCCGTCCGGGTAGGTGTACGGGCGGTGGTTCGAGGTGGTCATCAGTTGCAGCAGGAACGGCTGCTGGCGAGCGTGGTCCTCATCCGCCAGCTTGATGGCCTGGGCGTAGAGGTCCTCGTCGCTCATGCCCCAGGCGTTCTTGAAGTGGATATCCGCTTCCTGGACGCTGGACTGGTCGACGATGCGGTAGCCGTTGCCACCGAAGAAGGCATTCATGTTGTCGAAGTAGCCACGGCCGCCATACAGGAACACGGCGTCGTAGCCGACGTTCTTCAATTGCTGGCCCAGGCTGGCGAAGCCGCTTTCGCGGCCGACGCGCTTGACGATGGAGCGCCCCGGCGTTGGCGGGATCGACAGGGTGATGGCTTCCAGGCCACGGTCGGTGCGGGTGCCGGTGGCGTAGAAGTTGTTGAAATAGAGGCTGTTGCGGCGCAGCTCGTCGAGGTTCGGCGTGAGGTCGCGCTCGTCGCCGTTGCTGCCCAGGTACTTGGCGCTCAGGCTCTCGATGGTCACCAGGACGATGTTGTAGCGCTTGGCCGCGCCGGCGCTGACGATGCTGCGGCGAATATCCATCGGTTCGCTGCCGGTGAAACGGACGCCCGGTTCGGCCAGCTCCGCGCGAATCTGCTGGGTGACTTCCCCGGCCGGCAGGGTCGCGTAGAACTGCGGGTAGTCCAGCTCGTTGTTACGGAATGCGGCGAAGAACTGGTACGGCCCGTTGCTCGCCAGCTCGCGGGCATAGGTGTTGCCGTCCTGGCCGCGCGGGGAATCCTGGTCGACCAGCAGGCCGGCCACCAGCGCCAGTGCCAGCAACGCGGCACAGCCCAGCAGGCGCCGCGGCAGGGACGGCACTTCGGCCGTAGCGAGGCGGCGCAGGGGCTTGAACAGCACGAGGGTCACGGCCAGGGAAAGCGCTGCCAGGATGCTCAGCAGCAGGCCGATGGGATAGGACTCGAGGATGTTGTTGAGCACCTCGTCCGAGTACACCAGGTAATCGACCGCGATGAAGTTGAAGCGCACGCCGAACTCATCCCAGAACAGCCACTCGGCCACCGCCGTGAAGAGCATTACGTAGACGCTGACGAACAGCGTGGCCGTCAGCAGCCAGCGCCAGGCAGCACTGCGCCAGACCCGCGCCGGCATCAGCAGCAGGACCAGGCCCATCGGCAGCAGGGCATAGACCAGGAAACTCAGGTCATACAGCAGGCCGATGGCAAAGACCGCCAGGTGCGCCGAGCCCACCTCGGGCAGGTGGCCAATCAGCAGGGCCGATCGGGTGAGGAAGAAGACGGTCAGCCAGAGCAAGGCGACCAGCGCCAGGAAGCGCGTCGGTGCCGAGCGGAAAAGTTGCATGGGGTGTCCCTTGTAGTGGTTCTTCCTGCGCTACACGATGCGGCGCAGGTCAGCGCCGGTGCCGGCAACCGGGGCGTGACAGTACAAGGCGAAAGGAAAAGAAATCGTCAAATGGAGCTGCCGGTTTCGTGAATTGCCGATGATCCGCTGGCGATCACGTTCAGGCGACGATACTGGCGCACGAAAAGTCCCGCTCCACGACTTTTTCACATGTCCTTGACGAGACCTTGATCGTGCGATTCGACAATGGCGGTAACTGACGAGTCCGCACCCCATGAACGAACCCCAACGCCTGTTCGCCCCCTCTCCCGCTCACGAGCGCGATGCCCTTGCCGGCCGATCGCTCGGCGGCGGTCTTTGCCAGCGGATTCGCCAGTGGCGGCAGAAGCGCCTGCTGCGCCTGGCGCTGCGCATGGCCGAGGAGCCGATCCTGATGCTGGAGGTATCGCGGTCGCCGGGCGCCGCCTGGCCGGTGCTGCTGGAGCACAGCAATCGCATCATCGTGGCGACCTGCCCGTCCGTCGACTCGCTGGAGCAAGCCCACAACAAGTTGCCCGAGGCCATGAAGCGGCGGATCAGGGACCTGCCCGCCCCGCAGGAGCAGGCCGAACTGCGCAAGGGCTCGGTCGACTGCCTGCTGCTTCCGGAAATCCCCCAGACTGCCTGCAACAGACAGAACATCCGGCTGCTGAACCAATGGATCCCGGTCACCCGCGACAGCGTGATCCTCTTCGCCCGAGTCGGCCAGGGCAGCCCCACCGTCCCAGCCTCCGGTCCCTGCCCCTGCGGCTCCGAGCCGCATTCCGACGGCCCGGACTTCCCGAGCGCCCACACCCTGGAGCGCGAGTTCCAGCGCCTGGGCTTCGCGCAGATCCGCCACTACAACGTGATCCCCGGCGCGGACGGGGTGCGGGTCTATATCCTGCGCAAGTGACCGCTTGCACCATCCGTCGCTGAAGCAGTGGGCGCGGGCACGCTCGCTATACTGCTCGTTCGCCTTCACCGATGATTCTCAGGGGTTCTCCCCGATGCAGAACAGCAAGGCTTCGCGCCGCTTTCCGTGGCTCACCCTGGCGCTGGTTCTGGGCAGTGTCGCCGGCTGGCAGCTCGGCGATGCGATCGGGCTGCACGGCAAACGCTGGTTTGTCGAACCCGAGTTCATCTTCGAGATTCTGGTGGCACTCAGCGGCGCGCTCTGTGGCGCGCTGCTCTCCTATGCCAGCGAGCGCGGGCCGCTCTGGCGAGCGCTCGGGGTACTCGCGGGCGCCTGCTTCATCGTGGCCGTCCTCGGCTATTGTCGGCACCGGCTCGGAGTACCCTCTGCGGACATGGGACTGCTGACCTACGCCCGGCAATTCATCCTGCAGACCTTCGGCATCTGGATGTCGCCCGTGATCGGCGCAGCGCTGGTTTCGCTGTTGCGGGTGATTCTGCGCTGAACCCTGTGACATGATCGCCGCTCCGCCGCCCACTCCGGAGCTCCCATGCCGCTGACCCTGCTGCTGCGCTGCCACGACCTCGATCTCACCCGCGAGCACTACCGCGACACGCTCGGCTTCAGCGTGACCGACTCCGCACAGGGTACGCTCAGCGTGCAACTGGAGGACTGCCGCCTGCTGTTCACCGCCCAGGATCTGTGGGGCGGCGAAGTGGCGTGCTCGGGGACGGTCTACCTGCAACTCGCGGACGTTGCCGGCTACTTCGCCGCCGTGCAGGACCGGGCACAGATCGCCTGGCCCCTGCAGGACATGCCCTACGGCTCGAGGGAATTCGGCGTGCGCGACTGCAACGGCTATCACCTGGCCTTCGCCCAGCGCACCACCAACTGAGCGGGGCGCGCATACGAGTACCGCCGAGGAGCACCAGCAGCGCGTGCAGGACGTCCTGCTGGTCGTCACAGTCGGTACCATCCGGCCTCATGCGTGGTGTCGTCTCCTGCTGTCGGCGCGCTACAGCCCGGCCACCAGCGAAGTGTTCAAGGCCTGGATCGAAGCGCAGTTCGTCGCTGGCGCGCCCGGGGAGTCTGGCACCAGCTGGCCGCTCCGCCTCACTGCCCCGCCTCGGCCAGCAACCAGTCGCGGAACGCCCTCACCTTGGGCAATTCGGCACACTCCGGGCGATAGACCACGTAATACGCCTGGGTCAGCGGGCAAGCCGGGCCCCGGTCGGCGAAGGGGCGGATCAGCCGCCCGGCCGCCAGGTCGTCGCGCACCATCACGCTGCGCGCCAGCGCCAGCCCCTGCCCCTCCATCGCCGCCTGCAGCACCGCCGCCGAATTGTTGATGCGCAGGCCATGGCTCGCCTGCACCTGCGCATAGCCCGCCGCATCCAGCCAGCGGCGCCAGGTCGGGAAATCCGGGTCGTGGGCCATCGACAGATCGTGGATCAGCGTGGCTCGCTCCAGCGCAAGAGCCGACAGCTTGCCATTCCTGAGCAACGCGAAGTCCGGCGCGCACACCGGGAAGATCGTCTCCTCCATCAGCCGCGTTGCCGTCAGCCCTGGCCATCGCCCGCGCCCGTAGCGCACGCCGACGTCGATGCGATCTACCTGGAAGTCGACAGCTCGAGCATTGGTGTCCAGCAGTACGTCCAGTTCGGGATGCGCCTGCTGAAAACCCTCGATTCGCGGCAGCAGCCATTTCGACGCGAAGGCCGGGCTCACAGCGACCGTCAGTCCTGTGTTGACACTGGCGTCGCGCAGCCGCGACAGGCCCAGTGCCAGGCGCTCGAAGCCCTCGCGGATATCCGGCAAGGCGGCGCGCGCTACCTCGGTAAGCTGCAACCGCGCCGAGCCACTGGCGGCGCGGGTGAACAGGGCAACGCCCAGCCAGGATTCGAGGTGGCGAACCTGCTGGCCGACAGCTGCCGGAGTGACGTTCAGCTCCGCTGCCGCCGCGGAGAAACTCTGGTGCCGGGCCGCCGCTTCGAAAGCGCGCAGGGCATTCAGGTAAGCCGGGGTTGTCATCGATAGATTTTCTATGTCGATCAGGAAGAACTTGTGCGTTGTCGGCCACTTCGCCGCGATCGACAATTTACGCCACAAAGCCATCCCAAGCGACCAGCAAAAGGCTACTGAGCGCTGAACGACGGCTTCTTCCGATCACCGGCCACGGGCCACAGCGAGGACGTCCACCATGAATAGTTTTTCTAACAAGGTTGCCATCATCACCGGCGGCGGTTCAGGCATCGGCAAGGAAGTCGCACGGCGCCTCGTCGAGGCCGGCGCCAGCGTCGTCATCGGCGGCCGCGACGGCGCCAAGCTGCAAGCCGCAGCGCGTGAAATCGACCCCAGCGGCGAGCGCGTGCGCAGCCTCGCCGGCAGCATCGCCGACCCGGCCACCGCCCAGGCCCTGGTCGAACTGGCGCAGCGCGAGTTCGGTGGCCTCGACATCCTCATCAACAACGCCGGCATCTTCACGCCCAAGCCGTTCCTGGAAGTCACCCCGGAGGAATACGACGCCTTCCTCGATACCATCCTCAAGGGCAAGTTCTTCATGGCCCAGGCGGCAGCCAAGGCCATGTTGCAGCGCGGCGGCGGCGCCATCGTGCAGACCGGTTCGCTATGGGCCATCCAGGCCATCGGCGCCACGCCCTCGGCGGCCTACTCCGCGGCCAACGCCGGCGTGCATGCGCTGACCCGCAATCTGGCCATCGAGCTGGCCGGCTCGAACATCCGCATCAACACCGTGGCCCCGGCCGTGGTGGAAACGCCGGTCTACGGCACCTTCATGGATGCCGAACAGGTCAGGCAGGTATTGCCGACCTTCAATGCCTTCCACCCGCTGGGACGCAACGGCCAGCCGGGCGACGTGGCAGCAGCGATGCTGTTCCTGGCTTCCGACGAGGCCTCGTGGATCACCGGCACCGTGCTGCCAGTGGACGGCGGCGTCACCGCCGGCCGCCAGTGACCAGACGGGCGCCGCAGGGCGCCCGTTTGCCTTGCTCCGGCCTCAGACCGTGACGACTATCTTGCCCACCTGCTGGTTGGCTTCGAGGAAGCGATGCGCCTCCTGGATCTGCTCCAGCGCGAAGGTCCGCGCGATCACCGGGCTCAGCGCGCCGGACTCCAGACCCTTGACGATGAACGCCTTGGCGCGTTCCAGCGCCGCCGGGTCGGCGACGATCTCGGCGTAGAGGTAGCCCTTGAGCGTCAGGCTCTTGCCGAGCACGGTGAACAGCGGGAACGGCGTCGGTTCCGGGCTCAGTGCGCCGTACTCGAGGAGGATGCCGCCACGGGCCATGGCCTGGGTGAGCACTTCGAAACCAGGGCCACCGATCGGGTCGAACACTACGCGGGCGCCCTGCCCACCGGTCAGCGCCATGACCTTCTCGACGATATCCTCGTCATCGCTGACGATCACGTGATCGGCGCCCGCCTCCAGCAGCGCCTGCTTCTTGGCCTGGGTACGGGTCACCGCAATGGAGGTGGCACCGACCATGCGGGCGATCTGGAAGGCGGCCAGCCCCACGCTGCTCGATGCAGCGGTGACCAGCACGAACTCGCCCTTCGACAGTTTCGCCTGCTCCACCAGCGCGCCCCAGGCGGTGACGTACTGCATCCAGGATGCCGCGGCCTGTTCGAAGCTGAGATTCTGCGGGTGCTTCACCACCAGGTACGCCGGCACGTTGGCCACTTCGCCGTAGGTGCCCCAGCGGGCGATATCCAGCGGCGGGATCAGGCTTACCGCATCGCCGACCGCGACATTCCTCACGGCACTGCCCACCGCACTCACCACGCCGGCCGCCTCGTATCCCAGGCGACTGGGGAATTCGGCTTCCTGCAGATAGGCGTGGTTGCGGAACATCACTTCGGCACGGTTCAGGCCGATGGCCCTGACCGCGATCTGTACTTCATCCGGCGCCGGGGCAGGTACATCCACCGCCTCCAGTTTCAGGACGCTGGCGTCACCGTATTGGTGGATTCTGACAATGCGGGCCATGGCAAACCTCTTCTCGATCGGGGGCCGGGACGAAAGCGCCGGCCGGAATGGGAGTGTAGAAAGTCCCTGCAACGGTGCTCGACCGTCCGCGACATGGGGAGAAATCTAGGCGTTGGTCCGCTGCGGATAAAGGCCTAGGATGGGCGGACACTTGAAACGCAGGGTTTGTAATGGACCGCCTCGAACAAATGGCCGTCTTCGTCAAGGCGGTGGAGCTGGGCTCGTTCAGCGCCGCTGCCGAAGAACTGCAGCTGTCGTCGCAACTGGTAGGCAAGCAGGTGAAGATGCTCGAACAGCACCTGGGCCTGTCGCTGCTCAACCGCACCACGCGGCGCCAGAGCCTCACCGACTTTGGCCGGGCCTTCTACCAGCGCGCCAAGCTGATCCTGGCGGACATGGAGGCGGCGGAGAACCTGGCTGCGGAAACTCGTGGCACGCCCAGCGGGCGGCTGCGGATCAACGCGCCGGTGACCTTCGGCATGCGCATCCTGTCGCCACGCCTGCTGGAGTACATGGTGCGCTACCCGCAGGTGTCGGTGGACCTGACACTGGCCAACGAACTGGTGGACCTGGTCAACGACGGTTACGACGTGGTGTTCCGCATCGGCGAGCTGGCCGACAGCCGCCTCAAGGCCGTCGCCCTCGCGCCGTATCAGTTGCTGCTGTGCGCCGCCCCCGCCTACCTCGCGCGCCGCCCGGCGATCCGCACCCCCGAGGACCTGAGCCAGCACGAATGCCTGGGTTTCGCCTTTTCCGATGGCCGATCGAGCTGGACTTTCGACGGCCCGGACGGACGTATCGAAGTGCCGATTACAAGCCGTTTGACGATCAATCAAGGCGACCCGCTGCTGGCCGCCGCCATCGCCGGACTGGGCGTGGTGCTGCAGCCTCGGGAGCTGGTTGGCGAGGCGCTGCGCAACGGCACGCTGGTTCATCTGTTGCCGCAATACAGCGTGCCGGCCTCGCCGATGCACATCCTCTACGCCCCGGATCGGCGCCTGACGCCCAAGCTGCGCAGCTTCCTCGACTTCGCCAGCGCCGCTTTCGGCCGCCCGGCCTGAACCTCGCCGGGTGGCGCCGGCCTTGCCCGGGGCTGGCCAGCGGCCGCCAGGAACCGGCAGACTGTCGGCGAAGAAACTGGAGCCGCCATGGATAGCCACAGCCCGCCGACCCTGCGCACCGAGCGCCTGCTGCTGACGCCCGTGCAACTGAGCGATGCGCCGACCATCCAGCGCCTGTTCCCGCACTGGGAAGTGGTGCGCTACCTCGACCGCCGCGTGCCCTGGCCCTATCCGGCCGACGGCGCGCTGGTCTATGTGCGCGACTGGGTGCTACCGGCCATGGCCCGTGGCGAGGAATGGCACTGGATGATCCGCCTTGCCAGCACGCCGGACGACGCCATCGGCAACATCTCGCTGTTCGACCAGCCAGGCAATCACCGTGGCTTCTGGCTGGCGCCGGCCTGCCAGGGGCACGGCTACATGAGCGAGGCTTGCGATGCGGTCAATCGCTTCTGGTTCGAGACGCTGGGAAAGCCGCTGATGCAGGTGCCCAAGGCCATCGTCAACGAAGGTTCCCGGCGTATCTCCGAACGCGAGGGCATGCGCCTGGCGGGCCGCGACGAAGGCCACTTCGTCAGTGGCGTACTGCCACGGGAAACCTGGGAGCTGACGCGCGAGGAGTGGCTGGCACGCCATGCAGCCGACTGAACGGGCCTGGCAGGGCGAACTGTGGCTCGGCGCGGACTTCTGCCTCGTCGCCGGCACCACCGGGCACGCACGCGCCCACGCACACTACGCGCATCAATTGCTGATGGCTTGCGAGGGTGAGGTGAAGGCGCTGCTCGACGACCGGCCACAGCAGGCCTCGCTGCTGGTGATCGCCTCCAACCAGCGCCACGCGATCCTCGACAGCGACCAGCGCGCCGTCACCCTGTTCGCAGAGCCGCTGGCGTTCGAGCTGGCTGACCTGGAGCGCGTCTGCCGAGCAACCGGGCCGGACCTGCCAGCGCTCGCCGCGCAACTGCAAACCCTGCCCCGCCGCGAGCTCGACCCGCGCCTGGATAAAGCCCTCCGACGCATCCGCGCGCTGGATGACGGCGCCCTGCCCGCCCAGGAACTGGCCGAGACAGCCGCGCTCTCGCTGAGCCAGCTGGAGCGGCTGTTCAGCGGCACACTGGGGCTGTCGGTACGCCGCCTGGTGCTCTGGCAGCGGCTGCGCCAGGCACTGCGCCTCGCGATGGCCGGCGACAGCCTGACCAGCGCTGCCATCGCCGCCGGCTTCGCCGACTCCGCGCACTTCTCGCGCAGCGTGCGCAGCCAGTTCGGCATTCGCGCCGACCTGACGCTGCGCCAACTGAAGCTGCGGCTAATCGACTAGCGCGCGGCGCAGCTCTGCCGGCAATGGTGCCGGCGGATGCGCTGCATCGGAGCGGCGAAACGGCTCGGCGATCTGCTCCAGGTAGGCGGCCGGGTAATCGGGCCGATCACCGATGCCCAGGTCATCCTCCGCCAGTTCATAGTCCGGCAGGTACAGCGCGGTGCCCAGCAGGCGATCCCAGAAGCTGAAGAACAGCGCGAAGTTCACATCCCCCGTGGTGCCGTACTTCAGGTGATGCAGGCGGTGCAGCGGCGCCCAGGCGAACACATGGCGCAGCGCGCCGATGCGCATATCCACGTTGCTGTGCTGCAGCAGCAACTGGATCGCGATGGCGAACGCCAGCAGCGCCGCAACCTCCACTGGAATACCCAGCAACAGCAGCGGCAGCGTGCCGCCCAGGGCTTCGAGCATCTGGTGCAGCGGGTGCTTCATCAGGCCGTTGAAGCCGTACATGCGCGTCACGCTGTGGTGCACCGCGTGCAGACGCCAGAGCAGCGCGGAACGGTGGCTGGCGTAGTGCACCAGAGTGATGCCGAAGTCAGCGATCAGCAGCGCCACCAGCAGTTGCAGCGCCAGCGGCCAATCCGTCGGCCACAGTTCGACGTGCGGCAGCCACAGGGCCAGCAATGGAATCGCTGCAATGCCCAGGGCGTTCAGCGTCTCGTTGACCAACGCATGGATGAGGTCGCGTGCGCCATCGCCGTGACTCTCATTCCAGCCCGCTCGATACGGCCAGAACCGCTCGGCAAGAAAGGCCAGCAGGATCGCCAGCGGCAACAGCGCCGGCAGGCAGAGCAGCGATACGCCTTCACCGACCAGGTACAGGGCCAGGCCGATGAAGCCGAAGAACAACGCGGGGGCGTAGAGGTGTCGCATGGGGCAGCTCCGGTGCAATGGGAGTCGCCAGTGTTCCCGTTGCCGCGTCACCGGCGCTTGAACAATCCGCGCATCTCGCCAGCTCAGCGCCGCCAGGCACACCCCAGCGCACTGAGCGCTAGAATCAGTGCCGCTCCGGCGTAGGCCCAGATCGCCGGCACCTGCGGCAGCAGCACGCCGGCAAGGATCGGTCCGAGCCCGGCGCCGATGTCACGCCAGACCGCATTGCCGGCCAGCGCCTGGATGCGCGCCTGCGGGTTGCGCTGCGCCACCAGCGTGACCACCAGCGGCAGTTGCAACGCGCGCAACACCAGCACGAAGAAGGCGCCGACGAACAGCCAGTAGCTGCCGAACATCAGCAGCGCCAGCGAGGTGGCCAGCGACAGGATCACCAGCATGCGCAGCGCGCCGAAGCGGTCCGCCAGGCGCCCGCCGAAGGGGCTGAAGAGCATCTCGCTGAGATAACGCACCGCCATCAGGATGCCTGCCACCAGCACGCCGGTGCCGCCCAGGTGGGTCTGCGCGTAGAGCGACAGGCCGAAGATGAACAGGCCGTCCAGGGTCACGCCTTCGATGAACGACCAGGTGGCGATGCTGTCCGGCAGGCGCAGGCGGCGACCACTGCTGACGGGAATCTCGTGCCCCGTGGCCGGCAGCGCGCGGGCACGCCAGAGGCCGCACAGGGCGGCCACGCAGAGCACGAAGAACACGCTGCGCGGCCCGAAGGCCTGGGCCATCACCGCCCCCAGCGGCAGGGCCAGCATCGGCCCGATGGACAAGGTCGCCCGCGAACGGCCGGCGCGCCGCGCGGCGCCTTGCGCTTCAGCGGTGGCGAGGGTCTGGGTGCTGAGGTTGAAGGTGGCGAAACACAGGCCCCAGACCAGGCGAAACACCAGCAGTACGGCAAACCCGGAGAGCGTTGCCGAGGCCAGCGCGCAGAACGCCGTGGCGAACGCTGCGAGGCTGCAGGCGGCGCGGTCACCATGGCGCGCGTAGAAGCGCACCACCCAGCCATAACCGACGATGCGTACCAGGCGGTTGGCCGCCAGCAGGATGCCCGCTTCCACCAGGGTGACGCCGAAGTCCGCCGCGTACATCGGCAGCAGCAGGTAGAGCAGCACGTCGGCGGGCAGGCACAGGCCGAGCACCTGGGCGGAGTTGCGCGAATCTCGATCGGCGCGGCGCAGTGGCGCCTGCTCGGCAGCGGACGACATGACAGTCTCGTGACGGCGACGGGGGCCGCAGGATAACCCGGCCCCCGGCCCGCAAGACAAGCCTTACGCCCGCCCCGGCGGCCGTGCTATCGCGCGAGTGTGCGCAGGAAGGAGGCGATCACCTGGCTGCTGCGGCGCTCGGCCAGGTAGTACAGGTAGGTCTCGGTGAACACCGGGTCGCCGATGATGCGGATGGCCTTCAGGCGCGGATCGGCGATGTACTCCGCCTCGGACACCACGCCGATGCCGATGCCACGGATCACCGCCTCGCGCAGCGCCTCGCGGCTGCCGATCTCCATGGCAATGCGCGGGGTGACGTCCGCCGCTTCCAGCACCCGTTCCAGGGCCACGCGAGTGGTCGAGCCCTGCTCGCGGCGCAGCAGCGGCTGGCCCTGGAGCGCCTGCAGCGGCACCTCGTCGTGGCGGGCGAAGGGGTGTTCGGCGTGGGCGAAGAGGATCACCGGGTGCCGCGCATACAACTCGGCGACGAAGGCCGGATCGTCATGCAGCCCGGCCAGCACACCGACATCGGTCACGTAGTTCTCCAGGTCGGCGAGCACCGACGCCGAGTTGCCGATGCGGATCGACACGTCGATCTGCGGATAGTCGCGGCGATAGCGGTCGACCATCTCGATCACATGGAACGGCCCCACCGCGCCGACCTTCAGCTGACCGCGATTGAGCTGGCCGGAATCGCGCAACAGGTTGGTCGCCTCGGATTCGAGCATCGACATCTGCTGGGCGATGGGCAGCAACGCGCGACCCACGGCGGTCAGCTCGATGCGCCGGCCACGGCGATGGAACAGCTCGACATTGAATTCGCGCTCCAGGCCCTGGATCTGCGTGGTCGCCGTTGGCTGGCTGAGACCGATGGCCCGGGCTCCGGCACTGAAGCTGGCGTGGCGGGCAACGGCAAGGAAGGTGCGCAGGCGGGCGCTGGACATCCATAGCTCCTATCAATGGATTTGCGTGCAAACCCATATTGATTTGATGGCGTGACTGTCACATGACAGCCCTAGCTTTGGCGCTACCGAACACAACCTCCGGGTAACGCCATGACTTCGCTGACCAGACTGTTCCGCTTCGCCGTGCTGCCGCTCGCCTTCGCCTCCGCCCTGCTGTCGACCGCCCAGGCGCAGGACGCCCTCACCATCGGCCTGATCCCCTCCGAGGATTCCCAGGCCATGATCAAGAGCAGCCAGCTGGTGCTCGACCAGTTGCAGGAACGCCTGGGCATGCCGGTGAAGCCTTTCGTGGCCACCGACTACAACGGCGTGATCGAAGCCCTGCGCGCCGGCAAGCTGGACGTCGCCTACCTCGGGCCGTTCTCCTACGTGCTGGCGAACCAGGTGGCCGGCGCCAACGCCTTCGCCGTGGCGGTGACCAAGAAGACCGGCAGCAGCGCCTACCACAGCCTGATCATCGCCCGGAAGGACAGCGGCATCCGCAGTCTGGACGACCTCAAGGGTCACACCTTCGCCTTCGTCGACCCCAGCTCGGCCTCCGGCCACCTGTTCCCCAAGGCCGGTCTGGAACAATCCGGGCATGACCCCAAGGCGCTGTTCTCGCGGGTGATCTTCTCCGGCTCCCACGACGCCAGCATCCTCGCCGTGGAGAACCGCAAGGTGGATGCCGCCGCCGTGGCCGACCGCATACTCGCTGGTGCCATCAGCGCCGGTCAGGTGCAGCAGGACGACTTCCAGGTCGTCTGGAAATCCGACGACATCCCCGAGTCGCCCATGGTCTGGCGCAAGAACCTCGACCCGGAACTGCAGAAGAAACTGGTCGCCGCGTTCGCCTCGATCAAGGACGTGCCGTGGGGCGACCAGGGCATGCTCAACGGCTTCCAGCCGACCAACGACGCCGCCTACAACGTCGTACGCGACACCGCCAAGGTGCTCGACCTCGACCTGCGGAGCCTGAAATGATCCGCGTCGCCCAACTGACCAAGGGCTACGGCGACAACCCGGTGCTGCGCGGGATCGATCTGCGCATCGAGGCCGGCGAGTTCGTGGTGATCCTCGGCCAGTCCGGCGCCGGCAAGTCCACCCTGCTGCGCTGCATGAACCGCCTGGCGAAGGCCGACAGCGGCACGCTGCAGGTCGCCGGGGTCGATGCGCTGCTACCCCGCGACCAGCGTGAACTGCGCCGCCGGGTGGCGATGATCTTCCAGCACCACAACGTGGTGCCGCGCCTGTCGGTGCTGAAGAACGTGCTCACCGGGCGCCTGGGCTGCGTCGGCAGCCTCGCCTCGGTGCTGCAACTGTTCAGCCGTGAAGACATCGCCCTGGCCCGCGAATGCCTGCGCCGGGTGGAACTGGAACACAAGGCCGATGCGCGCACCGATTCGCTGTCCGGCGGGCAGATGCAGCGCGTCGGCATTGCCCGAGCGCTGGCCCAGCGGCCGCAGGTGATCCTCGCCGACGAACCGGTGGCGAGCCTCGACCCGAAGACCGCGCAACTGGTCATGCACTACCTGCGCGAGGCCACCCGCACCCTGGGCATTACCGTGGTGTGCAACCTGCACCAGGTGGACCTGGCGCGCGAGTTCGGCGACCGCATCATCGGCCTGGCCAACGGCTGCGTGGTCTTCGACGGCAGCGCCGGGGAACTGGATGATTCGGCCCTGCAGCGGATCTACCAGCAACGCCCAAGCGGCGAGGCGACCGCCTACCAGGCGGCGGCTCGCGCGGTGTACACCAGCGGCACAGGAGTCGGCGCATGAACCTGCGAAGCCATCAGTGGATGGTCGAGACGCCACACAGCAAGCGCGGTTGGCTGACCACCGGCGCCGCCGTACTGGCGGTGCTCTACCTGCTGCACTGGAGCGCCGAGGGCGCGCAACTGAGCTGGAGCGAACTGGCCAGCGGCCTGCCGCAGATCGGCGACTTCCTCAGCCGCTCGCTGCCGCCGGACCTGAGCATCCTCCCCAGCCTCTGGCGCCCGGCGCTGGAAACCCTGCAGATCGCCCTCTGGGGCACGCTGCTGGGCATCGTCCTGGCGGTGCCGCTGGGCTTCCTCGCCGCGCGCAACCTGCACGGCAACCGCTGGCTGTACCTGGGCACGCGACAATTGCTCAACGTCATCCGCAGCATCAACGAGCTGATCCTCGCCCTGGTGTTCGTCTCGGCGGTCGGCCTCGGCCCCTTCCCCGGCGTGCTGGCCCTGGCGCTGCACGGCGTGGGCATGCTCGGCAAGTTCTTCGCCGAGAGCATCGAGGAAATCGACCAGGGCCCCATCGAAGCCTTGCAGGCCACCGGCGCGCGGCCGTTGCAGGTGATCGCCTTCGGTGTGCTGCCGCAGGTGATCACCGCCTGGATCGCCGTGGTGCTCTACCGCTTCGAGGTCAACCTGCGCTCGGCCACCGTGCTCGGCATGGTCGGCGCCGGCGGCCTGGGCTTCGAGCTGGTGAGCAGCCTGAAGCTGTTCAAGTACCCGGAAACCGCCACCTGCATCCTCGTCATCACCGTCATGGTGGTGCTCGCCGACATGCTCTCCAACCGCCTGCGCCACGCCATCCAGGGCAACGGCCGGCACTGATCCACCCTCCCTCTTCAACCCTGCCGCGTGCGCCCTCCTGGGCGCGCGCCGGGCAGGCTCATGCCTGGAGTTTTGCCAGATGTCCGCACCCGCCGTTATCGGTCAGGCCGATGCCCACCTGCGATCAATCGATTGGAACGAAAACCACGAGGCCCCGAGCATGGCCGCAGATTCAAACAACAACAAGGAACTGCCCATGCCTGCCCGATTCCATAATCCGGTCGCCACCGTTTTCGGCGGCGGCAGCCTCGAGCGCATCGCCGAGCTGTGCGACGGCAAGGTCGCCCTGGTGACCTTCCCCGAAGCCGCGCAACTGGGGCTGATCGAGCGCGTCCGCCACCTGCTCGGCGAACGCCTCGCCTACGTCATCGACGACGTGCAACCCAACCCCGATGTGGCCTGGCTGCGCAATGTGCACGAGCGCTTCTGGCGTGAAGCGGGCGACTGCAGCACGGTATTCGCCCTCGGCGGCGGCAGCGCCATCGACACCGCCAAGGCGCTGATCGTCGGCACCGGGTCCGGGCGCTTCGACGAACTGCTCGACCTGCTGGCCGCCGGCAAGCCTTTCGTCCCGGCACGGCACAAGGCATTGGTCGCCGCGCCGACCACCGCCGGCACCGGCAGCGAAGTGACGCCCTGGGCGACCATCTGGGACGCGCAGCAGCAGAAGAAATACTCCCTGCACCTGGACTGCACCTGGCCGCAGGTGGCGCTGGTCGACCCGGACCTGATGCTCAGCGTGCCCGCCGGGGTCACCGTTTCCACCGGGCTGGACGCGTTGTCCCACGCGCTGGAATCGATCTGGAACCACAACGCCAACCCGATCTCCGACACCTTCGCCATCTCCGCCATCGAGGACATCCTCGACTGCCTGCCGCGCCTGCAACAGGACCTCGGCAACCGCGAGCTGCGCTCGCGCATGGCGCTGGCCGCGCTGAAGGCCGGCATGGCCTTCTCCAACACCAAGACCGCGCTGGCCCACTCCATCTCCTACGAGATGACCCTGCGCCACGGCCTGCCCCATGGCATCGCCTGCTCGTTCACCCTGCCGCTGGTGCTGGGCCTCGCCTGGGGCCGCGACGCCGACCGCGACCGCGTGCTGCAGCGCGTCTTCGGCAACGACCTGAAGGGCGCACAGCAGCGCCTGCGTGAATTCCTCCATCGCCTCGGAGTCAAGACCGAGTTCGGCGATTACGGCGTGACGTCCGCCGAGGCCGAAGCGATGATCGACTTCGCCATGCAGGGCGCACGCGGCCGCAACTTCATCGGCTCGCAAGCCGCCTGACGCCGTCCTTCACCGGGCGGCCCTGGCTGCCGCCTTTTCCTGTTGCACCGAACAAGAGTGCCGACACGCCGAGCCTTGCGCCGGCGCGAGCGAACAAGAAGGAAAACCGCCATGAACCGTGCACAAACCCTGCCTGGCCTTGAGTCATCCGTGTCGCCCTTCCGCGTGGCGCAGTGGCGCATGCTGCTCGCCGCGATGTTCTGCTACCTGTTCTTCTATACCGGCCGCCAGACCTTCGGCTTTGCCATCCCCGGTATCCAGGCCGAGTTCGGCCTGAGCAAGGAAACCCTCGGCTGGGCCTCCAGCGCCATGCTCTGGATGTACGCCATCGGCCAGGCCATCAACGGCAACCTCGCCGACAAGTTCGGCGGCCGGCGCATCATGAGCCTGGGCGCGGTGCTGTCCTGCGGCGCCAACTGGGTCACCAGTTTCGCCGGCGGCTTCGGCAGCCTGATCCTGCCGTGGGGCATCAACGGCTACTTCCAGGCGCTGGGCTGGGCGCCGGGCAGCCGCCTGCTGTCGAACTGGTGGAGCGCCGCCGAGCGCGGCAAGGTCTACGGCTTCTACGTGTTCGCCGCCGGCTGCGCCTCGGTGCTGTCGTACGTCACCTCGGTAGTGGTGATCGACGTGTTGCACTTGGAGTGGCGCTGGATCTTCCGCCTGCCGGTGCTGCTGATGCTCGCCGGCGGCATCGTGTTCTACCTGGTGGCGCGGGAACGCCCGCAGGACATGGGCTTCGAGCCGCTGGCCGACACCGGCGTGGCGAATGCCGAGGACCGCTCCAGCGAAGCGGCCCACGGTGAAGAGGAAACCTCGACGCAGCGCTACCTGGCGGTGCTGAAGAACCCGCGCCTGCTGGTCGCCGCGCTGTCCCTGGGCTTCCAGAACGCCGCGCGCTACGGGCTGATCGTCTGGGTGCCGGTGCACTTCCTCGGCGCCGACTGGCAGAAGGGCCAGAGCTTCATCGACCCGAAGTGGATCACCATCGCCCTGCCCGTCGGCATGGCCGTCGGCGCACTGAGCAACGGCTGGGTCTCCGACCGCCTGTTCGGCAGCAAGCGCTACCGGGCGATCATGCTCTACATGGTGCTCGGCGCGCTCACCAGTCTGTGGATGTGGAGCCTGCCGGCGCACAGCAGCATCGGCCTGCTCGCGCTGTTCCTCTGCGGCTTCTTCGTCTACGGCCCGGCGTCGAGCTTCTGGGCGCTCTGCCCGGACCTGGTCGGCGCGCGCCGCGCCGGTACCGCCACCGGGATCATGAACTTCTCCTCCTACCTCTTCGCGGGTCTGGCCGAACCCCTGATCGGTCGCATGCTGGACACCACGGGCAATACTTCACTGATCTTCATCGTGGTCACCACGGCCTGCGTGTGCAGCGCGGTGGTCGCCCTGTTCGTCCGGCGCTGAGGGCACGGCCATGCGCCTAGCCTTCCTCACAGAGAGACCTCATGTACCAGTACCACAAGTGGTTGCGCTCCTTTCACGCCGTGGCCCGCACCGGCAGCTTCACCCAGGCCGCGGCGCTGCTCAGCGTCGGCCAGCCGACCATCAGCGAGCAGGTCAGCGGCCTGGAGAAGCGCTTTTCGGTGGAGCTGTTCCATCGACGCGGACGCTTCATCGAGCTGAGCCCGGCCGGCGAGCAGCTCTACGCGATCACCCAGGGCCTGTTCGGCCAGGAGGACGAAGCCTTGCAACTGCTGCAGAGTTTCCAGCAGCGCAAGCAGGGCATGTTGCGCATCGGCGCGGTGTCGCCGCCGATCGCCATGAGCCTGACCTACGCGCTGATGCAGCGTTACCCGCACATCGAGCTGGAGACCTCGTTCACCAGCGAGGCCGGCACCCTGGAGCGGCTGTACAACTTCGATATCGACGTGGCGATCCTCGCCCTCTCGGAGTTCGACCAGCGCCTGAGCACGCAGCTCTACCGCACCTGCCCGATCCTCGCGGTGGTGCGCGACGACCACCCCTGGGCGCAGCAGGCATCGGTCAGCGTGCAGGAGATCGCCAGCCAGCGCGTGGTGTTGCGCGAACCGGCCTCGCGCACCCGCCAGCTGGTCGAGGAAGGCTGCCGCCGACATGGCGTGGAGCTGGACTGCGCGATGCAGCTGAACAGCCGCGAGGCCATCGTCCATGCGGTGGTACACGGCATCGGCGTGGGCTTCGTCTCGGCGGTGGAATACGCCGACCGGCCCGGCACGCGCTCCATCGCCTTCGTCGAGGAGCCGTTCCACATCGACTACTACCTGTGCTGCCTGGGCATCCGCCGCAAGCGGCCGATCATCACCGAGCTGTTCGACTCCACGGCCTGATTCTCGGCCCGAATACCCCGTGACACCGCGAGCCTGCCATGACGCCAGGCGGGCCGCGCTCATCCCGCTTTTCACCAGGAATCCCCTCACAGGAGCATCACCATGCATTACCAGCAACCCAAGCAACTGCAAGCCGCGATCCTCGACTGGGCCGGCACCGTGGTCGATTTCGGCTCCTTCGCGCCGACCCAGATCTTCGTCGAAGCCTTCGCCGAATTCGGCGTCCAGGTCAGCCTGGAAGAAGCCCGCGGCCCCATGGGCATGGGCAAGTGGGACCACATCCGCACCCTGTGCGACATCCCCGCCATCGGCGAGCGCTACCGCGCGGCCTTCGGTCATCTGCCCACCGACGATGACGTCACGGCCATCTACGAACGCTTCATGCCGCTGCAGATCGAGAAGATCGCCGAGCATTCGGCGCTGATCCCCGGCGCTCTGGAAGCCATTGCCACCCTGCGCAAGGGTGGGCTGAAGATCGGCTCCTGCTCCGGCTACCCGGCGGTGGTGATGGAGAAGGTCGTGGCACTGGCCAAGACCAACGGCTACGTCGCCGACCACGTGGTCGCCACCGACGAAGTGCCCAACGGCCGCCCGCACCCGGCACAGGCGCTGGCCAACGTGATCGCCCTGGGCATCAATGACGTCGCCGCCTGCGTGAAGGTCGACGACACCTGGCCGGGCATCCTCGAAGGCCGCAGCGCCGGCATGTGGACCGTGGCGCTGACATGCTCGGGCAACGCCCTGGGCCTGACCTATGAGCAATACAAGGCGCTGCCGGCGCACCAACTGGAACAGGAACGCCAGCGCATCGGCCAGATGTTCGAAGGCTCGCGGCCGCACTACCTGATCGACACCATCGCCGAACTGCCGGCGGTGATTGCCGATATCAACGCGCGCCTGGCGCGGGGCGAGATGCCGCAGAGCAGTTGATTGATCGGTTCAACCAAGAAGGCCCGCCCAGCGCGGGCCTTCTGCTGTCTGTAGGAGCGAGCTTGCTCGCGAACATCACCATGGAGAATCGGTTCGCGAGCAAGCTCGCTTCTACAAAAGATTGGCCATGCCACACCGTGATATCGCAGCAATAGCACTTCAGACCGTTCGTCAGTCCTCGGTAAAAATTCGGAACAAAATTTCCGTCCTTCATCTCGAACCGTCGGAACTGTCATATCCGCGTTACACATCCGATAGCGGTGTATCAACGGATTTACAGCGATTAGAACGGATTCACGGTCGCATTCCGGACCTTTCGTCATAATTCGACGAGTTATTGCAAGATATTTCACAAGGACGCGAAATGGCTCTTCTCTCTTGCCGTAGAGAGCTGCCGGTGGCTGCCGGCCCTGCTCCACGCACCCCACGGACGGGTATCGATTCCCCCCTTCGAAGCGCACTGCGCCAGGCCATCCTGGCCTCCCTGGCCGTGAGTGCCTGCACTGGCGTCGCCCTCGCCGCCGACCCGCTCCCCGCCCAGCAGCTTCTGCAGCAGCAGGAGCGTGATCGCGCGCTGCGCGAGCAGATGGAACCCTCGCCGGATGTGCGCCTGAAGCTGCCGCCCAGCGGCCTGGAAGGCAACCGCCTGCCGCGCAACGAGGCGCCCTGTTTTGCGATCCGCCAGATCACCCTGACCGGCGACGCCGCCGAGCAATTCCAGTGGGCCCTGCGCGCCGCCGACCCTAAGGACGACCCGGCCAGCGGCCAGTGCCTGGGCGCCAACGGCATCAACCTGACGATGAAGCGCATCCAGAACGCCATCATCGAACGCGGCTACGTCACCTCCCGCGTACTGGCGCAGCCGCAGGACCTGAAGAGCGGCACCCTGGCGCTGACCCTGGTGCCGGGGCGTATCCGCTCGATCCGCTTCGCCGAGGACACCTCGCACCGCGCCAACGCCTGGAACACCGTGCCCGCCAAGCCCGGCGACCTGCTCAACCTGCGCGACATCGAACAGGCGCTGGAGAACTTCAAGCGGGTGCCCACCGCCGACGCCGACATCCAGATCACCGCCGCCGAAGGCGCCGGCGCGCAGCCCGGCGAGAGTGACCTGGTGATCGCCTGGCGGCAGAAATTCCCGATCCGCTTCAGCCTCTCGGTGGACGACTCGGGCACCGACGAGACCGGCAAGTACCTGGGTACCACCTCGGTGTCCTTCGACAACTTCCTGACCCTCAGCGACCTCTTCTACTTCAGCTACAACCACGACCTGGGCGGCGGCGACTCCGGCGATCGCGGCTCGCGCGGCCACACCCTGCACTACTCGGTGCCCTTCGGTTACTGGCTGCTGGGAGTGACCTCCAGCGAGTACGACTACCACCAGACCATCTCCGGGGCGAACCAGGACTACAGCTACAGCGGCGAGAGCAAGAACGACGAGATCAGCCTCACCCGCATGCTCTACCGCGACGCCGTGCGCAAGACCACCGCCAGCATCGGCGGCTGGAGCCGGCGCTCGAAGAACTGGATCGACGATACCGAGATCGAGATCCAGCGCCGGCGCATGGCCGGCTGGTCGTTCGGCCTGACCCATACCGAGTACATCGGCGCCTCCACCCTCTACCTGAGCAGCGGCTACCGCCGCGGCACCGGAGCGCGCAACGCCATGGCGGCGCCGGAGGAGCCCTTCGACGAAGGCACCTCGCGCTCCAAGATCATCACCGCCGAAGCCCAGCTCAGCGTGCCCTTCGCCCTGGGCGACCAGCGCCTGCGCTACAGCAACACCTGGCGCGCGCAATGGAACCGCACGCCGCTGGTACCCCAGGACCGCTTCACTATCGGCGGGCGCTACAGCGTGCGCGGCTTCGACGGCGAGCAGATCCTCTCCGCCGACCGTGGCTGGCTGACCCGCAACGACCTCGGCCTGGCGCTCGGCCAGACCGGCCAGGAGGCCTACGTGGGCGTGGACTACGGCGAAGTCGGCGGGCAATCGAGCAAGTACCTGATCGGTACCCACCTGGCCGGCTACGTGCTGGGCCTGCGCGGCGGCTATCGCGGAGTGTCCTACGACGTCTTCGTCGGCCAGCCGATCAGCAAGCCCAAGGGCTTCGACACCGCCAGCACCACCGGTGGCTTCAACCTGACCTGGTCCTTCTGAGGAGGCGCCCATGCATATCGACGGATTCGACATCACCGCGCCGGGCTTCTTCGACGAGCCCTGGAGCGAAGCCGAGGCGCTGGGCTCGGCGGTCTGGCTGTGGCTGCACTCGGCGTCCCACCGCGACATCCCGCTGCACGCGCTCAATGCCCTGCTGCTGCCGGCGATCAGCCATCGGCAGTTCATCCTCGGCCGGCAGAACGGCCGCCCGGTGTTCTACGTCGCCTTCAGCAACCTGAGCCTGGAAGCCGAGGCGCGCTACCTGAGCCAGCCGGCCATCTGCATGCCGGCCGCCGACTGGAACAGCGGCGAGCGCATCTGGTTCAACGACTGGGTGGCGCCGTTCGGCCACTCCGTTCCGGTGTCGCGCGTCCTGCAGCGGCACTTCTTCGCCAACCGCTGCGGCCGGGCGCTGTACCACCGTGGCGAACAACGCGGCCTGAGGATCAAGAAGTTCCAGGGTGTCGCGGTCATGCCCGCCGAAGCGCGCGCATGGTTCTCCGACCACCCGCTGGCCATCCAGCTCTGAGCGCGCCCCGCGGCCTGCGCCCTGAACCGACAAAGGGATTTGTATGAACAAGCACCTCTACCGCATCGTCTTCAACAAGGCCCGCGGCCAACTGATGGTCGTCGCCGAGAACGTCAGCAGCGCCAGCAAGGCGCCCGGCACCACTGACGGCCCGCAGAGCGCGTGCGCCGGCTCGTTGCTGGTCAGCCTGCGCCCGTTGCGCTTCGCCCTGATGGCGACGCTTGGGCTGATCAGCCTGGCCGCCCCGCTGGCCCATGCCGACATCGTCGCCGACCATGGCGCGCCGCCCGGCCAGCAGCCGGGTGTGATCAATTCCGCCAACGGCGTGCCCCAGGTGAACATCCAGACGCCCAGCGCCGCCGGCGTCTCGCGCAACACCTACAGCCAGTTCGACGTGAACCAGCAAGGCGCGATCCTCAACAACTCGCGCAACAGCGTGCAGACCCAGCTCGGCGGCTGGATCGACGGCAACCAGAACCTGGCCAACGGCACCGCGCGGGTGATCCTCAACGAGGTCAACGGCAGCAACCCCAGCCAGCTGCGCGGCTACGTCGAGGTGGCCGGCGACCGCGCCCAGGTGGTGATCGCCAACCCGGCAGGGATCGCCTGCGACGGCTGCGGTTTCATCAATGCCAACCGCGCCACCCTCACCACCGGCACCGCGCAGATCGTCGACGGCCAGTTGCAGGGCTACGAAGTGCGCGGTGGCCGCATCGCCATCACCGGCAAGGGCCTGGACGCCAGCCAGACCGACTTCACCGACGTGATCGCGCGCTCCGTGGAGGTCAACGCCGGCGTCTGGGCCAAGGACCTGCGCGTCACCGCCGGGGCCAACCAGGTCAACGCCGACAACAGCAGCGCACGGCCCATCGAAGGCAACGGCGAGAAGCCCTCGGTGGCCATCGACGTCGCCCAGCTCGGCGGCATGTACGCCGGCAAGATCATGCTGGTGGGCACCGAATCCGGCGTCGGCGTGCGCAACGCCGGGCAGATCGGCGCCAGCGCCGGCGACGTGGTGATCAGCGCCGACGGGCGCATCGGCAACAGCGGCCAGATCAACGCCACTGCCAATGTGCGCCTGGACAGCAACGGCGGCATCGACAACAGCGGCTCGCTCTACGCCAAAGGCGACAGCGCCCTGAGCAGCCGCGGCGACATCCGCAACAGCGGCATCGCCGCGGCGCAGCAGAACGTCAGCCTGAACGCCAATGGCATCGTCAACGACAGCCAGGCCACCCTGGCCGCCGGCGTGCAGGCGGACGGCAGCATCGGCAGCAGCGGCCGGCTCGACATCAAGGCCGCGCGGCAGGTGAAGAGCCAGGGCGCCACCCTCGCCGGTGGCGACCTCGAGATCGCCGGCACCGACCTTGACCTCAAACAGGGCCAGGCCAGCGCCCAGAACATTCGCCTGAGCGCCACCGCCAGTGCCGACCTGAGCGGAGCGACGCTGGACGCCGGCAGCCTCCTTGCAGCGAACATCGCGCAGAAGCTGACCTCCGACTCGGCCAGGCTGGCCGGCAGCAGCGTGCAGCTGCAGGCCCACGACCTGTCCAACCGCAAGGGCGAGATCATCCAGACCGGCAACGGCGACATGACCCTCGCCCTCCCCGGCACCCTGGACAACAGCGACGGCCGTATCGCCAGCAACGCCACCAACCTGACCCTTGGCGCCCTGAACCTGGACAACCGCCGGGGCAAGGTCGAACACGCCGGCAGCGGCACCTTGAAGGTCAGCGCGAACTCCGTCGATGGCCGCAACGGCTCCATCGCCAGCAACGGCCAGTTGCAGGCCAGCCTGAACGACGCCTTGCTCGACGGCGCCAGCACCGTGGCGCGGCAGATCAGCATCGATGCCGCATCGCTGTCCAACCGCCAGGGCGAAATCCTCCAGACCGGCGCCGGCACCCTGCGCGTCAGCACCAGCGGCCTGCTGGACAACAGCGGCGGCACCCTCGCTGGCAACGGCGGCGTGCAGCTGGACGCCGGCAGCCTGCTGAACCAGTCCGGCGCGGTCCAGGCTGCCGGGGGCGACCTCCAGGCCAAGGTCAAGAGCAAGCTGGACAACACCTCCGGCACCCTCGCCGCCACCGGCAACTCGCGCCTGGAGGCTGGCGAGCTGGTCAACGCCAAGGGCAAGGTCACCGCCATCGGCACGCTCGACGTCAGCGCCGGCAAGCTCAACAACGACAGCGGCACCCTCGCCGCCAAAGGCGCACTGACGGCCCGTGGCGATAGCATCAGCAACCAGGCCGGCACCCTCGGCTCGGTGGACGGCAGCGTGGCCGTCGACGCCACCCGGGGCACCCTGGACAACCGCCGCGGGCGCATCGAAGGCCAGCAGCAGATCACCCTGTCCGGCCAGGGCGTGCTCAACGGCAACGGCCTGATCAGCGCCGGCAACCTCAAGCTCGACAGCAACCGCGCCACGCTCGACAACCAGGACGGTGTGCTGATCGCCACCGACGGCGTGGAGCTGCAGACCGGCGCGCTGAACAACCAGGGTGGCCTGGCCCAGGCCGGCGGCCTGCTGCGCATCGACGCCCACGGCCAATCCATTGGCAACACCGACTCCGGCGCCAGTGGCGGCCTGCTCGGCAAGGGCGGGGTGATCCTCGCCAGTGGCAACCTGGACAACAGCGCCGGCTTCATCGGCGGCAAGGGCGATCTCGACCTCACCAGCGCGCAGATCGCCAACAATCGCGGCGGCCTGCTGACCAGCGAAGGCAACGTGCGCATCAAGGCCAGCGGCCTGGACAATCGCGGCGGCCAGCTGCAGACCCTCGGCGATGCCGTGCTCGACCTTGCCAGTGGCCGCCTGGACAACACCGGCAGCCTGCTGCGCGCCGGCGGCAAACTGCTGGTCACGGCGGGCAGCGTCGACAACCGCAACACCCTGGGCACCGACCAGGGTCTCGAAGGCCATTCGCTGACGCTCAGCGCCAGCCAGATCGACAACCAGTCCGGTGCGTTGCGCGCCGACGAGACCCTCACCCTCAATAGCAGTGGCCAACTGGACAACAGCGGCGGTCTGGTCAGCTCCAGCAAGGACCTGAACATCCTGGACGGCGCGGCCAGCAAGTCCCTGGCCATCCTCAACCACAACGGCAAGCTGATCGCCGGGCAAAAGCTGAGCATCGACGCCAGGAACCTGGGCGGCGACGGCAAGACCCTGAGCCTGGGCGACATCAGCCTGAAGCTGCGCGACAGCTACGTGCACAGCGGCCAGCTGCAGGCCAACGGCAGCATCGACCTGCAGACTGCCGGCAACCTGGAGAACCAGGCACGCCTCGTCGCGGGCCAGGCGCTGAAGGTGACAGCCGGCAACCTGAACAACACCGCCACCGGCGAGCTGAGCGCCACCAACCTGACCCTCGACACCAGCGGCACCTTGACCAACCGCGGCCTGCTCGACGGCCAGACCACCCGTGTCAACGCCGGCACCCTGAACAACCTCGGCAGCGGGCGCATCTATGGCGACCAGTTGTCGGTGTCCGCCGGCAGCCTGCGCAACGACGTGGAGGACGGCAAGGCCGCCGTGATCGCCGCGCGCAACCGCCTCGACATCGGTGTCGGCTCGCTGCTCAACCGCGAGCATGCCCTGCTCTTCAGCGCCGGCGACCTCTACATCGGCGGCGCCCTCGACGGTACTGGCCACGCCACCGGCAGCGCCAGTGAAATCCGCAACGCCAGCGCCACCATCGAAGCCCTGGGCGACCTGGGCCTGGCCAGCGCCGTGCTGCGCAACACCAACGAGCATTTCAGTACCCAGGAAGTGGAACTCAGCCGCGAAAGCATCCTCGAGTACCAGCTCACCGGCTCCACCACCCGCTACAAGCCGGAGCAGATTTCCGTCTACAACTCCGAGGTCGATCACCTGGTCACCCCCGAAGGCACCCGTGACGACTGGAACCTCTACAGCTACACCCGCGTGACCCGCGAAACGCAGATCCTCAGCTCCGATCCGGCGCAGATTCTCGCCGGCGGCAATATGCGCCTGGACGTTGCCGACGCGCTCAACGACAAGAGCCGGATCATCGCCGGCGGCACCCTCAGCGGTAACCTGGGCCACCTGGAAAACACCGAGGCGCCCGGCGCGCGCACCACCACCGAGAGCGGCGTGGTCACCCACTTCTATCGCATCCAGAAGAAGGGCCGCGACAAACAGGGCGCCGATGGCGCCGCCTACAACCCGGCGGCCAGCATCGTCGACATTTTCCTCAAGCCCGGCGCCTACGAGCAGAACACCGCCCACGTCGGCAGCGGCACGCAGATCGGCGACCTCAATCTCGGCCGCGTCGACCAGCCGGCCTCCGGCGCGGGCGCCGCCCAGGTCAACGTCGGTAATGGCCGGGTGATCAGCCCGGTGCTGGAAGTTACCGCGGTGCAGAGCAAGAACAACGCCCGCGTCGCAGAGACCATCCGCACCGGCGGTATCGACACCCGCGTGCCGGACAACAGCCTGTTCCACGTCAACCCGCAGGCCACCAGCGGCTACCTGATCGAGAGCGACCCGCGCTTCACCAACTACCGCGCCTGGCTGTCCTCGGACTACATGCTCGACCGCCTAAAGCTGGACCCCGGCCTGACCCTGACGCGCCTGGGCGATGGTTTCTACGAGCAGAAACTGATCCGCGAGCAGATCGCCCAGCTCACCGGGCGGCGCTTCCTCGACGGCTACGGCAACGACGAAACCCAGTACCGCGCCCTGCTCGACAACGGCCTGACCTACGCCCAGGCCTGGAACCTGGTGCCCGGCGTCGCCCTGAGTCCCGAGCAGATGGCGCAGCTCACCAGCGACATCGTCTGGCTGGTGGCCAAGGACGTCACCCTGCCCGACGGCAGCGTGACCCGCGCGCTGGTGCCGCAGGTTTACGTGCGCGTGCGCCAGGGCGACATCGACGGCTCCGGCGCGCTGATGGCCGGGCAGAACGTCGACCTGAACATCCAGAACGACCTGGTCAACAGCGGCACCCTCGTTGGCCGCAACGTGCTGTCGATCACCGCGCAGAACATCCAGAACCTCGGTGGCCGCCTGACCGGTACCGATGTCGGCGTGAAAGCCGCCGGCGACCTGAACAACCTTGGCGGCCTGATCGACGCCAGCCACAGCCTCACCGCCGTGGCCGGCCGCGACATCAACCTGAGCTCCAGCACCCGCGACACCGAGAGTGCCCAGGGCAGCGCCACACGCGTATCGCGGGTCGCCGGGCTGTTCGTCTCCGATCCGGCCGGCGAGCTGATCGCCACCGCCGGGCGCGACCTCAACCTCAACGCCGCCCAGGTGGTCAACAGCGGCGCTGGCGGCAAGACCACCCTCGGCGCCGGCAACGACATCAACCTCGGCACCGTGGCCGTCCAGGAACAGCAGAGCATGACCTGGAACTCCAGCAACTGGCGCAAGGAGTCCAGCGCCGGCGAGGTGGGCAGCAGCGTGCAGGGCCAGGGCGACGTGCGCCTGATCGC
This sequence comes from Pseudomonas sp. GD03903, assembly GCF_029840045.1. Lineage (NCBI taxonomy): Bacteria > Pseudomonadati > Pseudomonadota > Gammaproteobacteria > Pseudomonadales > Pseudomonadaceae > Pseudomonas > Pseudomonas sp. GD03903. Next base: position 32,990 of record NZ_JAOCBT010000014.1, on the reverse strand, counting down.
CGGCCACGACCTCAACGCCCGTGGCGCCAGCGTGACCAGCGACCAGGGCGCGGTGCAGGCCTCCGCCGACCACGACGTCAACCTCACCGCCAGCCAGAACAACGCCATGGCCGACGAGGCGCACAAGGTCAAGAGCAAGACCGGCTGGTTCTCCTCCAAGACCATCGTCACCCGCGACACGGTCGACGAGCGCCTGTCCCAGGGCACCACCTTCAGCGGCGAGACCACCTACGTCAGCGCCGGCAACGACCTCAAGGTGGAAGGCAGCAACGTGGTCTCCAACGGCGACACCACCCTGGTGGCGGGCCGCAACGTGACCATCGCCTCGGCCACCGACCACCTCAACGAGCAGCACAGCCGCGACGAGAAGAAGAGCGGCCTGTTCAGCGGCGGCGGCATCGGCTTCACCATCGGCAGCCAGCAGCAGTCGGTGAAGAACACCGACGACGGCGACAGCGCCGCCGCCAGCACCGTCGGCTCGATCAACGGCAACGTCAACATCAAGGCCGGCGAGGCTTACCGCCAGGTCGGCAGCAAGGTCAGCGCGCCCAGCGGTGATGTGAACATCGAAGGCCGCAGCGTGGACATTGTCGAGGCGCAGAACGCCCACCTCAGCACCCAGGAAAGCAAGTTCAAGCAGAGCGGCCTTTCCGTCACCCTGACCAACCCGATCATCAGCGCCGTGCAGACCGCGCAGCAGATGAAGAAGTCCGCCGAGCGCACCGACGACAACCGCATGAAGGCCCTGGCCGCGGCCAACGTCGCGCTGGAAGGTGCCGGAGCCGCCTCCGCCGTCATGGCCAATCCGGCCCAGGCCGGCGGCATCAACATCAGCATCTCCATCGGCGCGAGCAAGAACGAAAGCCGAAGCGAGCAGCGCGGCAGCACCGCCGCCGGCTCCAGCGTGAGCGCTGGGCGTGATGTGAACATCGTCGCCAGCGGCGCCGGCAAGGACAGCGACATCACCGTGCAGGGCAGCCAGATCAGCGCCGGTCGCGACGCCAATCTCAAGGCCGAGGGCGACATCGCCCTGCTCGCGGCGCAGAACACCGTCGAGCAGCACAGCACCAGCAAGGGCAGCAGCGCCAGCATCGGCATCGGCTTCGCCGTGGGCGGCACGCAGAACGGCTTCACCATCAACGCCGGCGCCTCGCAGAGCCGTGGCAACGCCGACGGCAAGGACCTGGTGTGGAGCAACACCCACGTCGACGGCGGACGCCAGGTCAACCTGCAGTCCGGTGGCGATACCCAACTGCGCGGCGCGCTGGTCAGCGCACCGCAGGTCACTGCCGATGTCGGCGGCAACCTGAGCATCGAGAGCCTGCAGGACACCAGCACCTACGACGCCAAGCAGTCGAGCAAGGGCGTGGGCGTCAGCCTGTGCATCCCGCCGTTCTGCTATGGCGCCTCCAGCGGCAGCGTCAGCAGCAACACCGCCAAGCAGAACTCCAACTACGCCAGCGTCACCGAGCAATCGGGGATCAAGGCCGGCGACGGCGGCTTCGACATCCGCGTGAACGGCAACACCGACCTCAAGGGCGGCCTGATCGCCAGCAGCGACGCCGCCATCGCGGCCGGGCGCAACCAGCTGAGCACCGGCACCCTGACCCAGGCGGACATCCACAACGCGGCAGACGCCAAGGCCACCAGCAGCGGCATCAACATCAGCTCCGACATGCTCACCCAGGGCAAGTACGGTGTCGGCAAGGCCATCGTCGGCAACGCGATGAACTCGGGCAAGGACTCCGGTTCCTCCTCCGGCGACACCCGCAGCGCCATCAGCGCCGGCACCGTGGTCATCACCGATGACGCCCTGCAACAGCAACTCACCGGGCAGAACGGCGCGGACACCGTCGCCGGCCTCAACCGCGACACCGCCAACGCGCACACCGCCGCCGAGCGCCAGGACGTCGACGAGATGCGCCGCACCGCCGAGGCGGAACAGGCGATCAAGAACGAAACCTACCGCCAGGCCGTGCAGTTCACCGACGACGCCTACCGCAAGATGTTCCTGGAAAAGGCGCGGATGTTCGTCATCCTCACCGACGAAAATGGCAACGTGCGGCGCGACGACCAGGGCGTTCCCCTGCGCCGCGAGCTGACCGAGGAGGAGAAGAGCAACCTGCAACCGGGCGCCGATGGCCGCGTGCACATTGCCAACAACGGCATCTTCAACGACGAGAATGGCGCAGCCAAGTACGCGGCGCAGCACAGTACCTCTGACGGCCCGCAGTACTTCATCTGGTTCCCCGATGCCAGCAACTCGGTTTCCGAGCTGCTCATCGCCGGCTACCAGAAATACCTGGAGAACGACTTCTGGGGCCTGGCCAACGCCACCGTCGAGACCCGCGACGCGCTGCTGCGCTATGGCGAGACCGGCCTGCACATCGACGGCCACAGCCGCGGCTCGATGACCACCGGCAATGCCATGGAGTCCATCGCACGGCTGCCCGACCCCAGCGGCAGCCTGAGCAACACCACCCTCAACTTCTACGGCCCGGCCTACAACGCCGCCAAGGCTGACGACCTGCTGGCGATGCTGCAGAATCGCGATGATCTGAGCGACGAGCAGAAGAACGCCATGGTGTTGCAACTGCAGAACCACAACACCGACCCGGTGGGCGGCTGGATCGGCTGGAACCCCGGCACCGGCGGCACCATCCCCGAAGACAGCAACACGCTCAAGGAGATCAAGAACGTGGCCGGCGGCAAGTACACCGTGCACAACTGCTATGGAGCGGGCGACAAGGAATGCCAGCAATTCTGGATGGACAAGCCGGGCCAGGTGCCGCAGCTGACACCCGTGAAGACCTACCCGCAGCAGCCATGAGCGCGATGATCAAAGGCAGCGCTCGTCTCGTTCCCCTCCTCGCCTGCCTGCTCGTGGCGGCCTGCAGCCAGGCGCGGCCGTTCCAGCCGCCGCCGCCGCTCTACGAGCTGTGGGCCAAGCCCGGCGTCGACCGGCAGGGCGTACGCAATGCCCTGCTGGGTTGCGGTTTCCCGGACTCCGCCCACGTCGACAGCACCACCATCACCAACAACGACTACGCCCGTGGCGAGCAGTGCATGCTCGGCAAGGGCTTCGTCCACCAGGGCCGCCACACTTACTGCGACATCCACTCGCAGCTTCCCGCCTGCAAGGCAGCCGGCGTTGCGCAGAAACCTTCGTCGGTGAAACGTCGTCCCGCCTACGAGCAGTGGGAGCATTCCGGCACCGATAGCCAAGGCGTGCAGGATGCGATGAAGGCCTGCGGCTATACCACGGTCATCGAACCCATCGACGAGATGCTACTCAACGACATCGCGGCGGCGCAGCTGTGCATGCTCGATCAGGGTTTTCACTTCAACCAGCCCGCCAACGCCCTGCTGTGCAAGAACCCGCCGGTCCTGCCCGCCTGCCGTGGCAAGGTCATCGATACCCGGAACTGCTGCGCGCCGCCCAAGGCCGCTGGGCAGCCTTGAAACAGGAACCAGGATGCTCCTCTCCACCTTCCGCCACGTCACTGGCTCGCTGGCTGTCGCGGCGCTGCTTAGCGGCTGCGGCAACTTCGCCAACGTCCGCTCCTACTCCACGCCCTACTCCACCCCGGCAAGCAGCGAGACGGCGCGCCTGCGGGTGATCACCAACGGCATGGCCCGCGGCGTCCCCGCCAGCGCCTGCATCGACTGGCGCCGCGCAGGCGCCGGGGTGATCGCCGTGGCGCAATCCGGATTCGCCAACCGCAACGGCCAGAGCCTGGGCATGCCGCCCAGCCGCCAGGCGGAACAGCTGCGCCAGGGCGGCTTCGTCAGCAGCGAAGTGAATGTCCCGGCGAACCAGCCCTTCGCCGTCAACTTCCAGAGCCAGGGCATGGTCAGCAGCGGTTATTCGTACAGTTGCCAGCAGTCCATGACCTTCACCCCCGAAGCCGGGCAGGACTATGAACTGTTGCTGATGGAGAGCGGCCAGTGCCTGGCGCGGCTGGTACGCCTGGGCGATGGCCGCAACCTCAGCGGCAGCCTGCAGGACACCGGCTTGTGCAAGGCCTCCGATGCGCTCTGAGCGCCGCTTTCAGGGTTGCGAATACGGCGGATAGCGGTCATCCGGTACGCGCCGCTGGTTGCCGGGGTCCGGCCCGTCTTCGGGAGCATGGGGCGGATGGGGCGGGTCGACCTGCGGGTCGGCCAGGTCCGGCGAATCCGGATCGAACCCCAGGTCGGGGTCCACGTGGTGCGAGCCATCGGCGGGCGCCTGGCCCGACGCGAACAGCCAGCGCTCGCTGGCAGCCACGGGATGCTCGCTGAGGGGGACATGGCGTTTCATGATCACCTCCTGCGTCTCTGGCAGTGACAAGGCAGTTTACGCAGCCATTGCCGAGCGCTTGCCTCGTACCGACCACCGGCCGGTTTCGCTCGCCGCCGCAGGGAAACCCGCGATCTAGACCATGGTCGCAAAGACCCGACCGCCCATCTGTGACACCTTCGCGCGCTTTTTTAGCGCTCCGGAGTCACCGCATGCCCTCGCCCCTCTCCTCCAGCCCGCTCACCCGCCTGAGCGCCCTCGCCCTGCTCGGAGGCATTGCCGCCCCGGCCAGTGCCGACTTCCTGGAGGACAGCAGCGCGCGCCTGGAATCACGCACCTTCTACTTCAACCGCGACTTCCGCGATGGCAGCTCGTCCAACCCGCAGGGCGCTTCCAAGCGCGAAGAGACCGCGCAGGGCTTCATCCTCAATCTGCAGTCGGGCTACACCGAGGGCACCGTCGGCTTCGGCGTCGACGCCCTGGCCATGCTCGGCGTCAAGCTCGACTCCAGCCCGGCCGACAGCAACAGCGGCCTGTTGCCTGCCAGCGGCCACGACCCACGCCATTCCGCGGACCAGTACGCCAAGGCTGGCGTCACCGGCAAGCTGCGCGTGTCCCGCAGCCAACTGAAGTACGGCGCGATGCTGCCGGACATGCCGCTGCTCAAGTACAACGACGGCCGCCTGCTGCCCAACATGTTCCACGGCGCGCAGCTGACCAGCGAGGAAATCGCCCACCTCAAGCTCACCGCCACACGGCTGGAGCGCTACACCGCGCGCGACTCCAGCGATGCCCAGGACGTGCGCCTGAACTGCAAGAACAAGCGCTACGCCTGCGACACCACCGGCAACCGCTTCGACGCCTACCAGGCCGACTATCAGGTCAATGACCAACTGCTGCTGCAATACGCCCAGGGCGGGCTGGAGAACGTCTATCGCCAGCGCTACGTCGGCATCGTCGGCAAACAGGCGGTGGGCGCCGGCAAGCTCAGCGCCGACCTGCGCTGGTTCGACAGCGACGACGACGGCTCGGCCCGCGCCGGCGAGATCGACAACCGCGCGCTGAGCCTGCTGCTGTCCTACGCCCAGGGCGGCCACACTCTCAGCGCCGGCTGGCAGCGCATGAGCGGCGACAGCTCCATGCCCTACCTCGACGGCAGCAACCCCTACCTCGCCAACTACGTGCAGGTGAACGACTTCGCCAACGCCGGGGAGCGCTCCTGGCAACTGCGCTACGACTTCGACCTGCGCAGCGTCGGCGTGCCCGGCCTGAGTTTCATGACCCGCTACGTCAACGGCGACCACATCGCCCTGGCCAATGGCGACGAGGGCAAGGAATGGGAGCGCGACGTGGAGTTCAAGTACGTGATCCAGGCCGGCACCTTCAAGGACCTCAGCCTGCGCCTGCGCAACGCCACCTACCGCACCAACTACGAACAGTCGGCGCGGGACGTGGACGAGGTGCGGCTGATCGCGAGCTACAACTTCTCGATTCTCTGAGGCCGATTCACAGCAGGCGCGGGCCATTCCCATAGCCGCGCCCAACTGTGGGAGCAAGCTTGCTCGCGAACCGCATCCCGCCGCCCTCCCGGCACGCGTTGGCATTGATGGGTATCGCTGCGCTCCACGCCATCCTACATTCGCGCTTCGCCGTGATGCCGCTGCAGTCAGGGACAACGATCGCGGGCACAGTCCCCTGCGGTCCTACGTGATGGGTAAAGGGATGAGACCCGATTCATTCTGTCGGCAATGTCCTGCTGCTGCATCGCGGTCATCAACCGAAAAGTCCCACGGGCCATTAGCCTTGCGGGCCTACAAGCGCCGTCCATAGCCTCTGTTCCGCCGCAGCGTCATCGCGGTCGGGCGTAGGAACCCGAGCAACGACTCTCAGGGCACGGTAGCTTCGTAGCCACGACTCACAGACACAGTTCGTCTGGAGGGTTCGTGTTCTATGGTGGTCGTGCGGGGAGGCCCTCGGGCCTACCGGTTCCTGAGACCGGCGTTTCCTACCCTCGCACGGCCGCCTCTCTTCCCGTAGGAAAGGTTGATTGACGGCTCCCAACCACTCTCAGGAAGTGAGCCTCATGCACTACCCCCCTTTCTCCCCCGCGCACCACCTTCCCTCGCCGCAAGCCCTCCCCGTGGAGGTGCCCCATGCGTGAATTCCTCCCGGTACCCCTGACCGGCCAATGCGGCGAAGAAGTCCTCTTCATCAACGCCCTGGCCCCCGTCGCCCACCTGCGTGAAGCCGCACTGCGGCGCATGACCGCCGTCGAAGACCTGCTGCAGCTGATGCAGAACGACAGCGACCGCGGACTGGTCCAGGCCACCGCGCGCCTGGCCTCCGCCCTCGCTCCGCTGGCCAGCGAGGCGCGCCAGCTCTATGAGTTGGCGTTGGAACGCCCCGGCTACCAGGCGGGGCCGACAGAACGATGAGTACCTCCACCGACGCGGCCATCGAGCACTACAGCGCCGCCCTGCACGCCATCGACGCGATGCGCCCGCTCCTGCGGCAATACCAGGACCCTTACCTGCTGACCCTGCTGGCCCGCGCGGAGGATCACTTCGAGAATGGCTTCTGGCTGGCCCACTTGCGGGTGCTGAGCAATATCCGGGAAATTCCGGCAACACCCTACTGCCGGCGCATTCCGCTGACGCCAACCCAGGCGCGGCATATCGATGTGCTGCGCACGGGCATGCTCGAGGCGCAACACAGCCTCGCACCGGATGATCGCTCCGCGCCCTGGAACGCGCTCTTCAGCGCACGCCAGCAGCACAGCGTGGGCATTGCCCGGCAGTGCTTCGAAACGGGCTTCCTGATCCGCTTCTTCCAGCTGCTGCAGGAAGCGCGGCACGGCGTGCCGCAGTGGTCGCTGGGCGCCCGCTGCATCACCCCGGGCCTGCGCAAGTATCGCTATCGACCCTGACTCGCCAGCCGGCCTGGCTCAGCCGGCCGGCGAGCTGCGCCTCACTTCTTGGCGGTGAGCGTGCTGTAGCTGGTGATCAGGTTGCGGTAATCAGGGATGTGGTTGGAGAACAGTGCGGCGAGGCCTTCGATGTCGTTGCGCCAGTCGCGGTGCAGCTCACAGGCCACGCCGAACCAGGTCATCATCTGCGCGCCTGCCGCCTCCATGCGGCGCCAGGCGGCGTCACGGGTGACTTCGTTGAAGGTGCCCGAGGCATCGGCGACGACGAACACGTCGAAGCCTTCTTCCAGCGCCGACAGCGCCGGAAACGCCACGCAGACCTCGGTGACGACGCCAGCGAGGATCAGTTGCTTCTTGCCGGTGGCCTTCACCGCCTTGACGAAGTCCTCGTTGTCCCAGGCGTTGATGTTGCCCGGGCGAGCGATGTAGGGCGCGTCGGGGAACAGGTCCTTCAGCTCGGGCACCAGCGGGCCGTTGGGGCCGTTCTCGAAGCTGGTGGTGAGGATGGTCGGCAGCTTGAAGTACTTGGCCAAGTCGGCCAGCGCCAGGACGTTGTTCTTGAACTTGTCCGGTTCGATATCGCGGACCAGTGACAGCAGACCGGCCTGGTGGTCGACCAGCAGCACGGCGGCCTGGGACTTGTCGAGACGGACATAGGGCTTGCTCATGGCGTTTCCTCTGGATGAAGGTCACCCGGCGCGGGGCGCCGGGCCGATGATGAGTCAGCGGTACTGCGTGCTCGCTCAGTTCGCGCGCGCCACTCGGCGCAATGGCAGGAATCAAGCGTAGGCCATGGAACCCGGTACGCCGGTACAAAAACATCGCACTTCGGCTCTGGCCACCGGTCCACGGTGGAGGATTTTGGAGAAAGGATGATGACGATCAGGTCTTCAGATTTCCCTTACAGACCTATCCAGCGACAAATCCTTACCATCCGTCGACATAATTGCCGTAACCAGTTCTTCTCAATGGAAATATTCGCTAAATGTCTAAGCTGAAAACTGTAGGAAGCGTGTGGGGGAGTCAGCGCCATGGCCAAGAACGTTAAGGAGCGCGCGACAGTCATCTGCCGCCTGGACGACAAGATCCTCTTCGTCCGCAAATCCAAGTCGAAGTGGAACCTGCCCGGCGGCCGCATCGAAGCCGATGAGCGCCCCGGCCAGGCGGCCACGCGCGAGCTGATCGAGGAAACCGGGCTGGCCATCGAGCAGATGAACTACGTGGCGCCGCTGGAGCTGTACCAGACGCTGCACTACGTGTTCGAAACGCCTGTCGACCCGACGCAGCAACCCACGCCGTTGAACGAAATTGCCGACTGCCGCTGGTTCACCCCGGAAGAAGCGAGCAAGCGCAACATCAACAAGTCGGTGCGGCGCCTGTTGCGTTCGTGCCTGAGCAAAGAGGCCGGCTGACGCCGGCCTTTTTCATCGCTCCATCTCCGCGCCCACGGCGGACAACGCAGGCGCGTTCGACTCTTACCAAGTGACCATGGCTGCGTAGATTGCTGTAGGAGCGAGCTTGCTCGCGAACCCTCTCGACGCCGGTGTCTGGTTGTTCGCGAGCAAGCTCGCTCCTACAAGGGCAAGGTGGCGTGGCCGTCAGGCCGTTCGGTTCGGGTGCTCTGCCTTACTGTTCGGTGCCTGAGGCACTCCAGCGCTTGCGCGCGTTCAGATAGGCGGCCAAGTCACCGTAGCCCAGGCGCTCGGCGATGCGTGTGCGGCTTTCCCCTTGCAACTCCAGGTGTTGCTCCAGTTCCTTGCGCACCTGGTCGAGCAATTCGCGAAAACCCATGCCCTGCTCCGCCAAGCGCCTGCGCAAGGTGCGCGGGCTCTGGTGCAACTGCTCGGCAATGGCTTCCAGGGCAGGGACTTCGCCGCGTTCGAGCATGCGCCGGGCGATACCGGCCGCGCTGGCCGCCCAGCCGCTGAGTTGGCGCAAGCGGGCAAGCCGGCGGTCGAGTTCCATCGTGAGCAGTTCCACCAGGCCGGCATGCCGCCCCAGCAGGGGCAGGGCGAGCGTCGGCGCGTCGAAGTACAGCCGGTTGCAGGCGCTGCCGAACTCGATGCGCTCGCCGAACCACGCCCGGTACTGCGCGTGGTACTCGGGCCGGGCATGGCTGAAGCAGGCGCGTACCGGCGTGATGGAGCAACCGGTCGCGCGGCGCAATTGCGTCATCGCCATCACGCTGTAGTGCTCCAGCAGATAACGGCTCAGCGGTTCGGGGGCGTCGATGATCAGCTCGACGGCGACGCTGTCGCCGTCCTCGAGCAGGTGGAAGGTGTCGGTATCGGCCGCCAACGGGGCGTAACGCACCCAGCACAGCACGGCCTGGCGCACGTCGGCGCAGAACTGCGCGAGGTGGGCGATCACATGCCAGTCCTGTGGGGTGAACTGGCCGAACAGTTGCAGGCCGATGGCCGGCTCCAGGCTCGCCGCTTCGAGCCACAGCTGCTCCAGTTCGATCAGGCTGTAATCGCTGTGGCGGCGCGCGCGATGGCTGCTCAGGTAGCGTTCCAGCACCTGGCCGAGCGGCCCGCGGTGGTAGCGCTGGGCCACAGGATTGGCCACTTCTCGGGTGTTTCTGTCCGTTTCGCGCATGGGTTGCCGTTCGGTCCTGGGTTCTGATGGGCACGCCTTGTCCCATTGGACCCGAACCGAGAGTGCCATGACTACAACAACAATGCTCCTCGATAATCCGACCGTGATCGTGGCGGGAATCTTCCTCGCCTTCATCCTTCTCGAACTGGCCTGCGCCACCTTCCGCCAACCCCGTGGCCAGCGCCGCGACGTGCTGATCGAGATTTTCGGCTCCAGCCTGCTGCTGGGGCTGACCTTTCCGCTGGTGATGTGGGCCAGCGGCGCCCTGCTCGACCTGGCCTTCCCGGCCGCCGCCGGCTCCCTGGCAGGCATCCCGTGGCTGGCGGGCTTCGCGCTGTTCCTGCTGTTCGACGACCTGACCCAGTACTGGTGGCACCGCCTGGCGCACCGCGTACCGGTGCTCTATGCCTTGCACCGCGCCCACCATTCGGCGCCCTACATGAGCATCCGCATCGTCTACCGCAACAACAGCTTCTATTACCTGCTGATGCCGGGCATCTGGTTCTCCGGGGCGCTGATCCACATGGGCCTGGCGAACGTCTACTACGTCTACCTGATCCTGAAGATGTGCGTGATCTTCGGCGCCCACAGCAACCTCGCCTGGGACGACAGGCTCTACCGCATCCGCGCCCTGCGCCCGCTGATGTGGCTGCTGGAGCGAACCATCTCGACGCCGGCCACCCATTCCGCGCACCACGGCCTGAACGCCGACGACGGGGTGACGAACTACAAAGGCAACTTCGGCAACCTGCTGTTCTTCTGGGACGTGCTGTTCGGTACGGCGAAGATCACCCGGCGCCGTCCGCAAACCTACGGCATCGAGGACCTGGCACCGGTGAGCTGGCAGGAGGAGGTGTTCTGGCCGCTGGTGCGGACCCGCGCGCCAGCCGCAGCCGAGGACGGCGCGGCGGAGGTGGCCCGATGAGCCCGAATATCGTCCTGGTCGCCGGCTCCAGCCAGTTGCACAGCCAGTCGGCGAAGGTCGCCCGTTACCTCGCCGGTCGCCTGGAGAGCCTGGCGCTGTGCGGTTGGGCCCAGGTCATCGACCTGGGTGCCGCGCCGCTGCCGCTGTGGCCGGCCACGGATACGCAGGAGCTCTGGCCGCAGCACCGCGAGCTGCTGCGCGAGGCCGATGCGCTGGTGATCATCGCCCCGGAATGGCACGGCATGGCTTGCCCGGCGCTGAAGAACTTCTTCCTCTATGCCGGGTTGCACGAGCTGGGGCACAAGCCGGCGCTGCCGGTGGGCGTCTCCGCGGGCCTTGGTGGCGCCTACCCGCTGGCGGAGCTGCGCGCCTCCAGCTACAAGAACAGCCGCATCGCCTACCTGCCGGAGCAACTGCTGGTGCGCCGGGTGGAGGGCATGCTCAACGACGGCCCGCCGAGCGATGAGGATGACCAGCGCCTGCGCGAACGCGCCGACTGGGCACTGCACATGCTCTGCCAGTACGCTGGCGCGTTGCGCGGGGTGCGCGAGCGTATCGATCTGCTCAACCCGGCCTACGCCAACGGCATGTGACGAATCCGGGAGGGTGCGCGGGAAGGCGCTTCAAGGTATCTTCAGCGCCTTCCCAGAAAAACTTCGAAAGGATTCGCCCTCCGATGCTTCGCGCCGCCCTGCTCTGCTCCACTGCGCTGTTTTCCAGCCTGACCTTCGCCCAGGTCGAGGTGAAGCCGGTGAAGCATTCCAAGGTCGGCGAAGTGCTGGCGGTGCGGATCAGCGAGGACATCGCTCCGGGCGACTACGAGCGGCTGTTCAAGGGGCTGTTGGCCAACCCCGGCAAGTTCGCCCGCAAGGTGGCCCTGCTCGACAGCATCGGCGGCAGCGCCGCCGAGTCGATCAAGATGGGCCGCCTGCTCCGCGAGTCGGGCTTCGAGACCCTGGTGCCGACCAACAGCGTCTGCCAGGGCTCGTGCGTCTACCTGCTGGCCGCCGGCAAACAGCGCACGGTGCGCGGCTACGTGGGCCTGCATCGCCCCTACTTCCCGGCCGGCGACTCGTCCCAGGCCGCGGGCAGCTACAACGCCCGCACCTACTTCCGCGACATGGATATTCCGCTGGAACTCGCCGATACCATGCAGAGCATCGACCCGCAGCGCATGCGCGTACTGACTCCGCAGGAACTGCAGCGCTACCGCCTGGGCGCCACGCCCAGCCAGATCAGCGCCCGCTGACGTCGAGCGGCCACTGGTCGGCGTCGAGGTAGCCGAGCAGGCGCGGGCTCTTGTCCGCTTCACTGAGCACGAAGAGCGTCGAGGTGTAGTCCGGGGTCGCCGGGTCGTCCACGCTCACCGAATGCTCCAGGTCCTCGATGCACTCGCTGTGGGTCACCAGGATCAGATTGCGGTGGGCGATCTTGTGCTGCAGCGCCTGGTCCAGCATCGAGCCTTCACATTTGTACAACCAGGGCTGCTCCGTCGGCGTCCGGCCGAACATCGAAGACGCGGTCTGCACGGCGCGCAGCTGGTTGCTGCTGAGGATGTCCGCATTGGCCAGGCCCAGCGCGGCGAAGTCCTGGCCGATCTCATGGGCGCTTTGCCCGCCACGCACGGTGATGCCACTGAGGTCGGCCATGCACGGAGCGCTGGAGCGGTCGCAGCGTTCGGCGTGGCGTACCAGGACGATCAGGTCGCCGTTCTGCCAGTGGGCACGCAATTCGGCCTGGCGCTGGACGTCACCGACCAGGGGTGTCGGCCGTGAGAAATCCAGCGGCAGGAAGCCACTGAGCAAGGCGATCACCGGAAGGATTGCCAGCAAGGACAGCCAACCGCGGGACAGGGAACTGAAAAGCTTTGGGATGGGCATGAGTTCGGCCGTACTGCAGAGAAGAGGTCCGCATCCTTTCCCTCCGTGACGGAGGGAGGCCCGACCCTTCCCTGGGATGACCATCGCACTGCGGGGTTGTCAGATGGCGGGCGATCAAACCCTATCCCCGGTTTCGTGAAGAAGCCGTTATGAATTGCTGAAGAATCCGTCTCTGTCAGAAATGACCGTCTGTCGCCCCGCCGCTTTCACAGCGCCAACTGGCGCAATCGAACGGTTTTCAGACATCGCGCTGTGGTAGAACAAGGCACAGTGCCATCAGCGAGCCGCCGCCATGCCGTACGACGCCGCCCCGGAAAACCCCGTCTACCAGACCCTCCTCGAATCCACCCGCGCCATTCCCTGGAAGATCGACTGGCGATCCATGACCTTCGCCTACATCGGCCCGCAGATCGAAGACCTGCTGGGCTGGAGCCAGGCCAGTTGGGTCAGCGCCAACGACTGGGCCGAACGCATGCACCCGGAAGACCGCGAGCGCGTGGTGAACTTCTGCGTGTCGCAGTCCCGCGAGGGCACCGACCACGAGGCGGATTACCGCGCCCTCACCTCGACGGGCGATTACGTGTGGATCCGCGACGTGGTGCACGTGGTGCGCGACGACAACGGCGAAGTGGATTCGCTGGTCGGCTTCATGTTCGACATCAGCGAGCGCAAGCGCGCCGAAGAGCAGTTGATCATGCTGCAGCGCCAGCTGGAGGAGTACTCCTACAAGGACGGCCTGACCGGCGTGGCCAACCGGCGCATGTTCGATTCGGTGCTGGACACCGAATGGGGCAGCGCCCAGCGCAGCGGCCAGCCGCTTTCGCTGGTACTGCTGGATATCGACTACTTCAAGCAGTTCAACGATCACTACGGGCATATCCAGGGTGACGACTGCCTGCGCACCGTAGGCAAGGCCCTGGCCGGCAGCCTGCACCGCCCAAGGGACTTCATCGCGCGCTTCGGCGGCGAGGAGTTCGTGCTGGTGCTGCCGGAAACCGACAGCGAGGCCGCCCGGCAGATCGCCGAGCGCTGCCGCAGTGTGCTGCGCGAGCAGCAGATCAGCCATGAGAAGTCCGCCGTCTCCACCCTGCTGACCATCAGCCTCGGCGTCGGCACCGCCGTGCCCGCCTCCAGCGACCGTCCGCTGGACTTCGTCGCGGCGGTGGACCGCCTGCTCTACCAGGCCAAGCAGGCCGGGCGCGACCGGCTGATGGCGGGGCAGTGGAACCGCGGGGATGATTTGCGGCGCGATGCGCCAGAGGCTCCTGCGACGACCTGACTCGACCAAGCGGCCCGACGCCTGCGCCAGAGCTGTCTAAGCTCTATAGCCACACGCGCGTGCCGGCGGCAGCGCGGTGGCCTCACAAGGGCCGCCGAGCGTTGCGCCAACCCCTTGGAACACCTGGCCCGGAGCCGGCATTGCGTAGAGCCGACCCCGTAACCAGGACCCCTGACCATGCACGACATCGACCCCGTCGAAACCCAGGAATGGCTGGACGCGCTGGAATCCGTACTGGAGAAAGAAGGCGAAGACCGCGCCCATTACCTGATGACTCGCCTTGGCGAGCTGGCCAGCCGCACCGGCACGCAACTGCCCTACGCCATCACCACGCCCTACCGCAACACCATCCCGGTGGGCCATGAAGCCCGCATGCCGGGCGACCTGTTCATGGAGCGGCGCATCCGTTCGCTGGTGCGCTGGAACGCACTGGCCATGGTGATGCGCGCCAACCACAAGGACCCGTCGCTGGGTGGGCACATCTCCACCTTCGCCTCCTCGGCGACTCTCTACGACATCGGCTTCAACTACTTCTTCAACGGCCCCACCGAGGAACACGCCGGCGATCTGATCTACTTCCAGGGCCACGCCTCGCCGGGCATCTACGCGCGCGCCTACATCGAGGGCCTGCTCAGCGATCAGCAACTGGAAAACTTCCGCCAGGAAGTCGACGGCAAGGGCATTTCCTCCTACCCGCACCCACGGCTGATGCCGCACTTCTGGCAGTTCCCCACGGTATCCATGGGCTTGGGGCCGATCCAGGCGATCTACCAGGCGCGTTTCATGAAGTACCTGGAGAGCCGTGGCTTCATCCCCGCCGGCAAGCAGAAGGTCTGGTGCTTCCTTGGCGACGGCGAAACCGACGAGCCGGAATCCCTCGGCGCTATTTCCCTGGCCGGGCGCGAGAAGCTCGACAACCTGATCTTCGTGGTCAACTGCAACCTGCAGCGCCTGGACGGCCCGGTGCGCGGCAACGGCAAGATCATCCAGGAACTCGAAGGCGTGTTCCGCGGCGCCAACTGGAACGTGATCAAGGTGATCTGGGGGCGCTTCTGGGACCCGCTGTTCGCCAAGGACACCGCCGGCCTGCTGCAGGCCCGGATGGACGAGGCGGTGGACGGCGACTACCAGAACTACAAGGCCAAGGACGGTGCGTTCGTCCGCGAACACTTCTTCGGCACACGGCCGGAACTGCTGGAGATGGTCAAGGACCTCTCCGACGAGGAAGTCTGGAAGCTCAACCGCGGCGGCCACGATCCGTACAAGGTCTACGCCGCCTACCATGCGGCGGTGAACCACAAGGGCCAACCCAGCGTAGTGCTGGCCAAGACCATCAAGGGCTACGGCACCGGCACCGGCGAGGCGAAGAACATCGCCCACAACATCCACGAGATCGATGTCGAGAGCCTGCGCGCCTTCCGCGACCGTTTCGACATCCCGATCAAGGACGCCGACCTGCCCAAGCTGCCCTTCTACCGGCCCGACGAGGGCAGCGCCGAAGCGCGCTACCTGAAGGAGCGCCGCGCCTCGCTCGGCGGCTTCATGCCCCAGCGCCATGGCAACAGCCAGGCCATCCCGGCGCCGCCGCTGGAAACGCTCAAGGCGCTGCTGGAGGGTTCGGGCGACCGTGAAATCTCCACCACCATGGCCTTCGTGCGGATCATCTCGCAGCTGGTCAAGGACAAGGAGCTGGGCCAGCGCATCGTCCCGATCATCCCCGACGAGGCCCGCACCTTTGGCATGGAAGGCATGTTCCGCCAGCTCGGCATCTACTCCTCGGTGGGCCAGCTGTACGAGCCGGTCGACAAGGAACAGCTGATGTTCTACCGCGAGGACAAGAAGGGCCAGATTCTCGAGGAAGGCATCACCGAGGCCGGCGCCATGTCGTCGTTCATCGCCGCCGGCACCGCGTACAGCAACTACCGCCAGCCGATGCTGCCGTTCTACATCTTCTATTCGATGTTCGGCTTCCAGCGCATCGGCGACCTCGCCTGGGCGGCCGGCGACAGCCTCACACGCGGCTTCCTGCTCGGCGGCACCGCCGGGCGCACCACGCTCAACGGCGAGGGCCTGCAGCACGAGGACGGCCACAGCCACGTGCTGGCATCGGTCATCCCCAACTGCCGCACCTACGACCCGACCTACTCCTACGAGCTGGCGGTGATCATCCGCGAAGGCGTGCGGCAGATGATGGAGGAGCAGCAGGACGTCTTCTACTACATCACCGTGATGAACGAGAACTACCCCCACCCGCCCCTGCCCAAGGGCGCCGAAGAGGGCATCATCAAGGGCATGTACCTGCTCGACGAGGACAAGCGCGGCGCCGCGCACCACGTCCAGCTGCTCGGCTCGGGCACCATCCTGCGCGAGGTGGAAGCGGCGGCGAAAATCCTCCGCGAAGACTTCGGCATAGGCGCGGACATCTGGTCCGTCCCCAGCTTCAACGAACTGCGCCGTGACGGCCTGGCCGTGGAGCGCTGGAATCGCCTGCACCCGGGGCAGAAGCCACGGCCCAGCTACGTCGAGCAGTGCCTGGGAGGGCGGCGCGGGCCGGTGGTGGCGTCCACCGACTACATGAAGGTCTACGCCGAACAGATTCGCCAGTGGGTGCCAACCAAGGAATACAAGGTGCTGGGCACCGACGGCTTCGGCCGCAGCGACACCCGCGCCAGGCTGCGCCACTTCTTCGAGGTGGACCGCCATTGGGTGGTGCTCGCCGCGCTCGAGGCGCTGGCCGATCGCGGCGACATCGAGCCGAAAGTGGTGGCGGAAGCCATCGCCAAGTTCGGTCTCGATCCGGAAAAACCCAACCCGCTGGACTGCTAGAACCTGTTCAAGGTCTTGCCGAACGCAGCTCAGGCAAGGCGAGAGCAGGCGAGAAAGCGCAGTTTACGAGCGGTAAATGAGCATTTCGAGCCTGCTCTCAACGCCGCATGAGCAAGTGCAGGCAGACATTGAGCAGGTTCTGAGGAGAGGCACCGTGAGCGAGACTATCCGCGTACCCGACATCGGCAACGGCGAGGGCGAAGTCATCGAACTGCTGGTCAAGGTCGGCGACCGCATCGAGGCCGAGCAGAGCCTGCTGACGCTGGAATCGGACAAGGCCAGCATGGAAATCCCCGCGCCGAGGGCGGGCGTGGTGAAGGCCATCAAGGTGAAGGTCGGCGACACCCTCAAGGAAGGCGACGAGATTCTCGAACTGGAGGCCGAAGGTAGCGCCACCGCGGCCAAGGCCGAAGAGCCCGCCAAACCTGCCGCTGAGCCGCCCAAACCCGCCGCCGCACCAGCCCCGCAACCCGCGCCCGCGGGAGGTGGTGGCGTGGAAACCATCAAGGTGCCGGACATCGGCAACGGCCAGGGCGAGATCATCGAGGTCATGGTCAAGGTCGGCGACCGTATCGAGGCCGACCAGAGCCTGCTGACCCTGGAGTCCGACAAGGCCAGCATGGAGATTCCCGCGCCGAAGGCCGGGGTGGTGAAGGCCATCAAGGTGAAGATCGGCGACACGCTCAAGGAGGGTGACGACATCCTCGAGCTGGAAACCGAGGGCAGCGCACAGGCGGCCAGTGCGCCGGCCGCTGCGGCTCCAGCGCAACAGCAGCCGGCCGCTGCGCCGGCGCCAGCACCAGCCTCCGGCGGAGTCAGCGGAGGTGGCGGCATCGAGACCGTCCGCGTGCCGGATATCGGCAATGGCCAGGGCAACGTCATCGAACTGATGGTCAAGGTGGGCGACTCCATCGAGGCCGACCAGAGCCTGCTGACCCTGGAATCCGACAAGGCCAGCATGGAGATTCCCGCGCCCAGGGCCGGCGTGGTGAAAGCCATCAAGGTGAAGATCGGCGACACGCTCAAGGAAGGCGATGAGATCCTCGAACTGGAAGTCGCCGGTAGCGCCGCGCCCGCTCCTGCGCAGAGCGCCGAGCAACCCGCTCCAGCGCCCAGTGCAAAAGCCGAGCAACCCAAAGCACCGGCAGCCGCGCCCGTCGGCGCGCCGAGCCGCGACGGCAGCAAGGTCCATGCAGGCCCCGCCGTGCGCATGCTCGCCCGCGAGTTCGGCGTCGACCTGGCGCAGGTAACTGGCACCGGGCCCAAGGGCCGCATCCTCAAGGAGGACGTGCAGCTATTCGTGAAGGAGCAACTGCAACGCGGAAAATCAGGCTCGGCGGCAGGCGCCAGTGGCGGCGCGGGGATTCCGCCGATCCCGGAAATCGACTTCAGCAAGTTCGGCGAAATCGAAGAAGTGGCGATGACCCGCCTGATGCAGGTCGGCGCCAGCAACCTGCACCGCAGTTGGCTGAACGTGCCCCACGTGACCCAGTTCGAGTCCGCCGACATCACCGAGGCGGAAGCCTTCCGCATTGCGCAGAAAGCGGCGGCGGAAAAGGCCGGGACCAAGCTGACCATCCTGCCGATCCTGCTCAAGGCCTGCGCCCACCTGCTGCGCGAGTTGCCGGACTTCAACAGCTCGCTGGCCCCCAGCGGCAAGGCGCTGATCCGCAAGCATTACGTGCACATCGGTTTCGCCGTGGACACGCCGGATGGCCTGCTGGTGCCGGTGATCCGCGACGTGGACAAGAAGGGGCTGCTGCAGCTTGCCCTGGAGGCCGCCGAACTGGCGGAGAAGGCACGCACCAAGAAGCTCTCCGCCGACGCGATGCAGGGCGCCTGCTTCACCATCTCCAGCCTCGGGCACATTGGCGGCACGGGCTTCACGCCCATCGTCAATGCGCCGGAAGTGGCGATCCTCGGCGTGAGCAAGGCGACGATGCAGCCGGTGTGGGATGGCAAGGCCTTCCAGCCACGGCTGATGCTGCCGCTGTCGCTGTCCTATGACCACCGGGTGATCAACGGTGCGGCAGCGGCGCGGTTCACTCGGCGGCTGGGAGAGGTGCTGGGGGATATTCGCAGTCTGTTGCTGTAACCGGAACACGCCTGTTAGGAGCAAGCGTCCTCTTCGGAGAGGTCCGTGCCGTCGAATTTCCCTCACCCCAGCCCTCTCCCAGAGGGAGAGGGAGCCGACCGTGCCGGCTGACGCCGAAGTTTCATCCTTCACCGAACGGTCCCCTCTCCCCCTGGGAGAGGGTTAGGGTGAGGGCCGCCCCAAGCGCAGAGGCATCTCGTAGGAGCGGGCCCATGGGGCGCTGCTACAGGATCACCATCGCCATCGCCATCGCGGGTGACTACATCCGATCCAGCGGAATCCGCAGATAGCGCACGCCATTGGCTTCGGCCTCCGGCAACACGCCGCCACGCATGTTCACCTGGATCGACGGCCAGATCAGCGCCGGGGCGTTCAGCGTCGCATCGCGGGCCACGCGCATGGCGACGAAGGCATCCTCGCTGATGCCATCGTGGACATGCACGTTTTCCCTGCGCTCGCGTTCGACCGTGGTCTGGTGCTGGTGCTCCTCGCGCCCCTCCGTCAGGTAGTCGTGGCAGAGGAACAGCCAGGTTGAAGCGGGCAGCGCGAACAGCCGCTGTATTGACCGGTACAACTGCCGCGCATCGCCACCGGGAAAGTCGCAGCGGGCGGTGCCGTAGTCAGGCATGAACAACGTGTCGCCGACGAAGGCCGCATCGCCGATGCGGTAGGTCATGCAGGCCGGCGTGTGGCCGGGAGTGTGCAGGGCTTCGGCGTGCAGGCTGCCGATGCGGAAGGTCTCGCCGTCCGCGAACAGATGGTCGAACTGGCTGCCGTCGCAAGGGAAGTCTTCGCCCAGGTTGAACAGCCCGGCAAAGGTGCGCTGCACCTGGGCAATGCTGGAGCCGATGGCCAGGCGTCCGCCCAGTTCGCCCTTGAGCCACGCCGATGCGGACAGGTGGTCCGCATGCAGATGGGTTTCCAGCAGCCATTCCACCGTCAGGCCCTGTTCGCGCACATAGGCCGCGATGCGCCGGGCGCTGTCATGGCTGACCCGGCCCGCTGCGGCGTCATAGTCCAGCACCGGGTCGACAATGGCGCAACGGCTCGTGGCGGGGTCGGCGACCACGTAGCTGTAGGTGGACGTGGCGGTGTCGAAGAAGTGCTGGATACGGGCGGTCATGCCGGGTTCCTTGCTGTCGGGGCCGGAGCGCCGAGCGGTTTCTCGTAGCGCCAGGCATCGCTGCCGTCTTCGTAGAAACCGGCGCTGCGGGCAAAGCGGACGTAGCCGCTGCGCTGGTAAAGGCCAATGGCGCTGGCGTTGTCGGTGCGCACTTCCAGACGCAGGCGCCGGCAACCGCGCGCCCGGGCCTGCTCTTCGCAGCGCTCCAGCAGCGCAGCGCCAAGACCCTGCCCTCGCGCTTGCCAGGAAATCGCCAGGGAGTATAGGCGGGCGATATCCGAGCCCCGTTTCAACAGGAGCAACGCGTAACCCAGCAACCCGCCATCACGTTCGGCGACCAGCAGGATGGCGCTGGGTGCTCCGATCAGTCGGCGAAAGCTGCGGCCACTGATGCGATCCTGCTCGAAACACGCCTCTTCCAGCTCCAGCAAGTTCACCAGATCGGCCGGCGCGGCAAGGCGATATAACAGCGACATGGGCACTCCGTAAAACTTTCGTAATGAACCGGGACATTTCAGAAAGTTGCTGCTTAATAGACACACGGCAACTTCCAGACAGGTCCGTGAACAATGTCCTCGTTACACACTAACTTCCATGAAAAGTTCAGCGCAAGTTCCCTGCATGTCGTCGCCGACACCTCTGCGGAGCCTCCTTCAGCGAGGGCCAGCCGGGTTCTGATCATCGTCGAGCGCAAGGAAGACTGGGCGTCCTATATTCCCAGCGAAGATATGCTGAGCGCCCGCGAGTACCTGGAAGACTCGCATCAGTTCGAATCGGGAAAGCGCTTCCAGGTCATCAACCTGTGCCGCCACTATAAATATCTCGGCCACGGTTATTACTGTTCACTATTGGCCGAAGCGCGAGGCCACAAGGTCATTCCATCGGTACGTACCATCAGCGAACTGGCGAAGAAATCCCTCTACGGCCTGGCCCTGGACGGCCTGGAAAGATCCCTGGAAAAAGCCCTCGCCCAGCATCCCTGCGCCAGCACCGACGGCTTCACCCTGCGCCTGTATTTCGGCCATACGGAGCTTGAGCCGCTGCAGCCCATCGCCCGCCAACTGTTCGAGGCCTTCCCCTGCCCCATCCTGCTGGTGGACTTCCGCTGCACCGACGCCTGGCACATCGCGGGAATCCGCCCCGGCGCGCTGCACAAGCTGCGCGATAACCAGGAGGACCAGTTCGCCGACGCCCTCGACCGTTTCAGCCGGCGCGTCTGGCGCCAGCCCAATTCGCGGCGCCTGGCGCGCTACGACCTGGCCATCCTGCACAACCCGGCGGAAAGCCTGCCGCCCTCCAATGCCGGCGCCCTGGAAGGCTTCGTCCGGGTCGGCCGGAAACTGGGCATCGACGTCGAGCTGATCGAGAAAAAGGACTACGCGCGCCTGGCCGAGTACGACGCCCTGCTGATCCGCGAGACCACCAGCGTTGACGACCACACCTATCGCTTCGCCAAGAAAGCCGAGAGCGAGGGGCTGATCGTGATGGACGACCCGGCGTCGATCCTGCGCTGCACCAACAAGGTCTATCTCACCGATCTGCTGCGCAACCACGGCCTGGGCATGCCGGACACGGAAATCCTCTACAAGGACAACCCCCAGGAACTGGAGCGCGTCGGCGCGCGGCTGGGCTTCCCGCTGGTGCTGAAGATCCCCGACGGCTGCTTCTCCCGTGGCGTCTACAAGGTCGAGGACGCCCAGCAGCTGCGCAGCGTCAGCGCCGAGCTGTTCGAGCACTCGGTGCTGCTGCTCGCCCAGGAGTACCTCTACACCGAGTTCGACTGGCGCATCGGCATCCTCAACCGCCAGCCGGTGTTCGCCTGCCAGTACTTCATGTCCCGCGGGCACTGGCAGATCGTCCAGCACCAGGCCGACGGCGAGGTGATCGGCGAGTGCCGCACGCTGCCGGTGGAAAGCGCGCCGCCCGCCGTCGTCGAGCTGGCACTGAAGACCGCCAACCTGATCGGCGACGGCCTTTACGGCGTCGACCTGAAGGAGGTGGACGGCGAAGTGGTGGTGATCGAAGTGAACGACAACCCCAACCTCGACGCCGGCATCGAGGATGCCTGCCTCAAGGACGACCTCTACCGCCGGGTGCTGGAGGAGTTCATCCGCCGCCTGGAACTCAAGCGCCGCGGCCAGGCGCTCTGAGCGCACCGCCCAAGGAGAAGCCCATGGAAGCCACACAGATCGGCCTGACCATCCTGATCGCCATCGTCGTGTTCGGCACCGCGATCAATTACTTCGACCACCGCATGAAGCCACGCGAGGTGCGCGAACAGGCCCGGCGCAAGGCTCAGCCAAAGCGCACGCAGTAGATCGGCGGCAGGTTGGCGGAGAGGCATTGCCAGTGGTCGCCGCCATTCTCCGACAACCACAGGCCACCGGTGGTGGAGCCCATCGCCAGGCAGGCGCCGTCATCGTCGATGGCCAGGCCGTGGCGATAGACCAGGTCGAAAGCGGCGCCCTGGGGCAACCCGCCATCGAGCACCTCGAAGCTGGCGCCGCCATCGCGGGTACGGGTGACGACGAAGCGGGCGTCCACCGGAATCCGGCAGACGTCCTTCACCGCCGGAACGAACCACGCCGTGCCCGGCCGTGTCGGGTGGACGGCGACGGCGAAACCGAAACTCGAGGGTTCGACCGGTACGTCGTTCCAGCGCGAGCCGCCATCGGTCGAGGTGAAGATGCCATTGTGGTGCTGCACCCACAGGCGATCCGGCTGTGCCGGGCAATGCACCAGGCGGTGCGGGTCCTGGATGGCGCCCTCTTCGCGCAGCTCCGGCGGCATGTAGTCGGCGTACATGCCGGCGGTGCTCAGGCGCCAACTGGCGCCACCGTCATCGCTCTGCCAGACCCCGCCGCAGGACACGGCGACGGTCAGGTGCTGGCTGTCGCGCGGGTCGACGCTGACCGAGTGAATCCCCGGCCAGTCATAGCCGCCACCCATCCAGCGCGAGCGCTCGGGCACATCCCAGAGCGGGCGGTTCAACTCCCAGCTGTCGCCGCCGTCGCTGCTGCGGAACAGGCCGCCGGGAATGGTGCCGGCCCAGAGCACGCCGGGTTCGGCGGCGCCACCGGTTTCCAGGCACCAGATCTGTTGCAGGGTCCAGGGCGCGGGCGGCGCTTCGCCTTCCGCGGGTTCGGGCAGCGGGTCGGGTTGCGGCGGATAGGTCGGCACGCTGACTTCCTGCCAATCCTCCCCCGCGCGCTGGCGCCACAGCTTGCAGCCGAAGTGACCGAGATTGAGCGCGGCGTAGAGAGTGTCGTCGCGCGGATCGGCGAGCACCGTGCTCAGGGGCTCGCCGATGAAGTCGCGGCGGCATTCCCGCCAGCCATCCGCGCCACGCTGGAAGGTGAACAGGCCCTTGCGGGTTGCCACCAGCAGTCGATCATCCATTCTGCTCTCCTGAATTGCCGCCGCGTCTCAACCACCGCTCAAGGCCTGCACCACGTAGACCTCGCTGTCCGCCGCCAGCGCATCGCTGAGGCGGGCGCGGTCCCGCAGGCGCAGCCCGTCGATGAAAATCGTCAGGTGCCGGCGCAATCCGCCCTGGTCGTCCAGCAGGTAGCCGCGCAGCTTCGGCGCCTCGGCGAAGACCATTTCCAATGCGCCGGACAGCGTGTCCGCGGTCAGCTCGCGCTCCTCGATGGGAACGTGACGCTGGATCGACGGGGCGAAGGCGATACGGCACATGGGCGAACTCGCAACGGGCGCTGACTGCACCAGTCTAGGGCAGGCGCGACGGGTGTTCCGAGCGCTTCGACGGGATGCGCGGTGGCCACCGGAGCGGCTCTGCAACGGCCTTCACGGCGGCCATCGCCCGGCATTCAGTTTCGATAAAACGAAACCAAACGTCGTGAAAATCACATTTAACAAACCCATCCGCCGTGCGAGTCTCCGGGAATCGTCAGCCATAACCTTCGACATGCATCTGCTCGTTTCGCCCGCATCGCTGGAACCCGTCGCCGCCCGCAAGGCCGGCAGCGCTGTCCGCCTGCCGCGCAAACATGCCCGCTGGCTCGAACTGCAACCGCTGACCCTGCCTCTCGAACTGGCCTTCTGGGCGCTCTGGCACTGCCGCCACGCCCGTCCACCGGACAGCACCTCTCGCTGAGCGGGCGTCATCGCCCGGATTCCCTCGACGGAACTACGCTCAAGGACTGGCACAACGCCGTTCTCGAACAAGACGTAGCCCGTTGCATCGCTTGCCTGCCTTCAACCCTGCGCCCGTCGGCGCGGCCCAGGCCTGCAGGTCGTCAGCGCATCCGTGTGGATGCTAACGAGAGCCCCATGAATTTCGCCTCCGTGCAAGAAGCCCAGTATTTCCTGGCCCAGAACCCCGATATCGAGATGGTCGAGCTGTTCATCCTCGACGCCAACGGCGTGCCGCGCGGCAAGCTGCTGCACCGCGAGGAACTGCTCGCCGTGTACCAGTCCGGCCGGCCGCTGCCCAGCACCATTCTCGGCCTCACCCTGCACGGGGAGGATGTGGAGGATTCCGGGCTGGTCTGGGACGTGGGCGATATCGATTGCCGCGCCTATCCCCTGCAAGGCAGCCTGGTGCGCCTGCCCTGGCGGCAGATTCCTACGGCGGCGGTGCAGGTCAGCATGCACCCGGAGGAAGGCAAGCCGGCGGACATCGCCGATCCGCGCCATGTGCTGCTGCACGTGATCGACGGCCTCAAGGCCGATGGCTACCACCCGGTGATGGCCTGCGAGCTGGAGTTCTACCTGCTGGACGCCAAGCGCGATGCCAATGGCCGCCCGCAACCGGCGCTGGACGCCGACGGCGGTCGCCCGCGCGCCACGCAGGTTTATGGCCTGCGCGAGCTGGAGCAGATCGAGCCGTTCCTCGCCGACCTCTATGCCGCGTGCAAGGCCCAGGGCATTCCGGCGCGCACGGCGATTTCCGAATACGCGCCGGGCCAGGTGGAGATCACCCTGGAACACGGCGACGCGCTGCTCGCCATGGACCAGGCCGTGCGCTACAAGCGTCTGGTGAAAGGCGTGGCGCACAAGCACGGCATGCAGGCCTGCTTCATGGCCAAGCCGTTCGACGATCTGGCCGGCACCGGCATGCACATGCACGTGTCGCTGGCTGACGCCGAGGGCAACAATCTCTACGCCAGCGAAGACCCTGCCGGCACTCCGCTGCTGCGTCAGTCCGTGGGCGGCATGCTGAAAAGCCTGCTCGACTCGCTGCTGCTGTTCTGCCCCAACGCCAACTCCTACCGCCGCTTCCAGGCCAACAGCTACGCGCCGCTGGCACCGACCTGGGGCTGCGATAACCGCACCGTGAGCCTGCGCGTGCCGGGCGGCCCGGCCAACACCCGGCACGTCGAGCACCGCATCTGCGGCGCCGACGCCAACCCGTACCTGGCTGCCGCCGCCATCCTCGCCGGTATCCATCGCGGCATCCGCGAGGCCATCGACCCGGGCGCGCCGGTGGAAGGCAACGGCTACGCCCAGGCCAAGGAGCTGCTGCCCACCGACTGGCTCACCTCGCTGCGCGCGCTGGAGCGCTCCAGTTGGGCGCGCGATGCACTGGGGCACGAATTCCTCGGTGTCTACCTGAAGGTCAAGCAGGCCGAGTACCGCCAGTTCATGGGCGAGGTCGGCGAGCAGGACTGGCGCTGGTATCTGACGCAGGCTTGAGGCTGTGCTGATGGAACTGCAGCGCCCCTCACCCCAACCCTCTCCCACAGGGAGAGGGGGCCGTCCGTGCCGAGACGAGCTTTTCGCTCACTGATGCACCCGGCGAGAACCCAACTTCAAAGCCCGCTCCGATCAGTCCCCACTCCCTCTGGGAGAGAGTCAGGGTGAGGGAGAAGGGCCAAACGAACGAACAAGAAAGGAACACCGCAATGAACGCCGCTGTTAACCCCGCCACGCCCGCCCCCGAGCGCGCGAAGTCCTATTACTCCGCGAGCCTCAACGAAGAGACCAGCTACCCCACGCTGCAGGGCGAGGTGAACGTCGACATCGCCATCATCGGCGGCGGCTTCACCGGCGTCGCCACCGCCGTGGAGCTGGCCGAGCGCGGCTACAAGGTCGCCATCGTCGAGACCAACAAGGTCGGCTGGGGCGCCAGCGGGCGCAACGGCGGGCAGGTCACCGGCAGCCTCTCCGGCGATTCCGCCATGGAAAAGCAGATGCGCCAGTGGCTCGGCGACGACGTCGACGACTTCATCTGGCACCTGCGCTGGCGCGGCCACGAGATCATCATGAGCCGCGTGGAGAAATACGGCATCCAGTGCGACCTGAAGTTCGGCCACCTGCACGCGGCGATGAAGCAGTCGCACATGGACGAACTGAAGGCCACCTTCGATGACGCCAAACGCCGCGGCATGGGCGACGAGATCAGCCTGCTGGACGGCGCCGGCGTGCGCGCGCACCTGGAAAGCGATCTCTACTGCGGCGCCATCAAGAACACCCGCAACATGCACCTGCACCCGCTCAACCTGTGCATCGGCGAAGCCAAGGCCGCCGCCAGCCTGGGCGCGCTGATCTTCGAACATTCCGAAGTACTGGACATCATCCACGGCCCACGCCCGGCGGTGGTCACCTCCGGCGGACGGATCAACGCCGCGCAGGTGATGCTCGCCGGCGACGTCTACCACAAGCTGGAGCGCAAGCAGCTCAAGGGCATGATCTTCCCGGCCATGGGCGGCATCGTCACCACCAAGCCGCTGGGCGAGCTGGCCAAGCGCATCAACCCGCAGGACCTGGCCGTCTACGACTGCCGCTTCGTGCTCGACTACTACCGCATGACCGGCGACGGCCGCCTGCTTTTCGGCGGCGGCGCCAACTACTCGGGCCGCGACTCCCGCGACATCGCCGGCGAACTGCGCCCCTGCATCGAGCGCACCTTCCCGGCGCTCAAGGGCGTGGACATCGAGTTCCAGTGGAGCTGCGCCATGGGCATCGTGATGAACCGCATCCCGCAGCTGGGCAAGCTGTCGGAGAACGTCTGGTACTGCCAGGGCTACTCCGGCCACGGCGTGGCGACCACCCACATCATGGGCGAGATCATGGCCACGGCGATGACCGGCGACCTGGAGAAGTTCGATACCTTCGCCCAGTGCAAGCACATCCGCGTGCCCATGGGCGACGTCTTCGGCAACCCGATGCTGGCGGCGGGCATGTGGTACTACCAGATGATGGAGAAGCTGCGCTAACGGCCTGCTCCGGAGCCAGTCTGCAGGAGCGAGCCGCACTCTGCCGACCTGCCCGGCAAACGCCTATCTAGGATGGCGTGGAGCGCAGCGATACCCATCGATGGCCAGGCACCGGCAGCATGGGTATCGCAAGCTCCACCCATCCTACGTTCGTGCTGAAGGCCGGGGTTTACGTTGCGCGCGCACGGCTCTTCGTAGGAGCGAGCTTGCTCGCGAACCCGCCCCCGCCGCGAGCCCCGTTCGCGAGTTTTGTAGGGCGAATAACGCGCCAGCGTTATCCGCCGTAGGAGCAACGGCGGATAACCTGTTCCAGGTTATTCGCCCTACGGTCTGGCTCCGGCGCTCCAGGGCTGCGCGAAACGCCCCGCAACAACCGCCCTCTCCGCCCGTACCCGCAGCCACTCGACACCACCGCCCCGCTCAGGGATAAAGGCTCCACTTCGCGCACCAGGAGTGAGCAGCCATGCGTTTCCCCTCGATGACCGCCCTGCGCGTGCTGGACGCCGTCGCCCGCCTGGGCAGCCTGTCCGGCGCGGCGAGCGAGCTGAGCCTGACCCGCAGCGCGGTCAGCCACCAGTTGCACAGCCTGGAAGACTGCCTGGGCATCCCGCTGACCGAACGGGTTGGCCGCGGCATTGCGCTGACCTACCACGGCGAGTGCTTCGCCCGCGAAACCCAGCGCGCCCTGGCCATCCTCAACGAGGCGCGGCGCTTCGCCAACGCCGAGGAAGTCTCCGGCCGCCTGTGCGTGAGCTGCACGCCGGGCTTCGCCACCTACTGGCTGTGCCACCAGATCGGCAAGTTCCAGCGCGCCCACCCGCAGGTGGAGCTGAATCTGGTTTCCCCCCGCGTCCCCGACGATGTCAGCGATCGTGACGTCGACCTGTTCATCGCCTACGGCGTGGGCGACTGGCAGGACCTGCACGTGGACCTGATCGCCACCCTGGACACTTTCCCGGTGTGCAGCCCGTCGCTGATCAACTCCGTCGGCGGCCTCGATTCGCCGGAAGACCTCGCCAGCCTGCCCTTCCTGCACATGGTCGATCACTCCGACTGGCTGCTGTGGACCGCCGCCGCCGGGGTGAAGAACCTCAACGTGCGCAACGGCATCGTCTTCTCCGACGCGCACCTGGTGCAATCGGCGGCCATCGCCGGCCAGGGCGTGGCCATGGGCGATGCGCTGGTCAGCGGTGACGCCATGGCCAAGGGCCAATTGGTGCGCCTGTTCAACGTCGCCATCGAGCCGCCCAATCGCTACTACTTCGTCACCGACCCGGCCAAGTCCGAACGCCCCGACGTACGGGCCTTCAAGGCCTGGATGAAGGCCGAGCTGCGGATGTCCGAGCAGTTCCGCCAGAATGCGCGCCACGCGCTGATTGGTGAGTGATTTCGAACAATGAGGGCAAAAAAACGCGATTGAAGCGAAGAGAGATTTGACAATACTGCGTTAAAAAAAGGCCGCTGATTTTTACCTGATCCTCACCCGGCGGCTGCTCGAACAAGAACAAGAAATCGAGGTAAGTGCAGTGGAGCGACAGCCCCAACTACGTGCGATCGGCATCGGCAAGAGCTACGGCAGTTTCAACGCGCTGGATGGCGTGAACATCGACATCCAGCAGGGTGAGTTCCTCACTCTCCTTGGCCCCTCGGGCTCCGGCAAGACCACCTTCCTGATGATCCTCGCCGGCTTCCAGGACCCATCCCGCGGTCGTCTGGAGGAAGGCGGCGCCGACATCACCAGGCGCCCCGCCGAGAAGCGCAACTTCGGCATGGTGTTCCAGGGCTACGCCCTGTTCCCGCACATGAGCATCGAGGACAACGTCGCCTTCCCGCTGAAGATCCGCGGGGTGAAGGCCGAGGAACGCAACCGCCGCGTGCGCCACATGCTGGAAGTGGTCGGCCTCGGCGAGCACCTGGGCAAGCGCCCCGGCGAGCTCTCCGGCGGCCAGCAGCAACGCGTCGCCATCGCCCGTGCCCTGGTCTTCGAACCGGACATGCTGCTGCTCGACGAACCGCTCTCCGCCCTCGACAAGAACCTGCGCGAGCAACTGCAGGCTGAGCTGCAACGCATCCACCGCCAGGTCGGCACCACCTTCGTCTTCGTCACCCACGACCAGAACGAAGCCCTCGCCCTGTCCACTCGCATCGCCATCTTCAACCGTGGCCAACTGGCCCAGGTCGACGCGCCGGAAATCATCTACAACCAGCCGAACAACCGCTTCGTCGCCGAATTCCTCGGCAAGATGAACCTCTTCCCGCTGAGCCAGGTGGGCCGCGCCGGCGAGCTGGCCTGCGGGCGCTTCGGCGAGACCGAACTGCGCGCCAGCTACTCTCCCGCCCTGCAGGCCGACGCGCCGCTGCTGGCGGTACGCCCCGAGCACATGCAGCTGCACAGCGCTCCGCCACAGGTGAATGGCCACAACGTGGTGCAGGCCGTGCTGACCGCCAAGACCTACCAGGGCGCCAGCACCGAGCTGTGCCTGGGTGCCGGCGCCGAAGGCAAGTTGCCGATGAGCCTGGCCGTACACGCCGACCACCAGGCCTCGCGCCTGGAGCACGGCTCGAAGGTCTGGCTGAGCTGGCCCATCGAGAAAAGCCTGCTGCTGGCCTGAGCCGCCAAACGCGTTAGTCCCCTTTTCGCCATCCCACCTGATCGGGAGCTGCCCCCATGTTCAATCCGAAAGAGTTCAATCCGCACCAGCAAGACTGCATCGAAGTCCTCATCGAAAAGACCCGTCGCGGCCAGATCGACCGCCGTACCTTCCTCAAGGGCATGGGCCTGATGGCCGCCCTGCCGCTGGCGCTGCGCAACGGCGTGAGCTTCGCCGCCGGCGACAAGCCGCTGGTGGTGGTGAACTGGGGCGGCGACGCCATCAAGGCCTTCGGCAAGGCCTGGACCGAGGGCTTTTCCAAGGCCACCGGCATCCCGACCAAGATCGACGGCAGCGGCCCCACCGAGGGCGCCATCCGCACCCAGCTGTCCAGCGGCCGGGTGAGCTGGGACGTGGTCGACGCGGAAAGCTCGATCCTGCAGAACCTCGGCAAGGAAGGCCTGGTGCAGCCGATCGACTACAACGTCGTCTCCAGGGACAAGGTGCTGCCCGGCTTCGCCTACGAATACGGCATCGCCGACTACATGCTCAGCTACGTGATCGCCTACGACAGCGAGCGCTTCGGCGACAAAGTGCCGAAGACCTGGGCGGACTTCTGGGACGTGAAGACCTTCCCCGGCAAGCGCACCCTCTACAAGTGGATGAACGGCATGCTGGAGGCCGCGCTGCTGGCCGACGGCGTGACGCCGGACAAGCTCTACCCGCTGGACGTGCCGCGCGCCATGAAGAAGATCGAGGAGCTGAAGCCCCACGTACTGGCCTTCTGGGGCTCGGGCGCGGAAACCCAGCAGTTGCTGATCGAGGGCGAAGTCTCCATGGGCGCGATCTGGAACACCCGCGCCCAGGTAATCACCGAGGACAGCGAAGACCGCATCAAGTGGACCTTCGACAACGCCCTGCTGGGCTGCAGCAACTGGGGCGTGCTCAAGGGCAACCCGGCCGGCACCGAGGCCGCGATGAAGTTCATCGCCTACGCCCAGGACCCGCAATCCCAGGTCGAGCTGTTCAAGATGTTCGGCAACGGCCCGGCCAACCCCGCCGCCGCCGCGCTGATCCCCGAGGACCGCAAGCACCTCAACTGCACCGATCCGGCAAACCTGCCCAAGCAGATCATGCTCAGCCACGAGTGGTACACCGACCACTACGCGGCGACCCTGGAGCAGTACCTGACCCACATTTCCAAGTGACGCGGAGCGCAGGTCATGGCCGATAACGCCCCCTCGCGGCTGAAGCTGGGCGCCCTGCTGCTGCCGCTGCCGGTTGTCCTGTTCGTGTTCTACGTACTGCCCTTCCTCGGCGTGCTCGGCTGGAGCGTGACCCTGCCGGAGCCGGGGATCGAGCAGTACCAGCGGATCATGACGGACCCGGCGATCCACGACGTGCTCTGGCGGACCTTCCGCCTGTGCACCACGGTCAGCGTGATCTCCCTGCTGATCGCCTACCTGATGGCCTACTGCTGGGTCTACAGCCCGCCGTTCTGGCAGCGCGTGGTGGAAATCTGCGTGTTCATCCCGTTCTGGCTGTCGGTGCTGGTGCGTGCCTTCGGCTGGCTGATCGCCCTGCGCAGCAACGGGCTGCTCAACGACTGGCTGCAGTACCTGGGCATCACCAACGAGCCCTTGCAGCTCACGCGCAACGAACTGGGGGTGGTGATCGGCATGGTCCACTTCATGGTGCCATTCGCGCTGTTCCCGCTGGTCTCGACCATGCGCCGCCTCGACCCGCGCGTGCTGCTGGCCGCGCGCGGCCTGGGCGCCGGACAGATGCGCACCTTCTGGAGCATCTTCGTGCCGCAGACCATTCCCGGCATCCTCGGCGCCTTCATCATCGTCTTCGTGTTCTGCCTGGGCTTCTTCATCACCCCGGCGATCCTCGGCGGTGGGCAGACGGTGATGGTGGCCGAGTACGTCTACCTGCAGATGTTCCAGACCAGCAACTGGGGCCTGGGTGCGGCGCTTTCAGTGGTGCTGCTGGCATTGGTGAGCGGGATGATCTGGGCGCTGCTGCGCATGACCCGCGTCGACAAGCTGGTCGGCTGAGGAGCGAGGGCCTGTTGTCGTTTCGCGACGACCGCGACCCAGGCCCATTTGGCGCAGAGCAAGGCGCGAGGAGAGAGGTTTGGTGATCCAGATGAACGACGAGCAACGCGGCACTGCGCCAAATGGGCCCCGTCCCTCCGGGTTGCGCGGCAAATCGCGCCATGCTGCGTTGCAGGACTTGCCAAGGGAATAACCATTACCTGCGTCCCGCGCCTTGCCTGGCGCGATTTGACGCGGCAACGCGGCTCGCCGCGAAACGACAACAGGCCCTCATGATGAATGCACACGAAACCAAAGCCCCCAGCCGCCTGCTGGCGACCATGGCGATGATCTTCATGATCTTCCCGCTGCTGGCGGTGATTCCGGTGTCCTTCACCAGCAAGCGCTTCCTCTCGATGCCCAACGGCAACTGGTCGCTGCGGCATTACCAGGCGCTGCTGGACAGCCCGGAATGGCTCTCGGCGATCAGCCAGAGCCTGATCGTCGCCACCGCCACCTGCATCATCGCTACCGCCCTGGCGGTGAGCTTCAGCCTCGGCATCTGGTACCTGCGCTCGCGCCTGGCGACCCTGCTGATCGGCCTGGTGCTGCTGCCCATGGCGATCCCGCCGATGATCTCGGCGATGGTCCTGTACTTCATGGAAACCAAGGTCAGCCAGTTCGCCCCCGGCTTGGGCTACGACACCCTGGTCGGCCTGACCATCGCGCACATCGTGATGGTGGTGCCCTACGGCGTGGTGACCATGCTGGTGGCGCTCAGCCAACTGGACCGACGCATCGAGCTGGCCGCGCGCAACCTCGGCGCGAGCCTGGGCCAGACCACCTTCATGGTGGTGCTGCCGAACCTCAAGCTGGGCGTGGCGAGCACGGCGCTGCTGTGCTTTGCGCTGAGCTGGGAGGAAATCGCGGTGACGCTGTTCGTTACCAGCACCGAGGTGAACACGTTGCCCCGGCAGATCTGGTCCGGCCTGCGCGACAACATCGACCCGGCGGTGGCGGCGATCTCGGTGGTGCTGATCGCCCTGACCTTCGTCGCGCTGATCGGGCGGATGATCGCCCAGAAGATTGCAGCACGCCCGGCAGGAAGCTGAAGCCTTTCCCTGTAGGAGCGAGCTTGCTCCTACAAAAAAGCGCTATCGCCGGTGATTCTGCGGCCGAAACTCAGCGTAGGAGCGGACTCCGTCCGCGATCGCGCATCGGCCACTCCCTGCGACAACCGAGCGG
>NZ_JAOCBT010000013.1:0-157572 GCF_029840045.1 Pseudomonas sp. GD03903 | reverse complement strand
CTGCCTATCGGTAGGACAGCCCCATCGCATGCCGCACCTCCACCAGCGTCTCCCGCGCCGCCTCGCGAGCGCGTTCGGCGCCTTCGGCGAGGATGCTGCGCACCAGTTCGGGGTTGTCCTCGTAGTCCAGCGCGCGGGCCTGGATCGGCGCCAGTTCGTGGCGGATCGATTCGATCAGCGGGCGCTTGCAGTCCAGGCAGCCGATGCCTGCGCTGCGGCATCCCTCCTGCACCCACTGGCGACAGCCATCGTCGGAATAGATCAGGTGCCACTGCCACACCGGGCAACGCTCCGGCTCACCTGGATCGTGACGGTGCACGCGCGCGGGGTCGGTGGGCATGCGCGCGACTTTCTCCTCGATCACCTCCGGGCTATCGCGCAGGGCGATGGTGTTGTGGTGCGACTTGGACATCTTCTGCCCGTCCAGCCCCGGCATCTTCGGCGCATGGCTGGTGAGGGTCTGCGGCTCGGGCAGCAGCACGCGGCTGGTGCCTTCGAGGTAGCCGAACAGTCGATCGCGGTCGCCCAGGGTCAGGCTCTGCTGCTCCATGAGCAGCGCCCGGGCGGTTTCCAGGGCTTCGCCGTCACCCTGCTCCTGCCAGGCCCGACGCAGGCTGCTGTAGAGCTTGCCGGTCTTCTTGCCCAGGCGGGCGATGGCGGTCTGGGCGCGGTCCTCGAAATCCACCTCGCCACCGTACAGGTGGTTGAAGCGGCGGGCGATCTCGCGGGTGAACTCGACGTGGGCGAACTGGTCCGAGCCCACCGGCACGAGACCGGCGCGATAGATCAGGATATCCGCCGCCTGCAGCAGCGGGTAACCGAGGAAGCCGAAAGTGGAAAGGTCCTTGTGGACCAGCTTCTCCTGCAGTTCCTTGTAGGTCGGCACGCGCTCCAGCCAGGACAGCGGGCAGATCATCGACAGCAACAGGTGCAACTCGGCGTGCTCGGGGACCTGGGACTGGACGAACATCGTCGCGGCGCTGGGGCTGATGCCCACCGCCAGCCAGTCGATGGCCATGTCGCGCACGTGCTGGCGGATGCTGGCGGTCTCGTCGTACTCGGTGGTCAGGGCGTGCCAGTCGACAATCGAGAAGTAGCATTCGTACTCGTGCTGCAGCTTCACCCAGTTCTGCAGCACACCGTGGTAATGCCCCAGGTGCAGGCGCCCGGTGGGGCGCATGCCGGACAGCACACGACGCAGGGATTCGACGCTGGTCAAGCGATCAACCTCGCGGGTTCGGCGATGGAACGGGGGAGTATAGCCAGCACGCCGGGCGTGCTCAGGCGTTGACCATGAAGGGCTCCGGGTCGCCACAACCGACCCGCACGACCACCGGGTCTTCGTCGGTCAGGGCGATCACCGTGGAGGCTTCGCCGCCGCCAAAGCCGCCGTCAATGATGAGGTCGACCACGTGCTCCAGTTGATCGCGCATTTCATAAGGGTCGTTCAGCGGCTCCGTCTCCCCCGGCAGGATCAGGCTGACGCTCATCAGCGGCTCACCCAGCTCCTCCAGCAGCGCCAGGGCGATCGGGCAGGCCGGTACCCGCAAGCCGATGGTACGGCGCTTGGGGTGCAGCAGCATGCGCGGCACTTCGCGCGTTGCGTTGAGGATGAACGTGTAGGGGCCGGGCGTATGCGCCTTGAGCAGGCGGAACAGGCCGGTATCGACCTTGGCATAGAGGCCGAGCTCCGACAGGTCGCGGCAGACCAGGGTGAAGTTGTGCTTGTCGTCCAGCCGGCGGATGTGGCGGATGCGTTCCACCGCGGACTTCTCGCCGATGCGGCAGCCCAGCGCATAGGACGAGTCGGTGGGATAGGCGATCACGCCCCCCTGACGGACGATCTCCACCGCCTGCTTGATCAGGCGCGCCTGGGGGTTTTCCGGATGGATCTGAAAGAACTGGCTCATGGCGTCTCCTTGATCCCGATGGCGTTCTCGGCGCTGGCGAAGCGCGGCCAGAGCGGTGGCAGGTCTTCCGGCACGCTCCGGTAGAGGCCCAGCTCCGACCAGTCGCTGGGGCCGTGGAAGTCGCTGCCGGCAGTGACCATCAGGCCGAACTCGCGAACCAGGATGCTCAGCACCCCGACCTGTTCGGCCGGCTGCGGGCCGTTGCAGACTTCCAGCGCATGGCCGCCGGCGGCAATGAACTCCGCCACCAGCTTGCGTCGCTTGGTGCGGGTGAAATCGTACTGGTACGGGTGCGCCAGGCTGATCCAGGCGCCCGCCGCGCGCAGCGTGCCGACTGCATCCGCAAGGCTCGGCCAGTGCTGCTTGACGTCGCCCAGCTTGCCGGCGCCCAGCCACTTGCGGAAGGCTTCGGCGCGATCCTTGACGTGCCCCTGGCGCAGCAGGAACTCGGCGAAGTGCGGGCGAGCCGGGGCGTTCTCGCTATCGCCCAGCTCAGCCTGCACCGCCCGCGCGCCCTCGAAGGCACCGGGCATGCCCTTGGCTTCCAGGCGTCGGCCGATCTCCTCGGCGCGGGTCCAGCGCGCGCGGTGCAGGTCATCCAGCGCCCTGACCAGCGGCTCCGACTGGGCGTCGAAACCATAGCCGAGCACATGGATGGTCGCTCCGCCCCAGGTGCAGGACAGCTCGACGCCGTCGACCAGCTCCATGCCCAGTGCCTGTGCCGCGCTACGCGCTTCGGGCAGGCCGTCGAGCGTGTCGTGGTCGGTCAGCGCCAGCACGCGCACGCCGCGCCCGTGGGCGCGCTCGACCAGTGCCGTCGGGCTGAGCTGTCCGTCGGACGCGGTACTGTGGCAGTGCAGGTCAACTCGCATGCGGTATCCAGGAGGGGCGATGGGATAACTTTCTGTTATAGACGCTTTGCTGCCAACACGATCACGGCAATCGCTTGAAACCATGATATGACGCAGCGTTGGGCGGATGGCCCTTTCAGTTCACCCGCAGGTTGGTATTATGCCGGCTCAACTGGGCTCTGGCTGCCGTAATGAAGCAATTCATCGATTTCATTCCCCTCATCCTCTTCTTCATCGTCTACAAGCTCGACCCGCGCAACGTCGAACTCGCCGGCCAGAGCTTCTCGGTCGGCGGGATCTACAGCGCCACGGCCGTGCTGATCGCCACTTCCGTGGTGGTCTATGGCGCCCTGCTGATCAAGCAGCGCAAGCTGGACAAGGCCCAGTGGGTGACGCTCGCCGCCTGCCTGGTGTTCGGTGGCATGACCCTGGCCTTCCACAGCGAAACCTTCCTCAAGTGGAAAGCGCCGGTGGTGAACTGGCTCTTCGCCCTGGCTTTCGCCGGCAGCCACTTCATCGGCGACCGCCCGCTGATCCAGCGCATCATGGGCCACGCGGTGAACCTGACCGATTCCCTCTGGGCGAAGCTGAACATCGCCTGGGTGCTGTTCTTCCTGATCTGCGGCTGTGTCCAGCTGTTCGTCGCCTTCACCTTCCAGAGCATCTGGGTGGACTTCAAGGTGTTCGGCAGCCTGGGCATGACCCTGCTGTTCCTGATCGGCCAGGGTGTATTCCTGGCCCGCCACATGCACGATGAACCTACCGGCGAAAAACCCAAGGACTGACATGCTCTACGCGATCATTGCCCGTGATATCACTGCATCCCAAGAACGCCGCCTGGCAACCCGTCCGGCGCACATCGCGCGCCTGGAGCAACTGAAGGAAGAGGGCCGCCTGGTACTGGCCGGCCCGCACCCGGCCATCGACAGCAACGACCCGGGCGCTGCCGGCTTCACCGGCAGCCTGATCGTCGCCGAGTTCGAGTCCCTGGCCGCCGCCCAGGCCTGGGCTGACGCCGACCCGTACCGTGCCGCCGGCGTCTATGCAGACGTCGTGGTCAAGCCGTTCAAGAAAGTCCTGCCCTAACAGCGCGCGAGCGTTGCACCCCGCGGCACGGAGCGCCACGGGGCATCGCAGCCGGACACCGCCGGGAAGGCCATGGACGGCGGCACGTCATCGAACAAGGAGTCCCGATGCGCCGTTTGCCCCTGCTCGCCTGCCTCGCCCTGCCACTGCCCGCCCTCGCCGAAGAGCCCGTCACGGAGCAACCGGCACAAACCGCTGTCCAAGAAACGGCCCAAGCACCGGACGCCGGTCCTGAACTGGAACAGCGCCTGGCCGAAAGCGAACGGCAGCGTGCCGA
Organism: Pseudomonas sp. GD03903; assembly: GCF_029840045.1. Lineage (NCBI taxonomy): Bacteria > Pseudomonadati > Pseudomonadota > Gammaproteobacteria > Pseudomonadales > Pseudomonadaceae > Pseudomonas > Pseudomonas sp. GD03903. The sequence goes on along the minus strand of NZ_JAOCBT010000013.1, from coordinate 153,448 downwards.
ACTGGCCGCGCAGCTCGCCAACCCTGACAACAGCCAGGATGAAGCGCGCATCGCTCGTCTGACCCAGGAAAACCAGCGCCTGAAGCTGCAGCTGCGCGAGGCCCAGGCCAACCAGCCGCCGCGCCTGCTCAGCGAGCAGCAGACCTGGTACGTAAGCGGTGCCGGCACTGCCCTGCTGGCGTTCATCCTCGGCATGCTCAGCCGTGGCCGGCGCCGTTCGCGCCGCGAATGGATCAACTGAAAGAAGCCTCTCCATGAGTGAACTGCTGCTGATCGACGACGACGTCGAACTCTGCGAACTGCTGACTACCTGGCTGGCCCAGGAAGGCTTCAGCATCCGCGCCGCCCACGATGGTGCGCAGGCTCGCGCCGCCCTGGGCAGCCGCGCGCCGGACGCAGTGGTGCTCGACGTGATGCTGCCCGACGGCAGCGGCCTGGAACTGCTCAAGTCATTGCGCAGCGACCACCCGGACCTGCCGGTACTGATGCTCTCCGCCCGCGGCGAGCCGCTGGACCGCATCCTTGGCCTGGAGTTGGGCGCCGACGATTACCTGGCCAAACCCTGCGACCCCCGCGAGCTGACCGCCCGCCTGCGTGCCGTGCTGCGCCGCAGCCACCCGGCGCAACCCGCCGCGCAACTGGAGCTGGGCGACCTGGCGCTGAACCTGTCGCGCGGCGTGGCCAGCATCGGCGCGGAAGAAATCAGCCTGACGCTCTCCGAGAGCCGCATTCTCGAAGCCCTGCTGCGCCAGCCCGGCGAGCCGCTGGACAAGCAGGCGCTGGCCCAGCTCGCACTGGGCCGCAAGCTGACCCTGTACGACCGCAGCCTGGACATGCACGTCAGCAACCTGCGCAAGAAGCTCGGCGGCCACCCCGATGGCCGCCCGCGCATCCTCGCCCTGCGCGGGCGCGGCTACTTCTACGCGCCCTGAGCAGCGCCACGCTTCCGACCCGGGCCGCTCTGGTCCGGGCTTTCGTAAAGATTCCAGCAGGGCTTCACCTAATCTTTACCGAAGCTTTACGTGGGACTGACTGCCCTTGACCTTGCCGACCCTAGACTGGGCTCATCCGGTAACGACCGGCCCCTGAAAGGAGAAACACCATGCGCAAGACCCTGACCGCCCTGCTGATCGCCGCCGCCCTGCCGACCGTCGCGCTGGCGGCCACTCCCGCGCCGACCGACGCACCGCCGCCGGCCCCGTTCATGAAAGACCACGGCCCGGGCATGCACCGCGGCGAACACGGCGGCCCGTTCCGCGAGCTGAACCTGACCCAGGACCAGCGCCAGCAGATCGGCAAGCTGATGGGCGACTCGATGAAAGATCGCCGCGCCATCACCGAGAAATACTGGAACAAGCTGCCTGAGGCCGACCGCAAGGCCATGCAGGAAGAGCTCAAGGCCAACCACGACAAGACCGACGCCAGCGTCCGCGGCATCCTCACTCCCGAGCAGCAGAAGAAGTTCGACGAGTTGAAGAAGCAGCGCGAACAGCGCAAGGCCGAATGGGCGGAATTCCAGACCTGGAAGGCCCAGAGGGACGGCGCCAAGACCAACTGATTCGCTCCAGCAAACGCAGGCGCCGGGTTCTATCCCGGCGTCTTGCCGTGGAGCCCCTGACAACGGATAGACCATGCGGCTGAACAGGAAGACCATGCGTTCACTCTTCTGGCGGATCCTCGCCGCCTTCTGGCTCGCCCTGTTGCTGGTGGCCGGACTGTCGATCCTGCTGGGCCGTGCGCTGAACCAGGACACCTGGGTCATCGCCCGCTATCCGGGGCTGCACGACATCGCCAGGCAATGGACCCTGCTGTACGAGACCAAAGGCCCGGATGCCGCGCAACAACTGCTGGAAAGCCGGCGCAAGGATTACGAGCTCTCGGTACAGGTGCTCGACGAAACCGGCCAGCGTCTGGTCAATGGCACCTACCTGCCACGACCACCGCGTCCACGCGACAACAGCTTCGACCGTGAAAACCTGCCGCGCTTCCCCTGGCGCCAGTTGAGCCAGGAATACACCAGCAGCCGCACCGACCAGACCTACCTGTTCATCTACCGAATTCCACACCCGACACTGCAGGCCTGGCACCGCAGCAGCCTGCTCTGGCCGCTCAGCGCGCTGGGTATCGCACTGGTGGTACTGACCGTATTCAGCCTGCTGCTGACGCTGTCCATCACCCGCCCGCTGAATCGCCTGCGCCGCGCCGTGCATGACCTCGGCCAGACCAGTTATCAACAGGACAGCCTCGCCCGCCTCTCACGCCGTGGCGACGAACTGGGCGTGCTGGCCCGCGACTTCAACCGCATGGGCGCCCGCCTGCAAGGGCTGATCGGCAGCCAGCGCCAACTGCTGCGCGACGTATCCCACGAACTGCGCTCACCGCTGGCGCGCCTGCGCATCGCCCTGGCCCTGGCCGAACGCGCCGGCCCCGAGCAGCGTGCCGCCATGTGGCCGCGCCTGGAACAGGAGTGCGATCGCCTGGAAGCGCTGATCGGCGAAATCCTCGCCCTCGCCCGCCTCGACGCCGAACCGGGCCCGACCAGCCGCATCGAGCTGCTGCCCTTGTTCGAGCGCCTGCGCAGCGATGCGCAACTGCTCTACCCCGAGCAGCACGTCCAGCTCGACATCGCGCCACAACTGGCCGTCGACGGCTGGCCAGACATGCTCGAACGTGCCCTCGACAACCTGCTGCGCAACGCCCTGCGCTTCAATCCAGCTGAACAGCCGCTGGAAGTGCAGGCGCGGATCGATGGAGAGCGCCTGCACATCAGTGTGCGCGACCACGGCCCCGGCGCCAGCGACGAACACCTGGCGCAGATGGGCGAACCCTTCTTCCGCGCTCCCAACCAGAGCAGCCCCGGCCATGGCCTGGGCCTGGCCATCGCCCGTCGCGCCATCGAGCGCCACCACGGACGGCTGCGCCTGGCCAACCATCCCGACGGCGGCTTCCTCGCGAGCATCGACCTGCCGCTGCGCCGCCAGGCCGCCTGAGTCGAGCGCACTTTCGGAGAGTGACCATGAGCCTTCCCGCCTTCGCTACCCCGATTCCCGCTCTGCAACAGCCGCTTCCTCCGGCAGTCCTGCTGCGCAGCGAACCCTACGACGATCCGCAGTACCTGGTGCTGGCGGTGGAGCTGGCACGGCTCGCCGAACAATGGCGCGCACGCTGGCCCGGCTTGCGCCTGAGCCTGCCGCAGAACGGCACCTGGCCGCTGGAAAGCTGGCCGGATGCGCTGGGCGAAGCTCTGGACGCATTACTGGAAGCAGCGCTGATGCGGCATCCGCATGCCAACCTGAAGCTGTCGCTCGGTTCGGCGCACGGCGCCCTCAGGCTGGACCTGCAAGGCCACGATCCGCAGGCGCGGGCATGGCTGGCGGAAGCGCTGCCTGCGGCTCGCCGGTTGACTAGCTGGCAGGGCGGGCACCTGCTCTGGCGTGCCCGCGACGGTGGCTGGAAAGTTCGCCTGGAACTGCCGCTCAGCCCCGCCAGGCGCTGACGAAACCTGCCGGGTCCAGCGGCGCCGGGCGGCGCAGCTCGCCGATCGGCGTGCCGAGATAGATGAAGCCGACGATACGCTCGTTCTCCTCCAGGCCCAGGCCTGCGCGCACCAACGGATCGAACGCCATCGCACCGGTGCGCCACATCGCCCCCAGTCCCTCGACGTAGGCGGCCTGGATGATGCCGTGAGCGGCACAACCCGCCGCCAGCCACTGCTCGATCTCCGGCACCTTGGGGTGATCCTGCAGGCGTGCCACGGCCACCACCAGCAGCGGAGCGCGCAGCGGCATGGCACGGGCCTTGTCCAGCGCCTCAGGCTTGCCATCGGGCTCATTCGCCGCCACGGCGCGGGCAAACAGCTCACCCAGCTGCTGGCGCGCCTCGCCTTCCACGGTAATGAAGCGCCAGGGGCGCAACTGCCCGTGGTCCGGAGCGCGCAAGGCGCTGCGGAACAGCCGGTCCAGTTGCTCGGCAGACGGTGCCGGCTCGCTCAGGCGGGCATGGGACACACGGTTGAGCAACGCGTCGAGAGCCTCCATGGGCTGCCTCCAGTCAATCTCGAAAGCCGCCATTGTAGACGCAAAGGGTTCGCATTTGCCCAGCAAAGGCAACGCAAGCCTTACCCGCTCAACTTGTAAAGAGGAACGCGGTCACGCGGTTTACTCTCGCCAGACGGCAGGTAAAATGGCCGATTCCTTTTCGTTTCAGACCTCAGCGCATGGCCCTGCCGACACTACGCACACTCGGATTCATCATCGGCATCTTCGTGATCACGCTGGCGGTCGCCATGCTGGTCCCCATGGCCACGCTGCTCTACTACGGCCGCGCCAACGAACTGCATCCCTTCATCTGGTCGGCAATCATCACCTTCACCTGCGGGCTGGGCATGGTCATCCCCGGCCGCCCGGAGCAAGTGCACCTGCGCCCGCGGGACATGTACATGCTCACCGTGTCGAGTTGGGTGATCGTCTGTTTCTTCTCCTCCCTGCCCTTCATGTTCGCCCGGCATATCAGTTTCACCGACGCGATTTTCGAGAGCATGTCCGGCATCACCGCCACCGGTTCGACCGTGCTTTCCGGGCTGGACAAGATGTCGCCGGGGATCCTGATCTGGCGCTCGCTGCTGCACTGGCTCGGCGGTATCGGCTTCATCGCCATGGCGGTGGCGATCCTGCCGATGCTGCGCATCGGTGGCATGCGCCTGTTCCAGACCGAGTCCTCGGACCGCTCCGACAAGGTCATGCCGCGCTCGCACATGGTGGCCAAGTACATCGTCGGGGTTTACGTGGCCATCACCATCGCCGGCACCCTGGCCTTCTGGTGGGCCGGCATGGGCCTGTTCGATTCGCTCAACCACGCCATGTCGGCAATCTCCACCGGCGGCTTCTCCACCTCCGACCAGTCACTGGCCAAATGGCACCAACCGGCGGTGCACTGGGTCGCGGTGGTGGTAATGATCCTGGGCAGCATCCCCTTCGTACTCTATGTCGCCACCCTGCGCGGCAACCGCAAGGCGCTGATCCGTGACCACCAGGTGCACGGTTTCCTCGGCCTGCTGGTGTTCACCTGGCTGGTAATGGGCACCTGGTACTCGGTGAACTCCGACCTGCCCTGGCTGGACGCCTTCCGTATCGTTGCAGTGAACGTCACCTCGGTAGTCACCACCACCGGCTTCGCCCTGGGTGACTACAGCCTGTGGGGCCACTTCTCGATCATGCTGTTTTTCTACCTGGGCTTCATCGGCGGTTGCTCCGGTTCCACCGCCGGCGGGATCAAGATCTTCCGCTTCCAGGTCGCCTTCACCCTGCTGCGCGCCAGCCTCTACCAGTTGATCCACCCACGCGCGGTGATCCGCCAGAGCTACAACGGCCATCGCCTGGACGAAGAGATCGTGCGCTCGATCCTGACCTTCTCGTTCTTCTTCGGCGCTACCGTCGGCGCGCTGGCACTGGGCCTGTCGTTCCTCGGCCTGGACTGGATGACCTCGCTGACCGGCGCCGCCAGCACCGTTGCGGGTGTCGGCCCGGGCATGGGCCCGATCATCGGCCCGTCGGGCAACTTCGCCTCGCTGCCGGACGCCGCCAAGTGGCTGCTCTGCGGCGGCATGCTGGCGGGGCGCCTGGAGATCATCACCGTGCTGGTGCTGTTCACCCCGGCGTTCTGGCGGCATTGAGGCACACGGCGGCGCTCCGTCCTGCAGGATAAACACCTCGTAGGATGGCGTGGAGCGCAGCGATACCCATCAATCCCGGCCGCCAACGGCATGGGTATCGCTGCGCTCCACCCATCCTACTGACTATTCAGCCTGGCGTTCTGGCGGCATTGAGCGCGGCGATCAGCCCCCTGTAGGAGCGAGCTTGCTCGCGAACGAGTCTCCCGGCAGCTCCGGCCTCAAGCGGTTCGCGAGCAAGCTCGCTCCTACAAGAGCCTAGAGCTCTTCGCGGTACTCCCCCGGCGTCTTGCCGAACCAGCGGCGGAAGGCGCGGAAGAAATTGCTCGGCTCCGAGAACCCCAGCAGGTAGGCAATTTCCAGCAGCGTCATGCGCGGCGTGGCGAGGTATTGCTGGGCCAGTTCACGGCGGGTGTCGTCGAGCAGTTGCTGATAGCTGCTGCCCTCTTCCTGCAGGCGCCGCTGCAAGGTGCGCTCGGACAGGTGCAGCGCCTGCGCCACGCTCTCACGCTTGGGCTCGCCCTGCGGCAGTAGGCGGCACAGCACCTGGCGTGTCTGGTGGCTGAAGCGGCTGCTGACGAAGCGCGCCAGGTATTCCCCGGCAAAGCGGTCATGCAGGCGCGCCAGCTCTTCGTTGGCGGTGGGCAGCGGCGCGCTCATGTCCTCGTGGGAAAACAGCATCGCGCAATCCGAATGGCCGAAACTCAGCGGCGCCTGGAACAACTCGCGGTAGGGCTCAAGGTTCTGCGGTGCCTCGCCGGCCAGGCGCACTTCCAGTGGCTTGATCGCTCGCCCGGTGATCCAGCGCAGCATGGCGGTCAAGCTGGCCAGCGAGCACTCCGCACTCTGCCGTGGCACCGGCAGGCGATCACCATGGACCACGATGCGATACAGGCAGCCCTCGGGCAGACGGCGGAAGGTCAGGTCGGCGCCCTCGGCGATGATCCGCTGGTAGCGCTCCAGGCGCTCGAAACCCTCGCCCAGGTTGCGACTGGACATCAGCGCGTAGCCCACCACCGGGAACGCCGGGGTGTGCACGCGGGCAATGTTGAGGCCGATGGCCGGGTTGCCGGACAGCTCCACGGCGCGGTTCCACAGCTGGCTCAGGGCGTCCTGCGGGAAGCGCGCATCGGGATCGTCGAGGGCCGCGAAATCCAGCCCCAGTTCGGTGAACAACGCGCGGCAGTCGAGGCCTTCCAGCTCCAGCGACTGGACGATCCCCCGCACCCAGCTCGACAGGGTTGTACGCTCAGGCATGCATATTCTTCTGGTTATGGTGGTGATCCGCGCCGGACCGCTTGGGCGCAGGCGGCACACGGGGATACTAAACTGGCACCCTATGTCATCCGCAAGTCTGAAGGTGGCAGCCTACACTGGCGCCATCACAACAACAGGAGGTGCGCCATGAGCACCCAGACCGCCGATCGATTCCAGAGCTTCGCCGAGTTCTACCCGTACTACCTGCAGGAACACAGCAATGCCGTATGCCGCCGTCTGCATTACGTCGGCAGCCTGCTGGTGCTGTCGATCCTCGCCTACGCCATCGTCAGCGGGCACTGGCTGTGGCTGCTGGCCATGCCATTGGCCGGCTACGGCTTCGCCTGGGTCGGCCACTTCGTGTTCGAGAAGAACCGCCCGGCGACCTTCAAGTACCCGCTGTGGTCGCTGATGGGCGACTGGGTGATGCTCAAGGATGCCTTTACCGGGCGCATCCGTTTCTGAGCCATCACCCCTCGGGGTAAGCCGTCCCCCCAGGGCATCAGCCCTCAGCGCGCAGCGTTGCGCTGCGCCGTGCGCTCGAAGAGGATGGCCTGCACTTCGCCGCCGGCATGCTGCGCCACCCGCCGCCAGGTAGCCGGCACGTCGGGAATCTCCTGGTCGTTGTAGCGGCTCATCACCAGCCAGACACGGCCCTCGTCCTGCGGCAGATCGGCCAGGTGGTCGACGAAGGCATGCTGGCGGTCGTCGATCAGCGAACCGAAGCCATAGCGTCCCGGCCGCCCCGAACTGCCGTCCGCCGCCGGCGCGGTGTAGAGCAAGGGTTCCTGGCCGGTATGGTTGTAGTAGCGGAAGGTCAGGTACCAGAGGATGTCATCCACCACCACCCGGTCGCCGGCACGGTAGTGCGCGTTGACGTAGGCCGCCATGCCGTCGAACTGCTCGTCCGGGTCGACCGCGATCGCGCGCCCCACCCCGATCCCCTGCAGCCCCAGCAGGGTCACCAGCAGCGCGGCGCCGAGCACACGGCGCTGCTGCAGCAGGCGATCCAGGGCCAACGCCAGCAGTAGCGGCAGGCCCAGGGCGAAGGCAGTGAGATAGCGTTCGACGAATACCGGGGAGAGGAACGAAACGCCATACAACAGCAGCAGCGGCAAGCCGCAGTACAGGGCCAGCAGCACGCCACCGCGCTGCCGGCTGTCATCCATACGCAGCACCAGCAGCGTCACCGCGACCACCAGCAACGGCGCGCCGAGCAGCACGGGCCAGGACAACGCGTTGCCGTCGGACTGCGCCAACCACTGCCAGAGCATCGAGGGCAACGAGCGCGCATCCACCGGCGGCTGCCAGCCGACGTCGCCCCCGGCCTCCAGTACCGCCATATGCCGAATCAGGTCCAGCAGCCCGGGCAACCAGGGCAGGAACAGTGCGGCGATGGCCAGGTTGGCCAGCCACCAGTCGCGGCGCCGCAGCGGGCTGTTCGGCAGCGTCGCCAGCCAGAGCCACTGCACCAGTGCGCCGAACAGGCTGAAGTAATGGGTGTAGAAGGCCGCCGTCATCAGCGCGGCATACATCAGCAGATAACGCCGCCGCCCCTCCTCCAGCCAGTAGAGCAAGGCCAGGGTGGCCGCCAGCAACCAGCAGCCGAGCAGCGAGTACATGCGCACTTCCTGGCTGTAGCGCACGGCCGTGGGCAGCAGCGCCAGCAACAGCAGGGCGATGAAGGCGGCGCGCGCCGACGCCAGCCGCCACATCAACCAGCCGCCGAGAAACACCGCGAACGTGCCGAACAGCGCGCTGAACAGGCGCAGCGACAGGACGCCCTCGCCCACGACCTGAACCCACCCGTGGAGGAAGAAGAAGTACAGCGGGGGATGCACGTCATGGGCGGCGTGCTGCCAGAGTTGCAAGGGCGAATAGCGGGCGAGGAACAGGCTGGAGCTTTCATCGCCCCACAGCGCCGAATCGGACAGGCCATACAGGCGCAGGCACAGGGCGAGCGCCAGCAGCGGCAGGAACCACCACTGGCGCAACAGGGCAGGCAGACTCGGCGGCTCGCGGGACAGCATCACACCCTCGCAGGAAAGACTGGCGTGCCGCTGAGTGTAAGCCAAGCACGGCCGGGATCAGCGACGGATCAACAGCTCCCGCGCCCGCGCCTGGTCCTCCGGCGCCAGTTCCGCCAGCCATTCCACTTCACTGGCGATCAGTGCGCCCACCGGCACACCATCACGGTAGAGCACGCGGTTGCCGCTCACCGCCGGCACCTTGCGCCCAGGCAGCAGCGTGCCGGCGAGGTTCAGCGGGTCCACCGCGCAAACCACCAGCCACTCCCCGTTCGCCTCCCGGCGGCGCACTTCACGCAGCAGGCCAACTGCTTCCGGCAGGGCAAACTGCTCACCAGTCAGCCCGGCGACGAAGCGTCCGCCACGGATTTCCCCGCGCGCCTCCAGGCGGTGATAGACCCGCAGCAGATCGCGCCACGGCGGCAACCAGTCGGCTTCACGATCGAGCAGGCGCCAGCAGACCACGCCATAGCGACGCAGCAGGGTCATGGCGACGTGCTCGAGAACTTCTGCCGGCAGCCGCGCGCCCGGCTCCAGGGTGGAGCGGCGCAGCAATGCCCAGCGCCCCGCGTCGGCCATGCCGAACAGTGGCGTACGCGAACGACGCTGCGGGTGCCGGCGCGCCGCCGGCATCAGCAAGGCGCGCAGTCCGGCGAAGCTGTCGGCATTCACTCGGCCCGCCGCCACCAGTTCGCCCAGTACGGTTTCCAGCTCGGTGCGCAGCAGATGGCTGTCGCTGGCCAACTCCTCGAAGAACGACGCGCCCTGCTCCTTGAGCACGTCGAGCACCTTGTTAGCCTTGGCCGACAGCTCGCTCTCCACTGGCGCGACGCTCAATGCGCTCCAGTGCGCCATCTGTGCGCGCGGCAGCAGCACGATGGGCGTACTTTTCAGCGGGCCACCGCGTGCCTTGCCTGGGCTGCGACCGGGCAAGCGCGCCCAGACGATGCGTCCGGCGCGGCACAGGTCGTCCAGCCAGTTGATCCCGTAGTCGGCCACCCGGCTGGGCAGGATGTCGTTCTCCCAGGCGGACGCGGCAGCCTGGAAGCCCTCCAGTTGACTGAGCACGCCGGCCAGGGATTCCGCGCCGCGCACCCGCGTGCCCGTGGAAACCCGCTGCCAGTCGAAGAGGAAGCGCATGAAGTCGGCGCGCTGCACCGGCTCGATTTCCCGGCGCAAGCGCTTCACTGTGTAGCGATGGATACGCGCCAGCAAATGGCGCTCGCACCACTCCTGTTCTTGCCCGCCCGGGGTGAAGCGGCCGCGCAGTACGTAACCCTCGCGTTCGAGACTGGCCAGGGCGACGCCGGCATCGGCGGTGGAAATCCCCAGGTCGGTCGCCAGTTCGCACAACAGGCGCGGACCGAAGCCGGTCAGGCGCGCCCGCACCAGTTCGACCTGCGCCTCATCGATCGGGCAGGGCTGAAGCAGTGATGGTGGCAGCTCCAGCACCGGCTTCATCGCGACCTGCGGGTGCAGCGCCAGCCACTGGCTGAGCCGCTCCGCCGCCACCCAGACATCGCCCACCGGCAACGCCAGGCGCGTTGCCCTGCCGGCCTTGGCCAGCGACTTGAGCAGCAAAGGCCAGCCCTCGTTGGCTTGCGCCTCGCTGTCGCGGATGCCGCCCAACCCGCTCAACGCCTCGTGCATCTCGTCGGCGTCACGAGCCTCCGGCCAGGCCTCGGCGCGCACCGCATCGATGGCCTCGGCATCGAGCGCGCCAAGGTCGTCGGCGCTTTCCGGATCAGTCCAGCGGCGGCTCTGTACGGCCTGGGTGCGGCGCTCTTCCAGTGGCGCGTCGTCGAGGAAGGCATAGGGGCTGGCGGACAGCACCTCTGCCGCCAGCGGCGACGGCGCCGGCAGGTCGCGCGCCAACAGGCTGACTTCGCCGCGCTCCATGCGCCGCAGCAAGGCCAGCCAGCCCTGGCTGTCCATGGCCTCGTGCAGGCAGTCATCGAGGGTCTGCGCCACCAGCGGGTGATCGGGAATCTCGCGCTCGCCGACGATGTTTTCCAGGCACGCCACCTGATCGGGGAATACCGAGGCCAGCAGGTCTTCGCTGCGCATGCGCTGCAACTGCGGGGCGACTTTTCGGCCGCCGCTGTAGCGCGGCAGGGCCAGCGCCGTGGTGGCGTTCCAGCGCCAGCGCACGCCGAACAGCGGCGCATCGAGCAGCGCCTGGATCAGCACCTGCTCGGCGCTGTTGGAATGCAGGTAGCGCCACACCTCGTCCAGCGGGAAGCTGTGGCTGGTGGACAACGAAAGGATGATCGCGTCCTCGGTCGCCGCGGCCTGCAATTCGAAGTTGAAGGTGCGGCAGAAGCGCTTGCGCAGCGCCAGGCCCCAGGCGCGGTTGAGGCGGCTGCCGTAGGGCGAATGGATGACCAGTTGCATACCGTCGGATTCATCGAAGAAGCGCTCGAGGATCAGGGTCTTCTGCGTCGGCAACGCACCGAGGGCGTGGCGCGCGCGGGCCAGGTATTCCACCAGTTGTCGCGCCGCCGCGTCGTCCAGGCCGAGCAGGCCCCGCAGCCAGTCGATGGCCCGCGCCAGCGGCTCGGGATCGTTCTCGCCCCGGGCCAGCAGCTCGTCCAGCTGGCCACGCAACCGCGCAACGCTGGTGGACAGCTCGTCGCTGCGCCCCGGCGCTTCGCCGAGCCAGAACGGAATGTTCGGCGGCTGGCCCTGGGCATCCTCGACGCGCACGCGGCCCGGTTCGACGCGCAGGATGCGATAGGAAATATTGCCCAGCTGGAACACGTCGCCGGCCAGGCTTTCCACCGCGAAGTCCTCGTTCACCGTACCGACGGTCAGGCCCTGCGGTTCCAGCAGCACGGCGTAGTCGCCAGTGTCGGGAATGGTGCCGCCGGAGGTCACGGCGGTCAGCTTGGCGCCGCGCCGGCCGCGCAGGCGCTGGTGGACCGCATCGCGGTGCAGGTAGGCGCCACGCTGACCGTTGCGGCTGGAGTAGCCCTCGGCAAGGGTACGCAGCAGGGCATCGAACTGCTCGCGGCTGAGGTCGGCGTAGGGCTGTGCGGCGGTGAACAGTTCGAACAGCGCATCCTCGCGCCATTCCTGGCAGGCCACTTCCGCGACCATCTGTTGCGCCAGCACATCCAGTGGCGCGTGGGGAATGCTCAGCGCGTCCAACTCGTTCTGCCGCACGCTGTCGAGCAGCGCCACGCACTCCACCAGGTCGTCCCGCGAGGTGGGGAATAGCCGCCCCTTGGGCGTGCCGCCAACGCTGTGGCCGGAGCGGCCGACACGTTGCAGGAAAGCGGCGATGGAGCGCGGCGAGCCGATCTGGCAGACCAGTTCAACGTCACCGATATCGATGCCCAGCTCCAGCGAAGCGGTGGCCACCAGCACCTTCAGCTGCCCGGCCTTGAGCCGTCGTTCGGCGCCCAGGCGCAGCTCTTTCGAGAGGCTGCCGTGGTGCGCCGCCACCCAGCCGGCGCCAATGCGCTCGGCCAGGTGCCGGGTGATCCGCTCGGACAGCCGCCGGGTGTTGACGAACACCAGCGTGGTGCGGTGTTCGCCGGCCAGCTCGGCGAGGCGGTCGTAGACCTTGTCCCAGACATCATGGGACATCACCGCCTCGAGTGGCGCCGTCGGCACTTCCAGGTTCAGGTCGCGCCGACGGCTGTAGCCGATATCGACGATGCGGCAGGCCGGGTGACGACCGACGAGAAAGGCCGCCACCGCCTCAATGGGCTTTTGCGTGGCGGACAGGCCGATGCGCACCAGCGGTGCTTCGCACAGGGCCTGCAGGCGCTCCAGTGACAACGCCAGGTGGCTGCCGCGCTTGCTCGCGGCGAGCGCGTGGATCTCGTCGACGATCACGCTGCGCGCGCCCGCCAGCATCGCGCGACCAGAGTCCGAGCCGAGCAGGACATAGAGTGATTCGGGGGTGGTGACCAGGATATGCGGCACCCGCTTGCGCATCGCCTCGCGCTCTTTCGAGGTGCTATCGCCGGTGCGCACCGCGGTGCGGATGTCCACTTCCGGCAGGCCCATCTCCACCAGCGTCGCGCGAATCCCGGCGAGCGGTTCCTCGAGGTTGATGCGGATGTCGTTGGACAACGCCTTGAGTGGCGAGACGTAGATCACCGTGGTGCGATCGGGCAGCGCACCACCGTTCGCCAGCCCCTCGCGGACCAGCGCGTCGATGGCCGACAGGAACGCCGTGAGCGTCTTGCCCGAGCCGGTAGGCGCCGCCACCAGCGTCGACTCGCCGGCCTGGATCGCCGGCCAGGCCTCGACCTGCGCCTGGGTCGGCGCGCTGAAATGCGTACGGAACCAGGCCGCCACCGCCGGATGGAAGGCGGACAGCACATCGGCTCGCTTGGCGCGGGAAGAAGTTCGAGGGGCAGTCATGCCAACCAATATGGTGGTCCGCGAAGCCTGTCACAAGGACCACTGATCGCGCCTCGCCGCGGGCCGCGGCAGCCGTTACTCTTCCCCCACCCACCCGGCGGAATGACACTCGATGAGCGACCGTGATCGCGATTACTACTGGGAGCAGGTCAGGCAGCAGAACCGGCAGAAGCCCCCAGAGGAGCCGAAGCGCAACTGGCGCATGTTGCTGAAACCGCTGTTGTGGTTCCTGATTCCCCTGCTGATCCTCGCTGCCGGCACGGCTCTGTGGCGCAACCCCGCCAGCCAGCTCTGGCTGCATGAACGCTGGGTACTGTTACAGATACGCCTGGGCATGACGCCTGAAGGCCTGCAGACCACACCCGCCGCCACGCCCTATAGCGACAGTCCACGCAAGCTGTCCGACTGCATCAAGCCGGGCAACGTGATCGACGAGGAAGTGCGGGCCTGCGTGAAGGGCTTTCGGCCGAAGACCTGGTGATTGGCTGCCGTCGGCCCTGCTGACGGATGCAGATCATGACGGTTCGCTCCGCCATATCGGCTTTGGTAGGAGCGAGCTTGCTCGCGAACCGCGCCAGGTCTCCCTCGCCAGCCTGATACGGGCGGTGCGCGTAACGTCGGCGCGTGGCTATCGATGGGTATCGCTGCGCTCCACGCCATCCTACGCACGTGCTTCGCCGTGACTTCCGTGAGGGGAAAGCCGGATCGCGGACAAAGCCTGCTTCCAAAGGGGCGCACTGGTGCCAGGTGGTTCGCGAGCAAGCTCGCTCCTGCGAAGAGCTGACCAACGCCTCAGGTCTCGTCGTTGTGCCCCAGCCCATGGCTCCGCAATTTGTTGGCAATGGTGGTATGCGACACCCCCAGGCGCTTGCCCAGTTGGCGGCTGCTCGGGTGCTCCCGATACAACCTTTCCAGCACCGCTTTCTCGAAACGGCCGACGATGGCGTCCAGCCCGCCTTCGAGGGAAAAATCCCCCAGCGGATGCGCCGCGCCGTAGTCCGGCAGGCGGATGTGCTCGGGGCGGATGGTGCCGCCTTCGCACAATGAAACCGCCTGGAACAGCGCGTTCTCCAGCTGTCGCACGTTGCCCGGCCAGTGGTAGCGGCCGAGGCGGTCCAGCGCCTGGGGCGAGAGCCTGGGCAGCGCGCAGCCGATCTGCCGGCTGGCCTGGTCGAGGAAGTGCTCCACCAGCGGCTCCAGGCCATCCAGGCATTCGCGCAGCGGCGGAATGTGCAGCGAGAGCACGTTGAGGCGGTGGTAGAGGTCCTGGCGGAACTCGCCCTTGGTGCACAGTTCGGACAGGTCCACCTGGGTCGCGCAGATCACCCGCACATCCAGGTACACTTCCTCGTCGCTGCCCACCCGGCGGAAGCAGCCGTCCTGCAGGAAGCGCAGCAGCTTGGCCTGCAGGCGCGGGCTCATCTCGCCGACACCGTCGAGGAACAGCGTGCCGCCCGCGGTGAGTTCCAGCAGGCCGAGCTTGCCTTCCGGGCGCGCACCCTCGAAGGCGCCGGGGCCGTAGCCGAACAGCTCGGTCTCGGCCATGGATTCAGGCAGGCCGGCACAGTTCAGCGCCATGAACGGCGACTGCCCGCGCGGGCTGGCGAGGTGACAGGCACGGGCCAGCAATTCCTTGCCGGTGCCGGTCTCGCCCTCGATCAGCAGCGGCGCATCCAGCGGCGCCATGCGCCGCGCTTCGCGCACCACGGCGGCCATCACCCGCGAGCTCTGGAAGATACTGTCGAAGCCGCGCAGCTCCAGGCGCCGCACGTTGTAGATGCGCTCGCCGACGCGGTCGGCACGGTGCAGAGTGAGCACGGCGCCCGCCAGCGCCTCGCTCTCGTCATGTTCGGATTGCAGCGGCGCGATATCGGCAAGGAACACATCGCCTTTCACCTTTACCCGCAGGCCATTGATCCGGGCCTTGTTGGCCCGCACCAGTTCCGGCAAATCGAGGTCTTCGGCGTAGCGCGACAGCGGGATACCCGGCACCTCGTCGACGCGCACGCCCAGCAACTGCGCGGCAGCACGATTGGCGGCGACTATCTGCCCGGCCATGTCGATCGACAGCACCGGGAACTCCAGCGCCGCCAGCAGCGCATTCAGCTCCAGGTGGCGGCGCTCGCTGGGCATCAGGCCGACGCGCTTGACGCCGAACACGCCGGGCACCGCTTCGAGCTTGGGCTTGAGCGACTGGAACTGCAGGTTGATCAGGTTCGGGCAGAGCAGGTAGATGGCGTTGCCCTGCTCGCCGCCGACCTCGCCACGATTGACGTTGATGCCGTAGTCGACCAACAGGTTGAGGATGTCGCGCAGGATGCCGACGCGGTTCTGGCAGTGCACTTTGATACGCATGGCGGGCCCGTGGTTGTCGTTGTGGTGGGCACTCCGGCTCGATTTTTTCGCAAGGCGGCCGGAAATTACCGTCAAGAATATGTGACACCCTGCCGCACCTTCAAGCCATGGCCGGATGCCTGCGCCGCTTTGCGTAATCTTTTCTTTACGGATTCCCCCCTGCGACGTCTGCAAACCTCGCGTGGAGGGGGCTGTTCGCCGGCACCAGACGCGCTAATTGTGGGTCTATCACAACAACGAGGCCCAGATGCCGGAGGCCCCATGAAGACAACGCAGTACGTGGCCCGCCAACCTGACGAAGATGGCTTTATCGACTACCCGGAAGCCGAGCATCAGGTCTGGAACACCCTGATCACCCGCCAGTTGAAAGTGATCGAGGGCCGCGCGTGTCAGGAATACCTGGACGGCATCGAGCAGCTCGGCCTGCCCTTTGATCGCATCCCGCAATTGGGCGAGATCAACCAGGTGCTCCAGGCCACCACTGGCTGGCGCGTGGCGCGGGTGCCAGCGTTGATCCCGTTCCAGACCTTCTTCGAGCTGCTGGCCAGCCAGCAATTCCCTGTCGCCACCTTCATCCGCACCCCGGAAGAACTGGACTACCTGCAGGAGCCGGACATCTTCCACGAGATCTTTGGCCACTGCCCGCTGCTGACCAACCCCTGGTTCGCCGAGTTCACCCACACCTACGGCAAGCTCGGCCTGGCCGCCAGCAAGGAAGAGCGCGTGTACCTCGCCCGTCTGTACTGGATGACCATCGAGTTCGGCCTGCTGGACACCCCGCAAGGCCTGCGCATCTACGGCGGCGGCATCCTTTCGTCGCCCAGGGAGACGGTCTACAGCCTCTCCGACGCTCCCGAGCACCAGGTCTTCGATCCGCTGGAATGCATGCGCACGCCGTACCGCATCGACATCCTGCAGCCCCTGTATTTCGTGCTCCCCGAGCTCAAGCGCCTGTTCGAGCTGGCCCATGAAGACATCATGGCGCTGGTGCGCGAAGCCATGCGCCTGGGCCTGCATGCGCCGAAGTTTCCGCCGAAACAGGCCGCCTGATCCGCTGCAATCGATCCCATCTGTGCCTAGGATGAGACGTGCTCGCGAGCCTAAGATGGTTCGCGAGCGCACTCCTATGCCACCCCACGACAAGGAGAACCTTTCATGACCGCACTCACCCAAGCCCATTGCGAAGCCTGCCGCGCCGACGCCCCGAAGGTGTCCGACGAAGAACTGGCGGTGCTGATCAAGCAGATCCCGGACTGGAACATCGAGGTCCGCGACAATCACATGGAGCTGGAGCGGGTCTTCCTGTTCAAGAACTTCCGTCACGCCCTGGCCTTCACCAACGCGGTGGGTGCCATCGCCGAGGAAGAAGGCCACCACCCCGACCTGCTGACCCAGTGGGGCAAGGTCACCGTGACCTGGTGGAGCCACGAGCTGAAGGGCCTGCACCGCAACGACTTCATCATGGCCGCGCGCACCGACGAGCTGGCCGCGACAGCAGAGGGACGCAAATGAGCCATTTCGCCAAGGTCACCCGCGTACCGGGCGACCCGATCCTGGGCCTGCTCGAAGCCTATCGGGCGGACCCCAACCCCGCGCGGCTCGACCTTGGCGTGGGCGTCTACAAGGACGCCCAAGGCCTCACGCCGATCCCGCGCGCGGTGAAGCTCGCCGAACAGCGCCTGGTGGATAGCGAGACCACCAAGAGCTACGTCGGCAGCCACGGCGACGCGCTGTTCGCCGCGCGCCTGTGCGAGCTGGTGCTGGGCGTTACCTCACCGCTGCTGGCCGACTCGCGTGCCGACGCTACGCAGACGCCCGGCGGCACTGGCGCCCTGCGCCTGGCGGCGGAGTTCATCGCGCATTGCCTGCCGGGGAAAAATATCTGGCTGAGCGACCCGACCTGGCCGATCCACGAAACCCTGTTCGCCGCTGCCGGCGTGCCGATCAAGCATTACCCCTACGTCGGCGCGGACAACCGCCTCGACGCGGAGGCCATGTTCGCCATGCTGGAGAAAATCCCCCAGGGCGACGTGGTGCTGCTGCACGCCTGCTGCCACAACCCCACCGGCTTCGACCTGGATCACGCGCAGTGGCAGCGCGTGCTGGAGATCGTCCGGCGCCGCGAGCTGCTGCCGCTGCTGGACTTCGCCTACCAGGGCCTGGGCGATGGGCTGGAGGAGGACGCGTATTCCGTGCGCCTGCTGGCCGAGAGCCTGCCGGAGGTGCTGATCACCAGCTCCTGCTCGAAGAACTTCGGCCTCTACCGCGACCGCGTCGGCGCGCTGATCGTCTGCGCCGAGACCGCCGACAAGCTCACCGACATCCGTAGCCAGTTGGCGCTGTTCGCCCGCAACCTGTGGTCCACCCCACCGGCCCACGGCGCCGAAGTGGTCGCCACCATCCTCGGCGATCCGGAGCTGAAGAACCTGTGGCTGGCCGAACTGGACGGCATGCGCGGGCGCATCGCCG
This sequence comes from Pseudomonas sp. GD03903, assembly GCF_029840045.1. Taxonomy (NCBI): domain Bacteria; kingdom Pseudomonadati; phylum Pseudomonadota; class Gammaproteobacteria; order Pseudomonadales; family Pseudomonadaceae; genus Pseudomonas; species Pseudomonas sp. GD03903. The sequence goes on along the minus strand of NZ_JAOCBT010000013.1, from coordinate 135,295 downwards.
AGCTGCGCATCGGGCTGGTGGAGGCGCTGCGGCCCCATGGGCTGGCAGAGCGTTTCGCGCACATCGCCATCCAGCGCGGGATGTTCTCCTACACCGGCCTGCAGGCCGAGCAGGTGCGCATCCTGCGCGAAGAACACAGCATCTACCTGGTCAGCAGCGGCCGCGCCAACATCGCCGGGCTCGACGGCGAGCGCCTGGACCACCTGGCGGCAGCCATCGCCCGCGTCTGCCGCTGACGCCGTTTTCTTCCCCCTCGACCGGCCTGTGAGCCGGTCTTTTTTTGCCCTAATGCGGAGTTGACCTGAGCGTAGGAGCGGACTCTGTCCGCGATCGTTTTCCGGCTGCTCCGAGCTGGCCTGCAGCACATCGCGGACGGAGTCCGCTCCTACGCATATCTCAACATCGCTGCCGAACGGTCAGTAATCGTCGCGCTTGCGAAACGCCCAGCGCCCGGCCAGGCCGGTGAAGCTGGCCACCAGCACCACCAGAATCCAGAACCCTTCCGGGTCGCTGGAGAAGGGAATGCCGCCGACGTTCATGCCGAAGAAGCCGGCGATGATGTTGATCGGCAGCGCCAGCACCGTGACCACGGTGAGGGTGAACAGCGTGCGGTTGCTCTGCTCGTTGATCTTCGCGGCGATCTCTTCCTGCAGCAGCTTGATGCGTTCGCCCAGCGCGGTGAGGTCGTTGATCACCAGGGAGAATTCCTCGGTGGCCTCGCGCAGCACGCGCACGTCGTCCTCCTTCAGCCACAGCGGTGGGCGATTGAGCAGGCGCATCAGCGAGCCCGGCTCCAGCGCCAGCAGGCGTTGCAGGCGCACCAGCACCCGGCGCATGCCGCCCAGGTCGGCGCGGCTGGCGGAGAGTCGCGAGGACAACAGCTGGTCCTCGATGCGGTCGACGCTGATGCTGGTCTCGCGGACGATGCGGGTGAGGATTTCGCCCTGGTCGCGCAGCAGGTGGACCAGCAGCTCCAGCGGCGAGTTGAAGTTCTCGCCGTGCTTCACCGAGGAACGCAGCGTATCCACCGAGCGCAGCGGCTGCGCGCGGGCCGTCACCAGCACGCGGCCACGGGCGCAGACCCAGAGCGTGGCGACGTCCGAGGACATGCGGCTGCTGAAGTCGAAGACCACGTCGTTGACCACTGCCAGCAGCGCACCGTCGACATGCTCGATGCGAGTGGAGCGCGAACCTTCGCGGAGGGTCTCGAAGAAGTAGTCGGGCAGTTCCAGGTGCGACTTCATCCAGCGCTCGCAGGCCGCATGCGCCAGGTTCAGGTGCAACCAGAGAAACTCATCCGCCGCGCGCGGCTCCTGCAGGCGCTGCAGCGCGGTGGGCGAGTCGATTTCCAGGCCGGGCTGGCCGGGACGGAAGCTGAAGCCATAGAGGAGACCGAACAGATCGGAATCCTGATGGCTCTGGACGATGCTGTGGTTCATGAAGGCTGCGGTTCTTGAGGCCGGATTGCGGACTTGAAACCGGCCCTGTAGGAGCGAGCTTGCTCGCGAACCCGCACGGCACGGACTGTTCGCGAGCAAGCTCGCTCCTACGAAGAGCAGCTCACGCGCGCCCTCTGGTGTTATCAGAGGCCCATGAACGACGGATGACAGCCATGTGACAGACCTCAGCCAAACAGCGCCGCCACGGTGCGCTCGCCCAGCGCCGGGCCGATGCTCATGCCGACGCCGGTGTGCATCAGCACGGCGGTGATGCCGTCGGCGGCCTGCAGCACCGAGAACGGCCCCGGCCCGCGCGAGCCGTAGACGCCCTGCCAGCGCTCGACCACTTCCACGCGCATTCCGAGAGTGTCCTCGGCCAGTTCCAGCATGAGTCTGTCCACCGCCTCGGCATTGAACGGCGCGGCGTCGCTGCCGTAATGGTGGGAGTCGCCGATGATCAGCTCGCCATGGGGCGTCGGGCTGACCAGCAGGTGGATACCCTGCTCTTCCAGTTCCGGCGTCTCGCGGCGAATCTGCTCACGCACCGCGTCGGCCTCGGGCAGGTCGGCAAAGGCACCGTAATGCACGCAACTCAGGCCGGTGAGGATCGAGTGGGCGAGGCCGAAATCGACCTGCGGGCGGGCGCGCAGCATCTGCAGGCGGCACACCTGCGGCTGCAGCGGCGCGATGACCTCAGCCAGCAGCGTCTGGTAGTCGTGGCCGGAACAGACGATCACCTGCCCGGCGGTGAAGCTGCCCGCCGTGGTGCGCAACACGCCGCTGTCGACGTCACGCACCAGGGTGGAGAAATGGAACGCCACGCCGTGCTCGCGGCGCAGGTAATCGATCAGGCTTGGCAGCGCTTCGCGGGAGTACAACTGCTGGTCGTCGAAGCCCAGCAGCGCGGCGCGGTGATGGCGGAAGTGGCCCTGGTAGAGGTCGTTCAGCTCACTGCCGCGCAGCAGGCCCACGCGGTAGTCCAGCTCCTTCGCGCGGCCGGCGCAGAAGGCTTCCAGCAGATGCTCCTCGGCCTCGGTGCGGGCGAACAGCAACGAACCGTTGCGCCGCAGGGAGAACCCGGCGCCTTCCGCCCACTGCGCCCAGATCGGCCGGCTGGTGCGGGCCAGCTCGGACATCACGCCCGGCGGCTGGCCGGTGACCAGCGCCTGGCCGAAGTTGCGTACCGAGGCGCCCAGTGGCGTGGCGGTGCGCTCGAAGACACGCACGGAGAGGCCGCGGCGAGCAGCGGCGTAGGCGTGGGAAAGGCCGAGGATGCCGGCGCCGACGATGGCGACGTCGCAGTGGGTGTGGGTCATGGGGAAATCCTTCTTGCGAGATGCCCTCGCCACGGCCGTGAAGGCACGTGGGGCGAAGGTCTGACGGGGTAGCCGCGCCGGCGCCAAGGCAGCGCCGGCACAGCGCCCTCTTCCCACGCGGGAAGAGGGCTCAGGCGCTTACTTCTGCGCCACTTTCTCCGACTTGCCGTCATAGCGCTTGCGCCACTCGGCGAGGATCTCGTCGCGGTTCTTCGAGGCCCAGGCGAAGTCGTTCTTGATCAGGCGCTGCTCGTAGTCGGCCGGCAGTTCGGTCTGCGGCTTGGCGATGCCCGGCTGGGCCAGCACGGCGAAGTTTTCCTTGTACAGCTCCATGGCCTTCGGGCTGGCGGAGAAGTCGGCGAGTTTCTTCGCCGCGGCTTCATGCTGGGTGCCCTTGACGATACCGGTGGCTTCGATTTCCCAGCCCAGGCCTTCCTTCGGCAGGACGATGTCCAGCGGCGCGCCCTGGCGCTTGAGCTGCACGGCCGGGTACTCGAAGGAGATGCCGATCGGGAATTCGCCGGCGGCGGCCAGCTTGCACGGCTTGGAGCCGGAGTGGACGTACTGGCCGATGTTCTCGTGCAGGGCGTCCATGTAGGCCCAGCCCTGCTTCTCGCCGAAGGTCTGCAGCCAGGCGGAAACGTCGAGGAAGCCGGTGCCGGAAGATGCCGGGTTGGGCATGACGATCTTGCCCTTGTATTCCGGCTTGGTCAGGTCCTGCCAGCTCACCGGTTTCTCCAGGCCCAGCTTCTCGGCTTCGACGGTGTTGAAGCAGATGGTCGCGGCCCAGACGTCCATGCCGACCCAGGCCGGCGGGTTCGCCGGGTCACGGTAGTTCTTGCCGATAGCGTCCAGGTGCTTGGGCGCGTACTTCTCCAGCATGCCCTGCTGGTCGAGGATGGCCAGGCTGGAAGCGGCCAGGCCCCACACGGCGTCGGCCTGCGGGCGGTCCTTCTCGGCCAGCAGCTTGGCGGTGACGATGCCGGTGGAGTCGCGCACCCACTTGATCTTGATGTCCGGGTTCTCGGCTTCGAAGGCCTGCTTGTAGGCGGTCAGCTGCTCCGGTTCCAGGGCGGTGTAGACGGTCAGTTCGGTGTCGGCGGCGTGGACCTGTGCGGCGAAACCGGCAACCACGGCGGCGGCGAGGGCAAGACGTTTGAACATGTGGAGCTCCTTGGCAGTGTTTTTCCCCACGCGGGGCGGGTGTTGTCAGGGGTTGAGCCCTCGCCGAAACGGGGGCGACAGCGTCCAGCGGTGTTACGGGTTCGCGCCCTTCCTCCAGGCCTGGGAGCGGCGCAGCAGGCCGCGCGAGGCGCCGGCCAGCAGCAGCGACACGGCCGCGGAGGTGAGCAGGATCAGGGTGGACATGGCGGCAGCACCGCCGACGTTGCCGGAGTCGTCCATATTCAGCACGGCGACGGCGGCGAGGATGGTGTCCGGGTTGTAGAGGAAGATCGCCGCCGAGACCGTGGTCATCGCCGAGACGAACAGGTAGCGGGTGATGTCCAGCAGCGCCGGCAGGCAGATCGGCACGGTGACGCGCAGGTAGTGGCGCCACAGCGGCATCTTCAGCGACAGCGCGGCGGCCTCGAACTCGCCGTCGAGCTGGCGCAGCGCGGCGGTGGCGGTCATCTGCGCGGTGGTCAGGTAGTGGGCGATGGTGCACACCACCAGCAGCGCCATGCTGCCGTAGAACACATGCAGCGGGTTGCCCGGCAGGTTGAAGAAGAACACGTAGCCCAGGCCCAGCACGAGGCCCGGTACGGCCATCGGCACGAAGCAGAGCATGCGCAGCAGTTGGCTCAGCCAGCGCTGCTCGCGGGTCTTCTCGATCAGGTAGGCGCCGGTGAAGATCAGCGCGCTGCCGATGATCGCGGTGCACACGGCCATGGTCAGGCTGTTGCGGTAGGCCAGCCAGCCGCCGCCGGCGGTGGTGTTGAAGTCGTAGTGGTTCAGCGACAACGACAGGTTGTACGGCCAGAACTTCACCAGCGAGGAGTACACGGCCATGCCCAGCACGCCCAGCAATACCGTGCTGATCAGCACGACGATGGCGAGGAAGGCGGCATCGCGGCGGCGCGACGGCTTCGGGTGATAGACCTGCGCGCGGCCGCTCATGGCATCGCCCTGGCGCCGGCGCAGCCAGGTGTCCACGGCGAAGCTGAACAGCGCCGGCAGCAGGAGGATCATGCCGATCTGCGCGCCACGGCCGAACTGCTGCTGGCCGACCACCGCCTTGTAGGCTTCCAGCGCCAGCACCTGGTAATCGCCGCCCACCACGACCGGCACGCCGAAGTCGGTGATGGTCAGGGTGAACACCAGGCAGAAGGCGGCGAACACACCCTGCCGCGAGGCCGGCCAGGTGATGCTGCGGAAGGCTTTCCACGGGCCGGCGCCCATGCTGGAGGCAGCGTCGAACAGGCGCGCATCGGCCAGCGAGAGTGCCGACAGCAGGATCATCAGCGCATGGGGAAAGGTGTAGATCGCCTCGCCGAGGACGATGCCCCAGAAGCCGTAGATGTTGTCCGGCAGCAGGTGGCGCAGCAGGCCCTGGTTACCGAACAGGTAGATCAGCGCGATGCCCGGCAGCATCGACGGCGCCAGCAGCGGCAGCAGGGAAATCCCGCGCCACAGGCCCTTGGCCGGGATCAGCGTGCGTTGCAGCGCGTAGGCGAACAGATAGGCCGCCGGCACGACGATGCACGCCACGCTGACCGAGACCTTCAGGCTGTTGCCCAGCAGCCAGTGGAAGTTGTCGCTGCGCAGCAGCTCGCCCATGGCCGCCAGGCCGCCGCCCTGCCCCGCCTCGCCGCTGAAGCCGCGCCAGAAGATGGCCAGCAGCGGCATCAGCACCGCGAGGGTAAGCAGGACCAGCAGCAGGTACTTGCCGCCACGGACGAACAGGCGATCACCCAGATCGCCGCGAATCTTGCCGACGGACAGCGTCGGGCTGTGCTTCACCACGGCTTCCATTTCAGGCGAACACCTGCAGGCTGCGCGGCGGCAACGACACCCAGATATCCGGAGTGCCCAGGCGCGGCATGTCCTCCGGCGCCAGCTCGGCGAGCAGCGCATGGCCCGGCAGTTGTTCCAGCTCGAAGCTCATGCGGCAGCGGTTGCCGAGGAAGGTGATCTCGCGGATCTGCGCGCGGAACAGGTTTTCCTGGTGTACGGCAGGGTTCACGCTGATCGCTTCCGGGCGGCAGAACAGCCGGCCCGAGGCGCTCTGCGCCTGGCTGTGCAGGCGCAGGTTGAGGCTGCCGACACGGGCATGGCCGTCGCTGCCGCGCTCGAAGGGCAGCCAGTTGCCCTGGCCGACGAACTCGGCGACGAAGGGCGTGCTCGGGGTGCTGTAGATCTCCTGGGCGGAGCCGTATTGCTCGATGCGCCCGTGGTTCATCACCGCGATGCGATCGGCCATCAGCATGGCCTCGTCCTGGTTGTGGGTGACCATCACGGTGGTGATGCCCAGGCTCTTCTGCAACTGGCGCAGCTCGCCGCACAGGTGTTCGCGAACACGAGCATCGAGGGCCGACATCGGCTCGTCGAGCAGCAGCAGCGACGGGCTCGGCGCCAGCGCGCGGGCCATGGCGACGCGCTGCTGCTGGCCACCGGAGAGCTGGCCGGGGTACTTCTTCTCACTGCCGGTCAGGCCGACCAGTTCAAGCATCTCGGCGACGCGACGGCGGGCTTCATCCTTGGAGGCGTTGGTCAGGCCGTAGGCGATGTTCTGTTCCACCGTGAGATTGGGGAACAGTGCGTAGGACTGGAACAGGATGCCGTAGTCCCGCGCTTGCGGCGGCAGCTTCGACACGTCGCGCTCGCCCAGGTGCAGGCTGCCGTCGTCCTGTTGTTCGAGACCGGCGATGCAGCGCAGCAGCGTGGTCTTGCCACAACCGGAGGGCCCGAGCAGGCAGACCAGTTCGCCGGCCTTGACGTCCAGCGACACGCCGTCGAGAGCGACGAACTGGCCGAAACGCTTGCGGATGTGGCGCACGCTGAGCGGCGTGCCGGCGATGGTGGGATGCATGGCGGTACCTCGTTTTCTTGTGGTCCACGCTGCGTGTGCCGCGGCGTGAAGGAACGAGGTCCATGCTAGGGATGGATTGCGACGGCACTATTGCTAAAGGGCCAAGTGCACCGATAGATCCATAGGCAGATTTGGGTATGGGGGCGAAAAAATTTTCGTAGATGGCCCCGTACTTGAGCCGACTTGTAGGAGCGAGCTTGCTCGCGAACCGCCGGGCACCGTGCTGTGCAGGTTCGCGAGCAAGCTCGCTCCTAAAGAAAATGCATGCTCCGCGCTCCGGTTCTGGCTCCGCACTTGGACGACTTCCAGAGAAGCGCCCACACACTCCGGACCGCCCCGTTCAACGAGGGTATTTTTCGCCTAAGCGAAAAACCGGATGTCCGGGGCAAGACCTTTGCTTCCTTTGGGCGGGGCGGCCATCCGTCGTTTGCCAAAGGAGGTCGCCCGAGGGGGCGAAACACAAAGTAAACGCGTACGCCGAAGCAGCGCTGGAACACCCAAGCCAACGCAGCAATCCTGCAACACCAGAGCAAAAGAAAGCCTCGGCCCTACCGACGGATCGCGGGCATGGCCCGCTTGTGCCTGATCGGTCCGTGCACCGCTCAACCCTCTCCCTAACCCTCTCCCAGGGGGAGAGGGGGCCGTTCAGTGCAGGATGAATCTTCGGCGCCAGCCGGCTCGGGCTGCCCCTCTCCCTGAGGAGCGGGGCCCGCAGCCAGGGCTGGGGTGAGGGGGGGTGCATTGGTACGGACTCCCCAGGAAAAGACAGTTGCTCTTACAAGGGAATCGATTCTATGCCTGCGCCAACGCCAGAAACGCACTCGGCAAGCGCGCCTGCCGCCGGTCCTTCAGGCAATACAGGTACTCGTCGATCTGACTCGCGCCCTTGATCTCCAGCACGCACAACTGCGGGTTATCCGGCACTTCCTGGCGGGCGATGATGCTCACCCCCAGGTTGCGGATGACCGCCTCGCGGATCGACTCGCGGCTGCCGATCTCCAGCATCGAGGCCGGCACCACGCCCGCCTGCTGCAACATCGCTTCGGTCAACTGTCGTGTGGTGGAGCCCGCCTCGCGCATCAGCAGGCAATGCTGGCGCAGATCACCCAGGCTGACCGACTGCAGCGCCGCCAGCGGGTGGCTGCGATGTACCGCGAGCACCAGCGGATCGCTGCCCAGCACCACGCGGATCAGGCGCGCGTCGTCCACCTGCTGCGAAGACGCCGCCAGGTCGACCCGGCACTCGATGAGCGACTCGAGCACCTGCTGGGAGTTGCCGATTTCCACCGACACCTCGATCTGCGGGAAGCGTTCGCGAAACGTCTTGATCAGCCCGAGCACGTAATAAGGAGAGGTGGCGCCGATGCGCAACGCACCCTGCATCTGCCCGCAATTGCGCAGGTAGAACTCGATGTCGGCCTCCTGCTGCAGCAGCGCCTCGACCATCGGCAGCAGGCGCGTGCCCTCGTCGCTCAGGGTCAGGCGACGGCCGCCGCGATAGAACAGCTCCACCGCGTACTGGCTTTCCAGGTTGCGGATCTGGGTGGTCACGGTCGGCTGGCTGAGACCGAGTTTCTTTGCCGCCTGGGTGATGCTGCCCAGCTTGGCAACCCGGTAAAACGCTTTTAGCTCTGCACTGAGCATGGGCGTGACCCGCTCCTCGAAAAATTTGCCAATAATTTTCCTGCACGCTGTCAGAAACTAGGCGTCAGCCCAATGACGACGCGCCTTTGCGCTTGATCGCCAGACCACCTAAAAGGTCAATGTACCTGACCTGTATCACTGGCAACACCCATTGTCGCTGGACAGCCTGGACTTGAGCGACTTTCATTGCCCTTGGAAAAATCCCCACACGGAAAACCGAAGGCGGCCCCACAAGGGTGCGCCCAAGGAGCAATTGATGAAGTACAAAGTCACCATGGTTTTCGGTACCCGTCCGGAAGCCATCAAGATGGCCCCCCTCGCCCGCGTCCTCCGCCGTACCCCGGAAATCGAACTGCGCATCTGCTCCACCGGCCAGCATCGCGAGATGCTACAGCAAGTGCTGGACTCCTTCGAACTGGAGGTCGACGAGGACCTCGACGTCATGACCCAGGGCCAGACGCTGAACAGCCTGTCCCTGCAGATGATGGGCAAGCTGGACGACAGCTACGACCGCCATCGCCCGGACATCGTGCTGGTGCATGGCGATACCACCACCAGTTTCATCGCCGCCCTCACCGCCTTCCACCGGCAGATCCCGGTGGGCCACGTCGAGGCCGGGCTGCGCACCGGCAACATCCACCAGCCCTGGCCGGAAGAAGCCAACCGCCGTCTCACCGCGGTGATCGCCGACCTGCACTTCCCGCCGACCAAGGCCTCGCGCGACAACCTGCTGCGCGAAGGGGTGAACATCGACCAGATCGAAGTCACCGGCAACACGGTGATCGACGCCCTGCTGTGGATGCGCGAACACCTGCGCGAGACCAACTGGACACCCGCTGCCGATTCTCCCCTGGCCAGGTTCACCGGCGACCGCCGCGTGGTGCTGATCACCGGCCACCGCCGGGAGAACTTCGGCAAGGGTTTCGAACGCATCTGCCTGGCCCTGGCCGAGCTTGGCCAACGCTTCCCCGATGTCGACTTCGTCTACCCCGTGCACCTCAACCCGCAGGTGCAGAACGCCGTCTACGGCCTGCTCTCGGACAAGCCGAACATCCACCTGATCGCCCCGCAGGACTACCAGCACTTCGTCTGGCTGATGGACCGCGCCTATTTCATCCTCACCGACTCGGGCGGCATCCAGGAAGAAGCCCCGGCACTGGGCAAACCGCTGCTGGTGCTGCGCCGCGTCACCGAGCGCCCCGCTGTGCTGGAAGGCGGCACCGTGGTGCTGGTGGGCACCAACACCGGGCGCATCGTCAGCGAAGCCAGCCACCTGCTGCGCGACGAGGAAGTCTACGAACAGATGAGCCGGGTCTTCAGCCCCTACGGCGACGGCCACGCCAGCGAGAAGATCGTCGCCCGGCTGCTGTCCTGGTTCGGTGAATCACGCACGCCAAGCGAGTTCGAATGAGCCTCGAACTGGTCGATATCCTCACTTACGTTCTGTATGCCCTGAAGTACCTGGCGATCGTCCTGGCCGCGCTGATGTTCCTGCTCGGCCTGGATGATCTGTTCATCGACCTGGTGTACTGGGGGCGGGTGCTGGTGCGACGCTTCCGCATCTACAACCGCTTCGACCGGGCCGACGAAGAGCGCCTCTTCGCCGCGGCGGAGAAGCCGCTGGCGATCATGGTACCGGCCTGGAACGAGGTCGGCGTGGTCGGCGAGATGGCGCGCCTGGCCGCCTCGACGCTGGACTACGAGAACTACCAGATCTTCGTCGGCACCTACCCCAACGATCCGCAGACCCAGGCGGACGTGGACGCGGTGTGCCTGCACTACCCCAACGTGCACAAGGTGGTCTGCGCGCGCCCCGGTCCCACCAGCAAGGCCGACTGCCTGAACAACATCATCGACGCCATCCTGCGCTTCGAGGCCGACGCCAGGATCGAGTTCTCCGGCTTCATCCTGCACGACGCCGAAGACGTCATCTCGCCGCTGGAACTGCGCCTGTTCAACTACCTGCTGCCGGCCAAGGACCTGATCCAGATTCCGGTCTACCCCTACGCCCCGGAGTGGACCGGCTTCACCGCCGGCCACTACGTCGACGAGTTCGCCGAGAACCACGGCAAGGACGTGCCGGTGCGCGAGGCGCTGACCGGCCAGGTGCCCAGCGCCGGCGTCGGCACCTGCTTCAGCCGCCGCGCGATCGCCGCGCTGCTGGAAGACGGCGATGGCATCGCCTTCGATGTGCAGAGTCTCACCGAGGACTACGACATCGGCTTCCGCCTCAAGCAGAAGGGTATGAAGTGCATCTTCGCCCGCTACTCCATCACCGACCCGCAGCTGGCCCTGAAAAGCACCTGGATACCGGGCATGGACCGGCGCTTCTCCCAGGTCATCTGCGTACGCGAACACTTCCCGCGCACCTGGCAGCACGCCATCCGGCAGAAGTCCCGGTGGATCACCGGGATCGTCTTCCAGGGCACGCGCAACCTGGGCTGGAGCAGCAAGGGCATGCTCAACTACTTCCTCTGGCGCGACCGCCGGGGGCTGATCGCCTACCTGCTGAGCTTCCTGGTCAATCTGCTGTTCCTGGTGCTGATCACCATGTGGCTGATCACCACGCTGTCGCCCAACGCCTGGCGCTTCCCGTCGATCCTGGAAGGCAGCCAGTTGCTGGTGGTGCTGCTGTTCCTCAACGGCCTGATGCTGCTCAACCGGCTGTTCCAGCGCTTCTGGTTCGTCACCCGTTTCTACGGCATCTTCGAGGGCCTGCTGTCGGCGCCACGGATGATGTGGAGCAACTTCGTCAACTTCTTCGCCAACCTGCGCGCGCTCAAGCAGGTAATGGAAATGGGCGACTCGCGCCGCGTGGCCTGGGACAAGACCACCCACGAATTCCCCGCCCTCGCCGGCCCGCAGCGCACACCACTGGGGCAGCGCCTGAAGGAAAAGGGCCTGATCACCGAAGAACAGCTGCAGTCGGCACTGACCAGCCCGGTGCGCCGGCGCCTGGGCCGCGAACTGCTGCTGCGCGAGCTGATCACCAGCACACAACTGGTGGAAACCCTGGCCGAGGAACTGGGCGAGGAATGGGCACCGCTCAACCCCTTCACTCTCGATGCGAAGCTGATCGCAGCGCTGCCGCGCAAGCTGGCGCTGCGTTATGCCGTGCTGCCGGTGGCCGTGGATGGCGACACCCTGGTGCTGGCCAGCGAACAGCAGATCAGCCAGGTCTCGCTCGGTGCCATCAGCCGCCACCTCAAGCGCCCGGTGCGCGGACGCCTGGCCCCGCAGGGACGAGTCACCCTCGGCCTGCGCCACTGGTACGGCGGGCGCCACCAGAGCGAGGAAACCCGCGCCATCGTCGACGCGCTCCGTCAGCGCAATGGCGATGAAGCCCTGATGGAGCGCCTCTGTGGCCACGTGGTGATGTTCGGCACCCTGCTGCAGGTACGCGGGATGGTGCCGCCCAGCCTGTTCAACCAGGCCCTGATCGACTTCGACCCCGAGCAGGACTCGCTCGGCGAACACCTGATCAAGCGAGGCATCATCACCCAGCAGGTGCTCGAGGAAGCGCTCAAGGAACAGGCCAGCGAACAGCACGAGGCCTATCGCATCGCCCGGGAGGCCGTGTGAAACCGCAACAACCCCTGCTTTACGGCCTGATCCTGGCGAGCATCGCCGCACCGCTGGCGCAAGCCGCCGATGACCAGCTCACGGAGTTCCAGCGCTTCCGCAGCTTCCCCTACCTGGACAAGGGCTACAAGGAAGCGAAAAAGAACAACTGGGCGGAAGTCGAACGGCTGATGCGCCACTTGCTCGACCGCGTGCCGAACAACACCGAGGCACGCTCCCTGCTGATCCAGTCCCTGGCCAAGCAACAGCGCTTCGCCGATGCCGAGAAGGAAGCCCAGGCCCTTGCGGGTACCGATGCCGGCGCCGAAGCGCTGACCAATTTGCGCCTGGACCTGATCGAGAACGGCCCGCCGCCCGAAGCCCAGGTCAACCAGTGGCTGGCCCATGCCGATGCCAACGAGCGTGTGCGCCTGTGGCAGGCCTACAGCCTCAAGCTCGGCCAGACCCAGGGCGCGGCCAAGGCGCTGGAATGGCTCGGCACCGTGCCGCCGGGCAGTGACGGCCGTGTACTGCGCGAGGCGCGGGCGAACTGGGCCGAGCAGCTGCGCGACTGGGATACCACCATCGCCCAGCTGGCACCGCTGGCCGCCGCACACCAGCTCTCCACCGTGGACTGGAACCGGCTGGCCAACGCCTATGCCCAGCGCCTGGAAGAGAAGCCGCTGGAACAACTGCTGCAACAGGCACCGGACCCCGACTCGGCACGCAAGGCGCGGCTGGCAATCATCGATCGCGCGATTGCCGTCGAGCAGACAGAAGTGGCCAAGCGCTGGCTGCTGACCCTGCCCGCGCAGGATCGCAACGACCCGACGCGGCAGGCGCAATTGCTGGAGGTCGCACGCGACAGCAGCGACGCCGCGCTGGTGGAAAAGCTCAGCGACGCGCAGAACCGTCCCTGCCTGGAAACCACCGAGTGGCTGTCACGCCATGACCAGGCCGCAGCGCTGGCAAAGCTGCAGCAATGCAAGCCGGCTGACGATCCGAAGACCTGGCTGGTATTGGCGCAACGTCTGGAGGCTACCGAGCTGCTGGAAAACACCCGGCTGCCCGAACCCTGGGACACCGCCCGGCGCGACCAGTTGGTGGACTCCTGGCGCCGCCAGGGCCGTACCGACCTGGCGCTGGCCTGGCTCTCACGCCAGCCGCAGACACCCGATACCGTGCGCCAGCGCGCCGAGCTGCTGCAGGCCCGTGGCCGCACCGGCGAAGCGGCCGCGCTGTGGGAACAGCGCTACCGCCAGACCGGTGACCTCAAGGCGCTCGACCAGGCCAGCTATCTCGCCCTCAACGCCGGGCGCACCGAGCGCGCCAAGCAGTTGCTGGAAAGCGCCTACGACCGCCGCGGCGGCAACCTGCCGCCAACGCTGCTGCAGCGTCTCGCCGGCATCCACGCACGCAGCGATACGCCGCTGGACGTTGCCCGTATCGAAGCCCTGCTGCCCAAGGCCGACCCCGTCTCGCGCGGCTACCTGCTCGGGCGCCTGGCCGAAGCCGGGCGCTGCGACGCACTGCAACGCTACCTGAGCCCGGATTCCAATACCCCCGGCGAACTGCGCGCCCTCGGCCGCTGTGCCATGCCCGCGCGCCCCGGCGAAGCAGTGGTCTACTACCAGGCCGCGATCGCCCATGGCGACAAGCAAAGCCAGCTGCCACTGGCCTACGCACTGGAAGCTGCCGGCGATCCGGCAGGTGCGCTGCGCATCTTCCAGGCGCTGCCGGCCAGCGAACTCAACGACAACGCGCGCCTGACCGCCAGCCGCGCCGCCCTGGTCACCGGAGATAACGCCGCTGCCGAACACTTCTGGCAGCAGTCGAAGAAAAACAGCGCCGACGACTGGGCGCTGGGCGCGAACATCGCCGATGCTCGCGGGGATTACCCCGAAGCGCTTTCCCGGCACCGCGAGGCCCTGCAGCACGAACCCAACGGCCAGCATTTCTATAATGCCGCGGGCAGCGCACAGAAAGCCGGCGACAAGCAACAGAGCAAGCTCTGGCTGGCGGAGGCAGTACGTCGAGAACCGAATAACCCGCGTTTCCGCGCCGACTACGGCATGCGCCTGGCCGGCACCGATACGCCGGAAGAGCGGCGCAGCGCGATCCCCTACCTGGAACGCGCCACCCACGACTACCCCGAGGACTTCCGCCTGGGCGAAACCCTCGCCTGGCGCTACGACGAGGCCGAGGACAGCTTCGCCGCCCGCCGCGAGCTGCGCCGGGTGATCGACCTGGAACAGGAGCCCGTCGCCGCCGACGACGACTACGGCAGCCTCGAAGCCCGCCGCTACCGCCAGCGCCGCGCGCACCAGACGCTGTCCCAGCGCGACAACCTGACCATCGCCAGCACCTGGTCGCCCGCCGGCGTCACCACGGTGCCGATCCTCAATGGCGACACCCAGACCGGCAACCGCCGCCGCGCACAATCGCAGAACCTGCAGACCTTCATCTGGGACCACGCCCTGGGCGAGGAACCGACCCGCAACGGCAGCACCCTCTCGGTGTATGGCCGGGCAATCGCCGGAAACGAGGGACGCAAGAAGTACACCCAGACCCTCGCCGCCGGTTTCGGCCTGCGCTACAAGCCTTTCGGCGACTACAACCTCAACCTCTACAGCGAGCTGTACAAGCAGAACACGGTGAAGGACGACGGCGATGCCGACTACGCCTTCGACGGCATCCGCTTGCACGAGATCGGCACACCCGAGAAGTTCGAGCGCTACATCCGCCAGCGCGACAAGTACGGCCAGACCTCCACCGACTTCCTGCTGCGCGCCACCGCCTCATTCCTCGACCAGGGCGAGTACCGCAACGACTGGCGCGTGGACGAGAGCGACTGGGACGAACGTTTTCTCTACACCGACTTCGCCTGGTGGACTCACGCTGGCGATCACCAGTGGGTCTCGCGCTACCAGCAAGGGCACACCTGGAAGCTGCCGGTGGACTCGCCGCAAACCATCATGCCGTACGGTTTTGCCGAGTTCTCCGCGCAGGACCCGAGCAACGACTGGCGCCAGGACCTGCGCAGCGGCGTCGGCCTGCGCTGGCAGTACTGGTATGGCGAGGACCGCTACAACGCCTACCGCGCCCACGTCACCGTGCGCACCGAGTACCAGTTGGGCATGGCGGGCAATCTCTATGAAAAGGCCAACGGCTGGCTGGTGGGACTCGAGGTGAACTTCTGATGCGCCGGCTGCTGATCACCCTCGCCCTGCTCTTCTCCACGCTTGCGGCACAGGCCGACGACCGCCTGTTCTATCAGCCACTGAATGTCGACGCCTCCCTCAGCGACGCGCAGTGGCAGCAGATCTGGCGCGCCAGCGCGGCCCAGGGCGCGAAGACCCTGATCGTGCAATGGACCGCCTATGGCGACTCCGACTTCGGCGGCGCCAGCGGCTGGCTCGCACGCTCGCTGAAAAGCGCCCACGACAACGGGCTGCAACTGGTATTGGGCCTGTACATGGACCCGGCCTACTACCAGCGCCAGAGCGAACTGGACGCTCCCGGCCTGGAGGCCTACTGGCAACATCAGCTGGGGCGCTCCCTGGCGCAGCAGCGGCAGCTGGACCAGCAGTGGAAGCTGCCGGTCGCCGCCTGGTACCTGCCAATGGAGCTGGACGACTGGCACTTCCAGGCAGTCGAACGCCGCCAAGTACTGCAACGCCAGCTCAAGGACTTCGCCGGCCAGTTGAAGGCCCCGCTGCAATTGAGCGCGTTCTCCGGTGGCAAGCTGGCGCCGCAGGTGTATGGCGAATGGCTGGGACAGATCGCCGGGCTGGGCGTGCAGGTCTGGTGGCAGGACGGCGCCGGCACCGGCGCGCTGCGCGAGCGCGTGCGCCAGGCTTACGCTGCCGCCCTGCCCTGCCCGGTCGGCATCGTCCGCGAAGCTTTCCGCCAGACCAGTGCCGCCGGCCAGACCTTCCGCGCGGAACCTGCCGCACCGTCCAGCGCCTCCACTGGCTGTCACGCCAGTGCCGTCTTCGAAGTGCGCTATCGGCCCTGGGGAACCCCCCTGCTGGACAACCAGCGGGCCCGAGCCGGCACTGCCCTGCACCCCTGAGACCCGCCCCTGCGCGCGACCTGCCGGAGACCGCGCGGGGGCAACCGAGTTCGTCTATGCTCGCGCGAGCGATCCCGCACCCGTACAGGACCGTTCATGTTCAAGACCATCGAATCGGAAGTCGTGAAACAGCACGTTTCACCCGAACTGCGCGCCGAGTTCCTGCAACATGATTTCGAGCGATTGAAAGGCTTCAGCCTGCTGGTATTCGGCGTCAGCATCGGCATCTGGCTTCTCTTCGACCTGATCGTCAGCTTCCAGACCGGCCAGGGTTTCAGCTACATCTCGCTGCTGTTCCTCGCCGCCTTCGTCATCCTTTTCGCCCTCACCGCCGTGGCCCGCCGCGCGCTGCACTTCTACCTGATCAACTTCGCCTTCGTGGTGACCTTCGCCTGGGGAGCGCGCCTGCTGATCGAAGGCATACCCAGCGACGTCCGCCAGGCCTGGCTGGTGATCTGCGCATCCACCGTGCTCTACAGCGCGACGGTACTACCGTTGAACCGCCCGGCCTTCTACGCGGTACTGGCCATCACCTGGGTGCTGCTCAACCCGTTCCTCGGAAACGTGCCCGAGTTCAATGTGCGGCACAGCATGCTGATCTGTTATCCGATCTTCATCAGCGCGCTCACGGTGTACATCTTCCACCACCTCAGCCAGGCCAAGCTGCACAACTACGCCATGGCCCGCCTGCTGCTGGACCAGGCCTACATCGATACCCTGACCGGCATTCCCAATCGGCGCTCATTCATGGCACGGGTGGGCAAGCGCCTGGAGGAAGACGGCGAACAGCGCTACCTGGCAATGATCGACATCGACCATTTCAAGCGAGTCAACGACACCTACGGGCATGACATCGGCGATGAAGTGCTGACTCGCGTCGCACTGGCGATCAAGCAGCAAATGGGCGACTTCGAGTTCGCCCGGCTCGGCGGCGAGGAGTTCGGCCTCTATCTCTGGGGCCTGAGCACCGACCAGGCGCAGGCGCGAGTCGAACAGCTGCGCCAGGCCACTGCCGACCTGCCTGGCCACCCCAGCGTGACCATCAGCCTGGGTCTCGCCCATCTGAGCCTGGAGGGCAGTCTCAGCGAAGCACTGATCAAGGCCGACAAGGCGCTCTACAGCTCCAAGCACAATGGCCGCAACCGAACGACCTATTCGCCCTGAGAAACGAAAAAGGCCCGCATAGGCGGGCCTTTTCATGCTGGTGTCCCGGAGAGGGACACGTAGAAGCCGATGTATACTGGCTTAGGCTTAATTCCAACGGCGCGCCATACAAATACCCATACATGGCGTGACGTGCTATCGCTTTTTCTTCTCGTATCTCCCCATGTTCCACTCATCGGTAAATCGCATAAGCCCCCACTAAGCGCAATTCACTCCGCTACAGTCAATTCGTAGCCGACGGATCGGCTCATCCATTGATATCCCTATAGCTGTGCAGAAGTCTTGAAGCCCCGCGCTGCAACGCGGGGCTTCTCGTTTTTGGCTACTTACACGCCTGCAGCGCTGCCAACAACTGCACCTCGTAACCCTTCCGCTGTTCCATCTCGGCCAGCAAGGCGCGCACCTTGGTCTGTAGGCTGTCGCTCTTCTGGAGCGAGGCTGTGGCCCAAGCCGGCACATCCACTGCCGGCGCTCGACACGGAACCGTCACCGGCACCTCCACGCGCACCGTGCGCGGCTCAGGCTCGACCTGGCCGGCGCATCCCGCCAGCGCGACCACCATCACTAGCAGTCCGCTCCTACAGCTGAAACCATGTGCGCCGGGGAATTTCGCCGAAATGGTGCCGCTCTCGCTCCTACGGCTCATAGCCTCAACTCCTTATCGATGACCGCCTCTGCTACCGCGGCCGGGTCACCCTCGGCGCGCTCCTGCTGCAGTCGCTGGGCGGCAGCGTAGTGCTGTCCGGCCTGCTGCTGGGCAGTGGCGACCGCCTGGGCCGCCTTCGCCTGCCGCTGCTCGGCCTGGTTGGCCAACTCGCCGAGCTTGGCGCCCTGCTCCTTGGTCAACTCCTCCAGATTGCCCCGAGCGGCCACGCACTGACCCTTCGCGTCATTGGCTGCGTCGAGCTGTGGCCGATAGTGCCCGGCCGCCAGCCACACACCGAGACCCGCACCGATGACGACCAGCAGAAGAGAGGCAAGCGCCAGAAGGGACAACTTCCATCCCGCGCTCACGCCACCACCCCGCCCGCTGCGCGGTACTGCTGCACCAGGTCCTCGAGCTTGTGTTCACGCTGTCCATAGCCCGCACCGGGCAGGCTCGCCCAGATATTCGCGCACTTCGTGATGGCATCGCGCACCCGGCCCGCTTGGATGTCGCCCAGCGCACCACGCTCGCGGATTTGCTGGATCGCAACCCGGTCCTGGCTCTCAGGGCTGAAGTCTTTCAGCTGCAGCAGGTCGCGGTATGGCTTCCACCAGCGGAACAGCAGCTGGTAGCGGCCGGCAGCGGTCGATTTAAGACCCTGCTTGTTCACCGTCACCAGAATGTTAGGGTGGCCTGCGTAGTTGCCGAAGGTGTTAGGGGAGTCAATTCCTCCCACGACTACGTCATACCCATCGTCCTTGGTGTACCTACTGATTCGCGTTCCTTCCGACCAGGCCAGCATGTCGAGGAAGGCACACACATTCTTTCCGCCCGCTGTGGAAGTACTGATTCGCGGCATGGTCAGACTCCAGAAACGACAACGCCAGCTCTCTGGCTGGCGTTGGGGTAAATGCGCAGGAACTGCGCATCGGCGAGGGGCATGTCACACCGCTTGTGGCGTGGTCGGCCAGGTCGGAGCAGCAACCGTCAGGTCTACGCGGTTCAAGGCGACCCGGTAACGCTTCCATGCTACGAGTGTGGCTTCCTCCTCAGGAGTGGCTTCCCCGATGTCCACCGCATCTTGCAAAGGATCCATCACTTTGGCGGCCTCAGCAAGCAGGAACGCCAACATTTCCGGAGCCGGGGCAACTGCGGGAGGCGGGATTTCAATGGGAGGTGGCTCTTGAAATTCTTCTTCAGCGTAGCCCCACCCGATTTGGGCTTCCTCGGATTCAACAACGATGCAACCCTCAGGCTGCTCCCATTCCGCAATCCCATCCCATTCGATGACGTTTACTACAGTTCCGGTTGGCTCATCGATAACAGCATATCGTCCCATTTCATCACCACTCAAAGATTACGCAGCCACTGCCGCCAGCACCACCAGCCGCGCCCACAGACGCGGCGGTCCCAAACGAACCGCCAGCACCACCTCCGCCAGCACCAGTGTTGGCGGCAGCGTTGGTACCGCCACCGGTGGCCCCGCCATTGGTTCCCGGCGCCGGGAACCCTCCCTGGCCAAAGATACTGCTACCGCCAGCACCGCCACGGCCACCGCCGCCACCTCCCGAACTGACAGTGCCGGCAGGCTCACCACGTGGGAACCCGGCGCCCCCGAGCACTGCGTTGGGGATCGCTGGAGCCACGGCAGTGTTGGATAGGACCCCGCCAGAGCCCCCAGTGAGGGTCACCAAAGAACCGATGATCGTGTTACCGCCAGCGCCACCGTTGGCGCCCCCAGCGGGAGCCGCGCTACCACCTACCCCAATCGTAATTGCGATGACCTGCCCTGGAGTAACGGCGTACGATTGGCGAACGATAGATTGCCCGGCCCCGCCGCCACTGGCACCCGTCTGGATGGTGCCCGCCGACACCGACAGGGAACTGCCGCTGCCGCCACCGCCAGCCACCGCCGTTACTCGGACTTGGGTGACGCCCGGCGGTACCGTAAAACTACCGGAAGAGTTGAACACCTGGGCGCCGGAGAGAGTTTTAACGGCGGCTTTGATATTGGCAATCAGAGTGGCAGTAGAGCCATCATCCAGCATGTCCAGGCCGGTTTGGTCCGCAGCGAACTGCGCCAGCGCCGCTGTCATCAGTGAAGACTGTCGCCAGACCTTGTTCAGCTCAGCGGACTTTGCCAATCCTGAGCTGAAGCCCGCAGTACGAGCAGCCAATTCGGCATAGGCGGTCTGCGTCAGGACGTTAGAACCCGTCCCGCCGCCGAACGGCAGGAAGTCGTTAGTTGCCATGTAGTGCTCCCGTCAGGAATAGACAGTTCCCCAGCTTCCTTGGTCGAAGCCAGAGATGTACTCGTTGGATACGTCGAAGCCGAATAGCGGGCCGTCGGTACTGGTGACGATGTAGTAGTCGACTCGTACTCCCTCCGGTTTAATCGGGATGTACCCGCCGGTGAGCAGTGCGAGTGATATCGCAGAAGGCATCGCGCCTGACACGCCGATCGTCATCGACATGTCTTGGTTGTCCTGGATAAAAACGTGGGTGTCACCGTTGAATACCAGGTCGAGGATTTCTTTCGAGGCGCCCAGAGTGCCGTCCCAGTGATTGGCGCCGATCTTCGCCTTGATCAGAACTCGATAGGTGTCGTCGTCGAGCTCAACAATCCCGCTATCAGGATCGAATGGCCCTTTCCAGACACCCTGGTCAAAACCAACGCCCGTCATGTCGAGGGAGAAGTAAACACCTACCAGCGGCGTATGCACGCGCCTGCTGATTCCTACCCACAACCCAACGATATCGAGTTGAGTTCCAATTGCCTGATTGAGGTCGAAGTCGCCAGGCAGTCCCTGTGACGCATTCAATGCGTCGACGACAGGCCCTATGACAGCCTCAACCATCGCCATGTACTTCGACCGCTTGGAGTGCTCCGTAGTAATCAGCGCAAGGTAATCCGAGAGATCGGCCATGGATCAGGTCACCGTGAGCGTTACGGACGCCGGGGTGCACAAGGCGGCCTGGTTGAATGCGAGGGGCACGTCTGGAGTTCCGGCACCGCCGGGTCCGGTCAAGGTGAGCGCAGTGATCTTGAAGGTCGTGTTGTTCGGAACGCTGTTCGCGGCAGTGATGGCATCTGCCCATTCCACCGATCCGCTCAGGTCACCGCCAATGGCGACGCCGTTGATGTAGTCCGAGATTGCCTGTTTGACTGCCGCGCCCGTAACTGAGCTGTAGCCAGCAAGTGCTTTCAGGGAAACCGAGACGGTCAATGCCTGATAGGTAGGTCGGTAGAACCGCATCGTCAGCGGGCGCCCATAGATGTCGGTGACGGTCTGCGAGGTGGTCCCGTAGGTACCAGTGCCCGGGGTCTTCTTATCCGCAATCGCCTGCGCTATTGCGGCAGCATCGCCTCCCTCCACCACCAGAGAAATCGAATGAGCCGGGATGCCGTTGGCATCGGTCGAATTGGTGTCGTTCTCATAGGTGGCGAGACGGGTGACGCCCGCGATATTTGCCACAGCGCCAGTCGTTCCCTCAAGCACGGTCCGCGAAGGAAGCGCCACCGACACCTGTTGGCGCTGACGAAGGGCAGAATCCGTTTCCACCGGCGCGCCTGGGTCAGCAGCCGATGGATTGGTGACCGACTGCCAGCCGCGAGTAGGTGTCGCGATCACATTGACCTGGCCAACACCGGCAGTGATCTCGCCCATCTCGGTGCAGGTAGCAGTGACTGTGGTCTCGCCCGGGGGCGGAATTGTCACGGAAGTCGGGAGGGCCCAGGTCTTGCCGTTTACGTCCCGCGCAATGCCCTGAGTAATGACCGTGCCAGCCTGGCCAACGACTTTCAGGTCCACCTGAGAATTCGTGGCGACCGCACGCGCGATCCCGTTGATCTTCACGTTGCTGGACAGGCCGTTGCCCTGCCCAGTCAGCGGAGAGAACGAGTTATAGGCGGCGATGGTCGCCGCGTTCGCATCACTGATGGCCAACGCGAGCACGCCCAGGAATTGGCCATCCTGGCTGTCGTTGCCTAGATAGACGTCCGCCCCATAGATCGAGCGGAACTGCTGTTGCAGGTAGTCCAGCACCTCGGCATAGCTGGGCGCCGAGATGCCGCTGGCATCGATGATCGGTGCGGTCGAAGAGGCCATTCAGAGCGTCTCGCTGATAGTGGTCTGGCCGTAGGCCGTGGTGATGGTGCAGGTAATCGTCAGTTTCCGGCTGTTGGGCTCGAACTCACTGTCGTAGCTGTCGATCTGCACCACGCCCTGGGTGCCCAGGATGCGGTTCCGGATGGCCATGTCGTAGGTGGCCCTGGTGTGCTCGCCGAGCACCTCGGTCTGCCAGGGCGTGCCATCAGCGGTGTCCACGAACCATTCACCCTTGAACAGCTGCAGTCGAGTCAGCACCGCCTGGCCAACTGCCTCCGGCGAGTTCACGAGGAAGTCGGCCCGGCTGCCGCCAAAGGTGTAGTCGCCGTTGGCGTCGAGTTTCCGGTATCGCATCGTCACCACCAGCGCACGGCCGTGACCAACGGGGCGGAAGCCCACATCACGCCGATCAAGAGAACCGTCCATGCCATGCGACGAAGGCACGGCGTTTGAGCGATGAGCTGTAGCACTTTGCGCACCTCTACATTGAGGTTAAAATTCATCCAATTTCTTCTCCCAGGTCTGATGGGGGTGGAAATAAAAACCCCCGGACGTTGGCGCGTACCGGGGGTTTTGCTTTTTGGCTGTGAGTGAGGGGTTTTGCGTCCGAGTAGTAGGCCAGTCCAGATAGCGAGCCAGTTACGGAATCGGTGTGCTACTGGTTCCTGTGCCCGACGTAACTCCGGACGTGCGGTGGGTCTGCAAGCTGATCGTTCCAGCCTTCACGTCGCCAGTGGTATCGACTCGGCCGTTCACCTTCACGTCCCCGTTGATGGTCACGAGAGGCGCGGTGAGCGCCATCGGGCCAGATGTGGTTGCGTTCACTGCATGCGTGTTCGGATTGATCTCGACGAAGGCAACACCGTCATCGCTGCGAAGCTGGGCCGCGCTGGTGCTGACCGCGCCAATCACCCGCGGCTGCGACCGGAAGCCCAGCAGCGCGAATCCGTCCGACAGGTCATGCATACGCAGCTCCGCCTGGGCCTGGATGCCGCCCGACTGCCACCAGGAATCGATGCAGCGCGAGGCGAACACCACAAGGCACTCGTCGTTGGGCTTCACCGGGAAGGTCAGCGTGCACCCGCCGCCGGCAGGGAACTGCACTGGGCAGTCCAATAGCAGGGGTAGGTCAACAGGCGACAGGGCCCCGGCCTCGTCCCGCACCAGGGCCTGAATAGCCGGCTGGACCGTGCAGGTTATGGCCACCGCGTCGAAGCTCTGGATAATCCCTGGCAGTGCGGTCCACAATTTGGACTGCAAGCCGCCCAGGGCAATGGACACCCACTCGATCGGATCGAGCATCCGCTCGCGTCTATCCAAGGAGACCACCATGAAGAAGATGTTGTTGATCGGCGCGATGCTGCTTTCGGGTACAGCGGCAGCAGAGACCGTGTTGTTCGAACCTGCCGACGGCCGTCGGTATGTGGGGGATGAGTTCAACGCGCGGGAAGCGAAACAGGTCCTTTATCAAGACCGACCTTGCCAACTGCCCATCGTCAACGCAAAGGACATGCATGAATACGCGTCACCAATCACCCACCCTTCCAAAGCCTGCTGGGGGCGCTTGCTCGGTGGCGATGTGGTGGTTGTCTTCGACGATGGCTACACGCTGAAAATGCCGGAGTCGGCATTCGTCACTGCCACTGTCGACAAGACGGGCCAGGCGCGCGTTACCAAGTCGGTATACAAGCGCCCTTAGCCGTATGGTTTCACGGGGCCAACTGGCCCCACACTTCCTGGGGTTTCAGGCCTATCTATCAAGCCAGGCGGGACCGTCGCATCAACCGCAAGGCATATGACATCGGTATACCACTCGTTTCCACGACTATCCCCGCTGTGGTTCACCACGATCGAACGGTAGAAGCCATCCGCCGCGATAAACGAACTCGTCTTTGCCCACAAATTCGGCTTGGCATCGTTGATCGAAAGCCCATATCGCATCTGCTGGATGCTGGCGTTGTTGATCTGCAGACGGCGGCCCACCTTCACGCCGGGATTCAGCAACATCTTCACCGTGATGCCGTTCTGCGTCTGCTCCGGCAGGCCCACCATTCCCGTCGCGGAGTTGACCACTACGGCCTCTCCGGGCAGGTAGGCGGTGTTCGGGATCAGCGTCAGCTTGCCGTCCTGGAAGCTCCAGCTCAGGTCCTGCGTCTTGCCCAGGGTGTCCAGGTAGTCGCGGGCCATACCGAACATGACTTTTCCCCGCGGCAGCTTGTTCGCTGACAGCGCACCGCCCTCTCCCATCGTGATCCCACGCGACTCCATCGACTTCAGAGCCGCCTTCAGGTGGTCACCTGGTGTCGAGCCGGCTGCCAGCGAGGTGTTCATCACCGCAAAGTTGTAGGCGCTGTCGCCGTCCGCAGCGGTAATGTCGATGTAGGTATCGGTCTGGCTTTCCCGGCCGCGCCGCACCTGCTTAATGGTACCGCCGAAGATCACTCCGAAGTTCCCGGCGTAACCGGCCTGCAGCACGATCCGCTCGAACTCCTTCTGGGCGCGCTGGGCGGTCTGGTCGCTGACGTTGTAGACCCTGATGTCAGCCGAGTTCGGCGTTTTCAGGTCGCCGCGACGCACCGAGAACCGAATGCGCAGGTCGGACAAATCCAGAGCGGTCTGGTCATTGCCGATCTTCAGGCTGATCTGCCGCAGGTATTGGGGTACGCTCATCGTCTTCGACTCAGAATATCAAAGGGAATATTGAATGGGCCGCAGATCATCTAAAGGCGATGGCGCACTAGTGATAGCCGCTGTTGTTTTAATTGCTCCGGTATTTGCATACAAAAAGATCACCGAGGCAGGAGCATGGCCAATAGTGATCGGAATTGGAGCTGTGATTCTTGTTGGATATGTCGCCATCAAGGAACTTTCGCGTCTATCACGACAGTCCGAACTCATGCGCAAATATGGCGATATTCAAGTCGTCAAGAAAATAATGAGCCGTGTAATTTGGGATGGCATGAGCGCTGAACAGCTAATCGATGCTCTTGGGAAGCCCGCCGCCAAAGATCACAAATATCTCAAGACTAAGACGCGAGAGGTTTGGAAGTACTATCACCAAGGCTCGAACAGGTTCGGGCTTCGGGTCACCCTTGATGAAGGGGTGGTTAAGGGATGGGATTCCAAGCGCTAGATCCTAATCTGGAACACTCCAATAGAGATGCGAGCCAATGCCCAGGTTTTCGAAACTGGGCACCGCATCAGGGTCCGCGGTCGTCTGCACCCACAGCGCCGCCGTGAACCCCAAGTGCGCGTAGGCAGCCAGCAGGTTGCATCCCGTCACCAGTGGAATTCCGTTGATGATGGGCGTGCCGCCGGCATCAGCCATGTCCAGAACCCAGCCAGCTTCCTCGGCGTTCCGCCACTGCACACGTAGCTGATACTCGACACCGCTGAGGGTGATGCTGAAGCGCTGCCCTTCTGGGCTCAGGGGAATCTCGAAGTTAGCCATTGGTCACCCTGTTCCGTTCGGAGGCAGCCAGCCGCCAGGCGCTGGGAAGGCTTGGGCCGTTTGCTTGGACCCCATGTTCGACACTTCGCCGGTACCTTGCGGGTTCGCCTGAGCATCGCGCGGCGGCAGCGTTGTCGCCTGGGTCTGCACGATGATCACCTGCCGGCAGACCACCGTGCACATCAGGGCGTATTCGGTTGTTGGGTCCGTCGTCAGCGCCAGGCTGCGCATCAGCATGTTCTGATAGGTCCGCTTCCCGGTCGACACATCGAACGGGATTCGCGACTCCTGCAGCGCCAGCAACTGGTTGTATACGCCTGAGACGTAGTCTGATCCGAAGGCGGAACCACCGAAGATGGACGAAACCGCCTGGCGCAACCCCGAGAAGAGATTGCCCAGGCTGGAGTTACTCCATCCGCAGCGAATCACTACCTCGGAGGGCTGCTTGAAGGCGTGGTCGTTGATGTTGGCGCCGAGCTCCACTGGGTGCTCGGTGATCTGCAGGTTGTCGGTCCCGAGCTCCTCCAGGGTGACCATCGCGGTGATGGGCCCGATGGAGCGCTTCGGGTCGATCGAGATCAGGCCTGCGAAGTTGGGCATTTCAGTTCACCGCTGAGGTCATGTTACGGACGAGCTCCTCGTTCACGCGGCCCTGAGCGCCGGCCACTGCCTGCCCCGTGGATGCTGGGTCAGCGCTTCCGCTCACATTCACGTCCGTCTTCTGGTGGATCACCACCTGATTTCCTTGAGCAGGCCGAGCCATTGCCGCCTGAGCCGCGAGGCGATCCGGAGATCGAGAGTCGAACTGGGATGCGGCGTTGGCCCGGATCAGAGCCTGAGCAGCATCATCAGCCTGGGCCGCCAGCCTGGCGCGCTCGAAATCAGCCTGTTCAGCAGAGTCCATCTGCACCACAACAGGCTGCTGCGCCTTCGCTTGCTCAGCCAGTAACGCCCGGTCAAGGTCAGCTCTATCGGCGATCTGCTGAGTAGCCGCCAGGATTTTCTCGGCACTGACGGAGCGCTTTGCAGCCTCCCCGTCCTTATCTGCCGGACGTTCATAATGACGGGAAACGACACTCCCAGCCTGGCCTGCTGACTTCGCCAGCCGGAGCAGGTCGCCAGCACGCTTCTCGTTGCCCTGCGTCAGCTCGTGGTGAACAAAGCGCAGTTGCTCCTCGAGCGTCGACTGCCGAATGTCCTTACCAGCCCATCGGCGGAATGCGTCTTGGCGATCCGGGTGCCATTGCGCAACGCCATAAGCCTGTCCGCCATCGCCGACAGCAGTAGCGTCGAAGCTGGACTCGGCCGACAGGTTCGCCGAGATCCCGGCTGCCTGCTCCTTGGTCCACCCCAGACCTTCGAAGAAGTTGGTGACGCGGGCCGCCATGCCGGTGCCCCCACGCAAATCACCGGCAGCATCATCTTCGGCGCGCTTCCGTGCGCGCACCTCTTCGTCCTCCCCATCGTTGAGCGACGAGGAGTAGAGCAAAGCGCCAGCGCCCACCGCCGCGGTTCCCAGCAGCGAGGTCAGCGCAGGGGCCGCAGCTGCAGCGGCGGCAGAGCCGATACCAGTGCCGAGTCTGAAGAACGCCGCCGCCAGATTCAGAATGCCCGTGACGACGGACGTCAGGCCAAGAGCTTTCATCAGGCCGAGCAGGACGATGATCTTGGTGCTCCACCCATCCGTTGCTTCGTCCAGTTTGACGAAGAACTCATAGATGCTCTGGAGATAAGGCCCTGAGTCCTGGGCAAGCTGCAGCAGCTTTTCGATGACATCGACGATGCGCGAGGCGATCATCGGGCTGTTCTTCTCGAACCAGGTGGCGAACTTCTCCAGCTCAGGGCCGAGCCGGTGCATCAGTTGCGCCTGCACCTGGATCGACATGTTCTCGAACTGCAGGCCGACGTCCCGCAGTTGCTCCATGAACGCATGAGCGTCCTTGGTTGCCTGGTCAAGTCCGCTACCGGCGAGGGTCTTCCTGTTCTGCTCGACCTTCCGAGCGAAGTCACCGTTGATGATCGCCCGGAGCGTGTTTTCGTCGATGCCAAGGACCGAGGCGTACTGGCGCGCCTGGTACCACGGCATGCTCCGCAGCTGCTGGCCGAGACCGGACAGCAGATCCGTCGTGTCTTTGATGTTCCCGTTGATGTCGCGGGTTTCGACACCCAGGCTCTGTAGGAAGCCCTCGCCACCTGGGTTATCTCGCAGGAAGCGAGCGAGACCTTCCAGCGATCCACGCAGCTCATTGGCCGTTGCCCCGAGGTCGCGTGCTGCATACTCGGCGGCCTTGATGCTATTCGCCGAGGAGCCGATGCGCTGCGACGCGAAATACAGGTCCTCAAGGTTCGAGGCGAAGGCCGATACACCCGCTGCTACAGTCAGAGACGCCCCAGCCAGGGTGGTCACAAGCCGAGTGACCGCAGTGGTGGCGCCGTCGATCGATTTGGTGAATGTCTTCAGCCCCTTCTCGTCGACCTTGAACCCGAGACCGACCAGGAATTCCTTGATCACGTCGGACATCTACTGGTTCTCCATCGCCTTGCGCATGCGCGCATTGTTCTGTGCGCGCATGAGGAGGTAGTCGTTCATAAGGGCGATGTCGTGCAGCCCCAGGGTTCCGTCAAGCAAGGACTCGTACCTGCACATCCCCTCTCCCACCGGGGACAGCAGCCAGTCCTCGCCATCAGGCAGCCTGGATAGCTCTATCGCTGGCCCGTCTGGAGCATCGATGTCGAGAGGAGCCCGGAGATAAAAGGGCCGAGGGACTCCCGGATCACCTGGAACCCGATCTGGATCATCGCTCCTGCGTCGATGTCATCGAACATGCAGACCTTCTGCCCGCCGTTCCACACCGTCATCCAGGCCGTACCCTGCTGACGCTGTACCACCGACATGCAGGTGCCGAGGATGTACTCGGCGTGCTCATCGGACATGCTGGCGATGCCCTCGGCGAAGGGCTCAAGCAGACCGGAGAGCGAGGACATATCATCGCCGCTCAGCGGTTTTCCGGACGCCTTCGTGGTCTCGGCAAGCTGCAGGAAGACTGGAATCAAGGTCGGGATGATCGGCGCAAGCTTGCGGGACAGGTGGAACTGTCGCATGGCGTCGATCTTGGCACTGCGGTAGCTCTGGCCGTTTACGCTGAACTCAGCCATCAGTAGGTCCCCAGGATGCCGTCGATCTTGGTCGAGTCGAAGGTCCACTCGACGATGTCGCCATCCTTCCGGTAGTTCAGGTCCGGGCGCTTCTTGAAGGCGCAGTAGCGCGCAACAGTGGTGTCGCCGTTGGCCGAGTTGGTGACGGTGATGACGTTGTTGCCCCATGCCGAAGAGCTTAGCGACTGGGCGTCATAGAGGGCCATCAGTTGGGCGTTCTTCGGCGAAGTCTTGAGCAGGCGAACGGTTACCTGGCCGGACTTGTCAGCGTGCAGGGAGTGCATGCCTTCCCCGTCGGCGCCGATCAGCATGGTGTTCTTGTCGGCTGCCGCAACGATGGAGATGCCCTCTTCCGCGTTCGCGGAGCCGGCGCCCAGGTCGATCACGGCCCCGGCACCAACCAGGGTCGCGTTGACATCGATAAAGCTGTAGGTGCTCATTCAGTGCGCTCCGATCAGCGGTTGACGTTGACGATGACGTCGACGAAGTGGACGGCGCCGGCCAGCTTGACCGCCACCTGGATGACAGGGGCCTTCCGCGCCTCACGATCGGCCTGCGACTGGGTCGCCACCGGCGGTGCGTAGACGTAGTAGCCGGTGCTCAGGAACTGGCCGGTCTTCAGTGCACCGAACTCAGGGCCGTTCCATTGGCCAGGCGCCACCAGACCGTTCGCTACAGCCTGGTCCAAGCGCTGGCAGATGGTGGTGACGATGCGGTTAACGCCCTGGTCGGTCTGTGGAATCTTGGTGGTGCTGGTGTACAGCAGGTTGTATACGGCGGTCTGCAGGTCGTTCTGCAGCCAGTCCAGGCCGTGCACTTCGTCGAAGAAGTAACCGTTCGCCATCACGCCTTCCTGGATGATGGCGGTGTCGTTGCTGTAGTTGACGAAGACGTTGCAGTTCTTTGCCTTCAGCGCGGCGGCCTGAGTCTCGTTTAGGCCCTCGGCGGTGACGCCCGGCTCTTGCTTGAACTTCAGGGTGATGGTCGTGTTGTTGCCCTGGAAATTCACGGTGAACGCCCGGCCGAAGATCGAGGCCGCGGCATACGGGCTGCTACTGGAGAACTGGTCGAAAGTGCGTTTGTAGTTCGCGGCCTTCAGCTTCGCCACGATGTCTGTGGTGCTGGTTCCGTCCAGCGCCAGCGGGTTCTGGGTGGTGTAGCCGAAGATGCGCGACTGCCCGGATCCCTCGATGAAGGCAGCCACCGCCAGCACGTCGCTCTCGCTCAGGGTCGAGTCAGCGACCAGCAGGCCGTACCAGGCATTCGACATGCCGGCGATATCAGTAACAGCATCCACCAGCGACTCGGCGGCGACGCCGTTCACCGGGGCCGAAGCTACGCCAGTCACCAGGCCGAGCAGCGCCGAGATATCGGTACCCGAGGTCGGTGCTTCGGCGTAGGTGATGGTCGAGGTGGCACCGGTGGTGTTGCTGGTGATCTCGAAGCGGTCGAAGGTCGCATTCCAGACGCAGACGCCAGAGGCGCCCAGCTTCGCGGTCACGGCCGAGGCAACGCCGTTCAGATTGGTGACGGCCGAAAGGTCCACGGCGCTGAGGGTCTTCAGGGTGCCGTCGATGGTGATCTTCATGCCGCCGGTGGTCACCGCTGTGAAGTTCGCCAGGTCCTGCTGGGCCTCGGACAGCGCTCCGCCCTTTAACAGGGCGGAGGTCGCAGCCTTCGCCCAGCGACCGACGAACAGCGTTTCAGGCTGCGGCGACTGGCTGTAGTAAAGGTTCGCGGCCAGGTACTCGGGCGCGGCAGTGCCGAAATCGGCCACTACGCCATCCAGGCTGGTGTACTGGCGGATGCGCTCGTTAACGTCGACCACCGGCGATGAGCCGAGGATCAGCAGCGCACCGAAGTCTCGGGTGGCTGCCGCCTTGGGAGACATGACGACCTGGACGCTCACCACGTCCGAAACGGCGAGAGTTTGCATTGAGTTCTCCGATGGAGTCAGCCGGTGATGACGGGGGTATCAGCGGACAGGATGTTGAGCACCGGGTAGGTGCGTTCGATCTTCCGGCGAAGCCGGATGCGCAGGTCGTAGCGGCGGACCCACTGTTGGTTGATCAGGTCTGGCGCGGCGATCAGCTCGCCTGCCTCGACGAAGGCCATGTTCAGCGCTCGTAGCGCCTCGCCGTTCTGCGGAACGTACATGCCGTCGCTCAGCAGCTGGCCATAGGCCTGGGCGTTGGGCCCGTAGAAGGTGGCCAGCAGGATCACGTCCTGGTGGCGCTGGTACTGGTCGGCGCCGTCTCCGGTGCCGTCGTGCTCGATCGCCGGGTTGGCGTCCTGCTTGGTGTGCATCACGCCGATCGCACACCAGTTGGTGTTCGGCTCGGGCTGCTTGGGGTTTCCCGGCTGCCAGCGCGGGCGGACCATCTTGCCCGGTAGGCCAGTGATCCCGACCACCATCGGCTGCAGGATGTCCTCCAGCGCCTCGTCTGCGGGCGTAGGAATGCCCGCCGGCGTCAGGTACCCGCCGGATGCTGAGGTGTTCGCCATGGGTTATCCCGCCAGGGGTAGGAGGTCGCAGGAGGCGGCTACGAAGCCGCGACCGAAGTGGCTGTAGTCGTTGACGTTGGCCACGGTGTAGTCGCGGCCCTGCCAGGTGACGACGTCGGCGATGATCTCCTCGCCGCTGCCGGCCGTGAGCCGGAACATCGTGTGGATAGTGATGGAGCCTTTCTTGCGCTCGCCGCCAGCGATCCGTTCGAGGATGTCGCCCTTGTCGCTGGTGACCACTCCAGCAAAAGGCGTGGAGGTCACGGCATTGGTCGCCCGGCCGTTGTCACCAACGGTCTGGGCTGAGCGCTTGCAGACCAACCCCATGTCCATGAAATCCGGATCGAGGAGGATTTCAGTGACGTCGAGCTGGGCCACAGGGCTATTCCTTCTTGCGGATGACGTAGGTGAGCGAGTTGCGAAGCTGGCCGGTATTGATCAGCGGCCGGATGCCCGCCTCGTCCTGGGCCTGCTCCGGCGTGGCACCGTTCGCGATCAGTTCCAGGTATTTCTTCTCGGCCGCCCGCATTGACTTGGTGCTGCGGTTCTTCCGCCGGTTACGGACGGTTGCAGGTGACAAGGGCTCGAAGTCGCCCGTGGTGATCTTGTGGCGCGCGCCAGAAGATGCGACCAGGCCGGCGGCGTTCAGCTCCGTCTGCACCTTGGTGTTGTCGCCGTTCAAGGCAGCGGTCACTGCCTTCTGCAGGTGGCTGGTATAGCTCTCCTGGGTGTCTTCGACGCCAGGGATCAGGAAGGGTCGCGCCGGAATGTTCTGTGCCGGCGAGCCGTTCTCGTGCACGTAGCCCAGCTGGGCGTTGTTCATTGGCTGAGGGTCTTCATCGCTGCGCTCGGCCTTGCTGGCCGGTATGCCGACGAGGACCTCCTGCCCGACAAGGCGCTGGATCGAGGCCAGCACCTGCCCGACGGTGTCCTTCGTGACCTTGAGCGTCACAGCTGGATGCCCCCTGTACCCACCATCCGGGCCAGCTGCAGGAACTGGATGCCGTATGTGGTCAGGTTGAAGAATCCACCATCTTCCAGGGTCGCCGCGCCGCTGTCGTAGCCGGCGCTGACCTTGTCGACTGCCTTGCTGGTGAGCGGGCCCTTCACTTGCCCAGGCACACCACCAACCGCGGCCGTTGCCTGGTTACCGGCTGCCAGCGCCAGGTTGTGCGCCGCGAACAGCTCCATGCCGATGTCCAGGTAGTCGCACCAGCGGTCAGCTGGGAGCGTCATGCTGGCCAAGTCCAGCCAGAGATTCACCGCCGAATCCGGGTATTTCACGGGGTCGGTGAACTCGGGGAAGTCCTGGCGGAACTTGGTGGCGTCCATGGATTAGGCCTTCTTGTTGGCTTCCGCCTCCGCTTTGGCCTTGGCCTCGGCATCGGCTTTTTCTTTCGCCTCGGCTTCAGCCTTAGCTTTGGCTTCCGCCTCCGCTTTGGCCTTGGCCTCGGCATCTGGGTCCACCTTGGCTTTTTCCTTGATCGGCTCGAGATGCGCCTGAACGAACCAGTGGTCGAGGTGCTTGTCCTCGATGTCCTGAGTGCCGGTCGCAAAGTCGATGATGCCTTCCGGGGTGTTCAGTTTGAACGCCTTGAGCACGTTGCGCTTGGCCATGATGCTCTCCTCAGATGCCGTCGCGGTAGCCGATGGTCTCCGGGTAGACCACTTCCACCACGCCCAGGCGGCCGTAGTAGGTGGTGATCTGGCGGATTCCGCGGTACTCGAGCGGGGTACGTTGCAGCGGCACCAGCGGGAAGCGGACGCGATCCTGCTCGTTGGTGTAGGCCATCATGCGGTTGGTGTTGCTGGTGCCGCGGTTGGTGAGCCACTTCAGCGGCTGGATGTTCAGCGGGCGGCCATTGATGGAGTTTGACAGGCTGTTGACGCGCAGGAACTCCAGCACCGAGATGTTACCGGCGTCGGAGACGATGCGGCTCACCAGGCGGCTGTAGTTGACCGGGTCCAGGCGCAGTTCGCTGGGGCAGATGGAGAAGCCAGAAGCGGCCCACACGCTGTTCAGCAGGTCGTTCACGTCGGCCAGGATCTGCGCCGGAGTGGCGGTAAGCCAGTTGCCGGTGACCGCGTTGCTGACGTTGGTGACAGTTGCGGCGTTCACCAGCCCGGTTACGCCCAGGTCGGCATCACCGATGTACACCTGCTCATCGGTGTCCATGTTGTGCTTGAGCTGCATGCCGCTGAACTTCTGGGAGTCCACCGGGCGGCCCAGCTGCTGGGCAGAAGCCAGTTCCGGCAGGGTCCACGACAGCTCCATGCCCCATAGGGTCAGCGGGCTCGCGGTCTTGCCGATGTCCAGCGCCAGAGAGGCGATGGAACTGGAGTCCTTGCCGATCCAGGCCTTGCCGTTCGGACTGGTACCTCCCACGGCAGCGAAGGTGCTGTTGGTGAAGCTGGACATCTCGTCCGCGATCGACACGTCCTCGCGGAGTTGGATGTCACGCGACCAGGTCACGGACGCCAACGGGCCGTGCAGGTTCTGGTCCAGGCGCTCCAGTTCACCGATCAGGAACACGCCGGTGGAGTCGATGGTTGCCGCGTCGAAAGTCATCATCGAGTCGCGGGTGTGCGCACGTTTGATAGCGCGCGGCAGGATCAGGTTGCTCATCGAGCTATCTCCGTCAGATGTTGTAGGCGATTTCGACGTTGCCAGAGGCATCCGCCGGGCCCATGAAGGTTGCGGTGGTGATCGCCACGGTGTTGGTGGAGTCGGCCGCAGCCTCGATGCCACCGATCGGCTTTCCGGCGGCAGCGGCGGCCACGCGGACATACACCTGTCCGTCCTTCGCGGCGGTGCCGGCGTTCAGCTTCACGGTCATGTAGCCGCGGCGCAGAACATCGGCGACGCCTTTGGTGGGCGGCGTGGAGGTGCCGAGCGGGTCGGAACCGGAGCCGCCGGTGATCGGGTACGGACGAACCAGCAGGCCGTACTCGACGCCGGCGGTGTCGCCCGCGCCGAAGGGCACGAACTTCTCGCTGGCGATTTTCCCGAACAGGCCGAAGCCGGTGAACGGCAGCGACGGGTTCAGGAATACCGGTTCGATGGTGGATTGGCTGGCACGGGTGACATCACCCGGAATGCCCGCCGGCATGCGGTACAGGAATGCGTTGCTCATCGGGTGGTCCTCAGTTGTTGCCCTGGCCCTGCCAGTGCTTGCGGTTTGCGGCGTTGATATCGGCGATCGATTTGGTCTTGCCGAAGTCACGAGTGGCGGAAGCAGTGCGCGCAGCCTTGTCGTTGTTGCGGACCTTGGCCAGTTCGCTCGCACCGTTGAAGGCGGCGGCCACCTGGTCGGCGGTCAGCTTGTCCAGGGCACGGCCGAACAGGAACGGCTCGACCACGGCCTTGCCGTCGTCATTGGCCATCGCCTTGGTCAGCGCCTGGCGCTGGCAGCTGCAGATGTGGTCGGCGACCTTCACCTTGCCGTCGCGGGTGCCGAAGGTGATGCCCGGAACTAGGATCTCGGCGCGGGAGCGAAGGTCGGTCAGCGCGGCGCTGTCACCGGTGTAGGTCTCGCCGCCAGCCTCGGGGTTTTCCTTGGCCTTCTCGGCTTCGAGGACGTCGTCAGTAGTCTCTTCGGAGTCCTCTTCGTCATCGTCCTCGGTCTTCTCTTCCATCTTCGCTTCCATGTCGCCGACACGGGCCGACAGGGCGCGGAGCTCTTTGAGGATCAGCTTGGAGGCTGCGTCGCCGGTTTTGCCCGACTCCTTCTCCTCCTCGCTCTCTTCCTCATCAGCGGTTTCGGCTTCCTTCGCCAGCTCTTCGGCTGCCTCGGCGTCCTTGGACATGAAGGCCGCGCGCAGGCGATCGGCGAAGCTGCGTTTCTTGGTCTTGCTCATGGTGTCGGAGTCTCCGATTGCGCAGCGCGGGCCACAGCGGCCACGCTCTACCAGTGCTACGTGGTTGCCCACGATGTTGGTCTGACGCCCTCGGCCGGGAGCCAGCTGTTCATAGTCCGCGTCGTAGCCGCAGGAGACCTGCCGCAAACGTTCGCTGTTGGGGTCGTTGTCGCTGCGCACCAAAGCGATAGCAGCGGCATCGGTGATGAGCAGGTCCGCCAGCACCAGGTCTGACTCGACGTCGGCGCCGCGTCGCACGTTCTGGGTGATGCCAACCGTGAGCTCTTTCCAGTTCGCCGGGGTCACGAACTCGTCGGGGTGCGAGAGCGTCACCGGCTTTCCTTCGAAGCTGGCCATCGTCTCGGGGCGGAACACCTCGTCGGCGTTGCGCTCGATAGTCACCAGGCCGCCCGGGCCGCCCTCTACCGGGATTTCGCTCTCGTCGTAGATCAGCGTGCCGGTGCGCGCGATGGGAACCGCCTCACACAGCAGGAACCCTTCCGGCGTCATCCGCTGGCGAGCGCTCAGAGTCTCGGGCGTGAACCAGCGGCCGGCGTCGTCTTGCGTCCTTACCTGCATGGTGTGCACTCACAAAAAGCCCGCCAGGCGGCGGGTGTCATTCGGGGATTACTGGCTCAGGCCAGCACCTGCAGTTCGGCAGGCATCCGGCGTGGCCGGTGAGCTTGTCCAGGGTGGGCGGGTCGGACCAGAGCACGAACTTCCCAGCCATGTCCTTGTGGGAGCTGCGCACGGTGCCGTCGTGAGCGGTGCGCCAGATGTAGCCCTCGCTGCCGGTTGCCTTCGCGCGCGCCTCGGTCAGCGTCGCAGCGGTGCGCGATACCTCGGTACGGGCGATCAACTGCGCGCGGCTGGTGGCGACCTCGCCGGAGCGCTGAATCTCCTTGGCGATCTCGTTCGACCTGGTGGCGTCCTCGATGCCCTGAATGGTCAGCGTGTGCACGCGCTGGGCAGCTTCGAGAGGGATGCTCTTAATCAGCGTCACCTGCTCTGCGAGCAGCCCGCGCATCACAGCGCCGGTGTCGGCGTGCAGGATCTCGTCCCGCAGCGCCTTCGACATCTCCTCGGTGCGCGCAGCCCAGGCCTTGCGGTCCTGCTGGTTCACGTCGGCGATCATCCGGCCGCCCTTGGCGATGGCCCAATCATTCAGCGCGTCGGCGTACCGGCGCAGGATCTGGCTGATGGTCGGGTCGGCGGCAGGATCACCCGGCGGGAAGCCGTTGATGATCGAGCCGACTTGCCGCGCCACCTGGGTCAGGCTGCGCTGGTACTCACGCTCCGCCCGGCTGGTCCTGACCGGATTCCGAGATTTCTTTTTCCGATCGATCGTTCGCATCAGGCAGGCCCAAGGTCTCGGCACCAGGTGGCGGGTCGTTCTCCGCTTCCTTGATGTCCTCGTCGGTGATGTTCGACCAGAGGCCGGTGGTCTGGCTGGACTGGCGCATTTCCTTCAGCGCCGTCGCCCGGCTGATGATCCCGGCGTCGTAGGCCTCGACGATCGACGAGGTGTCCTTGCTACCGATGTCCGCCTTCTCGGTGTCGGTGAGCTGCCAGAGCGGGCGGAACTGGAAGTCCCAGCCCTCGGGCATTTCCTTACCCAGCACAGAGCGCGCCACCACTTCCAGCAGCGTGGTCACGCCCGGACGCAGGTCTCTGTCCTGCCAGGCCGCTACGTTGTCGTAGTAGGTGCGCAGGTCACTGTCACCGGCGCTGTTCAGGCCGCCAGGGGACTGACCGAACAGGCGAACCAGCGGAATCTGCAGCGCGCCGGAGATCTGCTCGCCAAAGCTCAGCATCAGCTCGGCCAGGCCGGAGAAGCTGTACTGGTGCGCCTCGAACTCGTCGGACGCATCCATGAGGGTGAGCCCCTCGTTGGACTGGTACAGACGGATCATTTCCATCTGCTTGACGAAGGCCTCGAAGGTCTTGCCGCCCATCGCGATGATCTCGCGAAGCTTCTCGACCTTGTAGGTCCGCAGGTGCGCCTTGTAGACGAGCTGCGCGGAGCCAGAGCTGGTGCTGTCGAATGCGATCAGGCGATCCCACAGCCGCTCCAGCACCGATTGGCCCCAGCCGTTCTCGGCGATGCGCTGCCAGTACGGGAGCTGGACGCCTTCCAGGCGGATCACGCGGGTGTAGTGGATCTTCTGGTTGATCAGCGCCTGGGCATCGGCCACCACGGTGTAGAACTTCGGCTTGCCGAGGTTCGGTCCCAGTTCGGTGACGAGGTTCTCCAGCGACGGCTGCACCAGCCAGCGGTCAAGCACCAGCAGTCCCTTGAACTGGCCCTTGGTGATCGTGTCCAGCCGCAGCGGCGTGCTGACGTCCTGGCCATCGATCAGCATCACGGCGATCGAGCCGCCGTAGAGGCGCGACCACTTCACGTTGTCGCACAGCTGGTTCCAGACCTGCAGGCGCTCCAGCGCCTGGTTCAGCTTGTCCTTGTCCTCGGGCTCCATGTCCGACACCAGCTCAATACCGGATCGGGTCATGTCCTGCGCCACCAGGTCCACGGCCATGCCGGCAATCCAACTGGAGCGGTAGACCGCCTCCATCTGCACGCGGTTGCGGCTGACCAGGTCGAAGGTGTAGTGCGAAGCGGCGTTCTGGTTGTTGGCCTGCAGGCCGACGCGCGCGGCGAAGTTCTCGAAGCTGTCGCGGGTGACGAACGACTTGCGGGCCCGGTCGGTGTCGTGGGTCACCTTGGCTGCCAGGCGCTGCTGTTGCCGTGCGTTCTTCTTGCTCATCAGCCTGCCAGCCTGTTCCAGATGTCCAATGCTCGGGTTGCCGGCTGGTAGCAGATCATCACTGCGTCAGCGAGGTTCGGCGATTTCGTGCCCTCGGGGGCCTTGTCGATCACGATCTTGCCCACCTGGTTGATCGTGTAGGTCGGCTGGGAAAGCTCCATCGTCAGCGGCGCCAGCTCGGAGAGCGATGGGTCGATGCTGATGATGTCGTCGGGGTCGAAGTCCATGCCCTCGACCACGGCGCGGTAGGTCGCCTGGAACCGCATCCGGAGCGCCCACCAGGCCTGAGCCTTGGCGTTCGCGAAGAAGTCCTTGTTCTTCCGCTCTTTGACCATCTCGCCTTCAGGGTCGAACACGGGGCCGGAGCCGCGGAATGGAGAGTCATCTATGCGGCGCTTGCCTTCCTCGTGGCGCGCTTCGTTGATCACCCTGGCATCGCCGCGCACGCCGGCACCGAGGCCATCGGCGTCGTAGTCGAAGCCCTCATAGTCCCGTGCTTCGCAAATCGCGAAGCCACGCACCACTGAGCCGTAGATGTCGCCGCCCTTACCGGACCACGATTCGAGGAAGTCGAGCAGGAAGCCGTGGCGGCCAGCGAAGGCGTTCTTGTCCGCCCCCTCGTCCGCAACGTCCATGGCGCCACGGCGCATGCCGGTCGGCTGCACGCCGAGCTTGATGTGCGCCCCGATGGCGGCCTGCACCCAGGCGGACGGGATGACAACGCCCTCGACCGAGGCCGAGTAGTTGATATCGATTTCTTGGGCCACGACGACGGGGTCAAGCTCGCTGACCTGCTTCGCGTACCAGGCCTCATCCTTGCGCGGGTCGTCGCGCCAGTGGAAGGTGAAGACCTTGATCTTCCCGCTGTGCCGGCGCTGGGCGAAGGAGTTGCCCATGCCGTTGGGCGTCGAGATGTCCTGGCGGCAGTTGGTGGTTGCCGACAGAGATGCGTCGACCAGCTGCGGGCGCTCAAGGAAGGCCGATTCGTCGACGATGTAGAAGCTGGAGCGGTCGCCCCGGCCGATGCCATCGCCGGACTCGCCGGTGATCACCGAATCGGTGCCAGGGAACATGATGCGCATGTGCGGGGCGTGCTTGCCGGCTTCCCAGCCGCCGCGGAACTCCGACGGCAGCAGGCGCATGAACTCGCGAGCCTTCCAGAACAAGCTCTTGGGGGAGCCAATCTTGTCGACGTACTCCTCCTTGCGGGAGCCGAAGCCGACCACCACGCCGTGGTGGAACAGGCATACCGTATCGGCCAGGCCGACGGTGAGCCATGACATGCCCATGTCACGGGTCTTCTCGGTGATCCCTGGCTCCTGCGCCTTCCAACGCGCCATGAACCACTCGACCCACTCCTCCTGCTTCGGGAACAGCAGGAAGGGGATCATCGCCGGCAGACCGCGCTCGACGTTGCGCGGGTCGAAGGTCATGCCCCAATCGATGATGAACTGGGCCGGGTTGTCCCGGTAGAACAGCTTCAGCGCCGGCAACACACTCGGATCACGCCGAATCCGCAGCAGACGCTCCGCGCGCCACTCGAACACCTCGACGTAGTCCGGCTTGCGGAAGTCGAAGGGGAACGGGATAGGCATCAGGAACTCATCAGTTGCTGGTATATCTTCGCGGCCTCCTGCGGGTCGGTGACCGCCGTGACCGACTGGATGGGGCCTCCGCCCTTGCCGCTCAGCGCCACGTTGTCCGTGAACATGCCGAAGTGGCGGCCAAGCAGCTCCAGGTTCTTCACCTTGTCCGGCCACTTGATCTTCTTCAGCAGGCCGACCATCTCGCGGTCGTCGCCGCGGCCTTCGAACATTTCGGCCAGGTCGAAGCCGCTCAGGTACTGGCGCCAGACCTTGGGCCACTGACTGACGGGTTTCAGCTGCATGTCGTCCGTCATGATGTCCAGGACGTCCATCTGGTCGATCTCGACCATCCGGCGCAGCACGTAGTCCGCATCGATTTCAGTCCGGCTTGCACGCGCTTGCATCGCGGCCTCAACCGCTGCGGCGATTTCAGGCTTGCGCAGGTTCTGGTAGCCGATCTCGGAGGCGCGCCGCTCGCTGTACCCTGCACGGATCGCTGCTTGCGTCGCGTTGAGGTCGACGAGGTACTCCTCGACGAAGCGGCGCTGCTTGTTGGTGAGCGCCATGGGGAATCTCTCTTATCGGTGCTGTCGCCGGCGATCTACGCCATCCCAGGACCAGTCAGCGCGGAATATCTGCTTCCGGCGCGACCAGGCGTAGCTGACGATGCCGAGGTGCATCACCACCGCCCAGGGGCTTACCCAGTAGCCTTTGGCCAGCTCGACCAGCAAGCCGAAGGCTCCGATGGCGACCAGGTAGAACGACAGGCTCAGGATTGGATGCTCGAACAGGTGGACGGCGCGCAGGAACTCCAGCGCGGCCAGTACCACCAGAATGCACAGCACGGCGTCCAAGCCCATGAGGATCGAGTTCATCATGGTCAGGCACCTCGGGGCGTCAGGAAGCGCTCCGCAAAGGCTTTCATGCCGGGGATCACGTTCATGGCCAGCAGGCCAATGGTGAAGGCGACGCCGGCGAGGAAGGGGTCATCCAGGGGGATGATGTAGGTCCGGGAGAGCCAGCCAGCGACTGGCTGAGTCCAGTAGGTGGAGCACCCGAGGCCGGTGAAGACCGCCAGAGCGGCCTGCAACCGCGTCAGGTCCTTCAGGAAGCCGAGCGAGAGGATGGAGCCCCAGAACCCGGCGATGGTCACGCTGTACTTGGCAAACAGCGCGCCAATACCGATGGAGGTCGTGGGTTCCATCTGGTCCTCCGCTGAAAACAAAAAACCCGGCGCGAGGGCCGGGTTTCGATGATTGTTTCGTGCGGGGTGTAGTTGTGCACGATGGCGAAACAGTATCGGAAAGCTCTTCAAATCGTCAAGCGACCTGTTTCAGACGCTCCTTCTGGCTCCAGTAGGCCGCCACGCGGTCGTGGTAGCGCTGGTGTACGTCCGGCTGCTCGTATATGTCATCGGCCCACTCGGCTCGGTAGGCATCGCTGTAGCGCTTCATCCGCGCGGCCCAAGCCGCCAACTGCTGGTTGGACATACCGCGAAGCCGCTCGACTAGGCGCTGCTGCAGCTGCTCGCGGCGCTGGGCGTACAGCTCGGCGCGCTGCTCGGCGACAACGTCACGATCCTCCTGCAGCCAGCGCCAGCCTGGCCCCTTGCGCCAGCCCTGCTCATTGGCGACCACATCCGCCACCGGCTTCAACGCCTGCGCATCGAGCCTGTCAACGTGGCGCGCCAGCCGCTCCCAGGTGCTGGCATAGTCCCGCGCCCAGTTGCAGGGGTCGATACGGCAGCCCAGGCGCTCCTCGATGAACAGGCAGACGTCGCCCGGGCCCAGGGTGTCGCGGCCGTTCACTGCGCGCTTGTGCGAGTTGATCGCCGCCAGCGCCATCCAGTAGGCACGCTCGCCCTGGCGCTGCGTGAGCTGTCCGAGGCCGGCGCCGATCCAGACCAGGCCGTGGGCAATTGCCACGTCATCGCCGGTCGCCAGCGGCGAGTACAGCGTGTGCCCGAAGTGCTGCAGGGGCTTCGGCAGGGTGCGAATTGCAGCCTGCACCAGCCCGGCCGCCAGCATGTGGGCGCTGCGCCCGTTGGTGTCCTTGCGGTCAGGGTGCGTCTCGTTGGCCACCCGGCCCTCCTTGCCCAGCGCAGCCTTGTCGGCCGCGACCGCCAGCACTGAGCTCCGATTCTCGTAGAAGGCGTCGTGCCACGCCTGCCGTGCGCTGATGAGCTTCATACCACCCCTCCCCTGTAGTTTCCCGTAGTCACTGCTCGCCCTCGATCAGAGGGACGACTTTCACTCGCACGCCCGGCGTTTCGCTGTTCGGCGATGCGAACTCACCGTGCAGTTGCAGCGCTGCCCGGTCGTATGCGGCCGCTGCCTCTTCCCGAGTGTCGAAGTTGCCGAGCCTGACTTCCTTACGGCCAACGGTGATTCGGGCACGCCAGCGGCCCTCTGCAGTCCTCGACACACCCTTGAAGCCGCTGGAGTTGTTCTTGGCCAGGCGCGTGTTCTTGGCGTTCTCGCCCTGGGTCGCTTCCCGCAGGTTGCACCGGCGATTGTTCAGCTTGTCGCCGTCGCGGTGGTCCACCCCGCTTCCCTTCGCATCTCCGAACATGATCCAACGGTGAATGGTCACCGAGGACTTCATGCCCTCTGGTCTGCCGGCCACGTAGCCGCGGGCGTCAACCGTCCAAGCCGTCGCAGCCACCTTCGGCAGGTCATCCAGGTCGACCAGGGCGTAGCCGTAGAAGGCACCGTTGCGGCCATGCAGCGGAACCTTGGCGTGGTCCTCGCCCACCTCAATCTCGCGACGATCAAACACCGCTCCGAACAGCCGGACCTCGGCGTCCAGCCGAGCCCGCCGTGCCGCTTCGAATCCATCGAACCAGCCGAGATACACCTGCTTCCCTTCGTGCCCGATCTTGGCGATGAAGCCACCATCCGCATGCTTGAACACACCCCTGAACTTCATCTCTGCGCCCCTTCAGCCATCAGCGGAACAATCTTCACTTCGACGCGCGGCACCTCGGCGTACCGCTTCGTCAGCATCACGTTGACGACCTGAGTATCGTCCTTCCACACCACGCCGTTGAGCGCGTCGCATACCGCCTTCAGGCAGTTGTCGGCGTCACACTTCACGGTGGGCATGACCTCGCCGACCAGTGCCATGGCTTGGCGCTTCTTCGACCAAGACCGGGGAATGGGATGGAACATCCGAAGCTCGATGAGAACGGGGCC
The DNA here is from genome assembly GCF_029840045.1 of Pseudomonas sp. GD03903. Classification (NCBI taxonomy): domain Bacteria; kingdom Pseudomonadati; phylum Pseudomonadota; class Gammaproteobacteria; order Pseudomonadales; family Pseudomonadaceae; genus Pseudomonas; species Pseudomonas sp. GD03903. The sequence goes on along the minus strand of NZ_JAOCBT010000013.1, from coordinate 92,796 downwards.
GGCGATCAGGGAACGACCCGCGAGCGCTTCCTGGGCGGCCATGGCTACCAGGCCTTCGTAGGCCACAGTTTTGGTCGGCGTGAACATCCGGGCGTGGCTGCCGACGCGACCGATGCGCGGCCTTCCCTTCCCCACCGGCTCGCCCGGTACCGTGAACAGCACGGGGCGAAGGTCCATCACAACGACCTCCGCGAATCGCGCTCGACCTGCGCCTTGCGAGCCAAGCGGTCTCGGTTGTATTCCTCCCAGGCTGCGGTGCGGCGCCGATCGAGGAATGCGAGCAGCCAGCCGATGCTCGGGAGGCTGGCCAGGATCAGCAGCAGTGCGATCTCTACCAGGTTCACGGGCGCACCCCATCTTCGCCAGCAGCAGCGCCCTTGCCTGCTTCGGATCGCTGGGCAGCCCCTGGGCCATGAGCATGTCACGTGCCTCGCGGTGCGAGTGCGCCATCTGCTTCTGCATCGGCGTCTTCTCGTCGTGAGCGATCGCTTTCGGGATTTCCTCGTCCAGCGGCTTACCCATGGCGGCGCGGGCTTTGACGATGGCGTAGTTGCGGGAGAAGACCTTGTGCAGGGCCTTGTCGGTCAACTTGCCGTGCTTCAGGTCCCAGGTGCCGGTGGCCTTGGCGGCGATGCGAACTGCCTCGTGGCCGTAGATACCGCGCAGCGCTTGCTCCCAGGCTTCATCGTCGGTGGGCATGCCATGCACTTCCAGGCACAAGGCGCGAAAGACGTTCGCCGGCGGCGGCCAGTCGAATTCGGTCCCTTTGTTCACCAGGGCGGCCAGGCCGTTAGCCAGTTGCACGCCGGTCAGCCCATGCAGGACCGTCGCCCAAACGCTTTCCGGGTCAGCCTTGTCGCCAAAACTCGACGTCCAGCGGTGGCCGTACATCTCCGCCATCTTCAGCCAGAGTCTCTCCAGCAGCCTGTCGGGCAGCTTCTGCGGCGGCGTTGTTGGCTTTGACTCGATCGACGGATGAGAGAGGACCTTGTCGACGAGGGAATCCGCGCGAGGCGGGATGATGGCCGGCTTGGCCTTGGGAAGGTCCTTGTTGTCCGGTGGTGTGCTCATCGCGCTGCTCCTGTGCAAGCGACAGCCGCTGGGTTTCCAGCAGCAGCTGTTCGAGGAAGTTTCGGTAGTACAACGGGGTGTCTGGCACTGCGCCGAGCTTCGCTTCGGCGGTCTCCATGGCGGTTCGTACTTGCGAGGTGTTGATGCGGCGCTCTACCCACTGAGCGAAGAGCGGCATGGTTTTGGCGGTCTGGACGACGTGCATTTGGAAGCGGCGCTCCCGGATGAAGAACTGGCACCACTGGCCAGCAGTCGAGGGCGTTTCGAAATCGTCGCGCGCGGTAGGTACGGTATGGTTATCTCCGGTTACCGGAGGTGTGCCCACTTTTGAGCATTCCACCCCTCCCGCTTCTCTGCCCTCTTCTTCCGTGAAAGGACCGTTATTGCTGGGCTCCAGACCTTCCACATATCTGCCCGCTTCATCTGCCCACTTACTGCCCACTTTATTTCGGGCGGATTGATCCCGTGTCGCTCTGAAGAGCTCGAAAATCAGCTTCCGAGTCCCGTGGTTTTCGCTTGAGAGGCCACGCTTCACTAGCCAAACATGAGCGCGTCGAAGCTCCTTCTCGGAGGGCTCGCCCCCCTTAATGCCCTGGTGTGGTTCGACGTACAGTTCCTCGGCGATCGACTTCCACGAGATACCGCGGCGCTCGCCGACAAGACCTGTCCGGTAGTCCATGAACGGGCGAAGGCCGAATACGTAGATCTCCCGGGCAAGCATCGGCAAGCCCCGGAGCGCCTCGCGCTCGTCGTCGTTGATCAGGAACGACGGCATTCGTCAGTCGGCCACGAGCTGGTCGACGCCCTGGACGTGATCCATCCAGCGCTTGGCCTGGTAGAGGATCGCCTCGATGTCGCGCTCGTCGAAGCAGCGCATGCCCTTCGGCACGATCTTCAGGTCCAGCACTGCGAGGATCTCGCAGAACTGCTGGAACTTCTCCGGCTTCATCCGGCTGATCGTTGCCTCGTCGCAACCGACTGCAACCGCGACCGGCGCATTGCCGACCGAGGAAAGTCGCTGCAAGAGAATGGCGAAGTTCTTGCGGGCCCTGATCGTCTGATCCTGGTCCAATTGAGTCGTGGCCATGGTCAGGACGCCAGTTGCACAGGCATAGGCGCCTGCTGAGGTTCAGGTTCGGGGAACGCTTCAGCCAGGGTGCATTCAGCACCGAGGTCATTAAGCGCTGCGACGATGCGGCGGCATTCGCTGAGACCGGGTTTACGACGTCCTGTCTCGTAATGGCCGATCGCGGCCTGGGTGAGGCCAACACGCTCGGCGAGCTGGGTCTGGGTTACACCCGCCTGCTTGCGGATGGCTTTCAAGGCGCTCATGGCGGTCCTCCGGTTGATGTCTTTTTCAAAAATACATTTCGTATTTGACTCTGGCAAGGATTAATACATGGCGTGCGTTGCGCGGATTAATACGGGCTGTAGCATCTCGCCCATGAACGATTGGATTACTGCCGTGCGCGGCGCGATGTCCGAACAGGGCGTCACACAGGACAAGCTCGCTGAGCGAATTGGGAAAACCCAAGGCGCCGTAGGTCACTGGCTGAATGGAAGGCGTGAGCCCGGCCTGGGCGACATCAACCTGATGCTGTCGGTACTTGGGCTTCCGCCGCTTGGCGTTCAGCTACCGACCGAGCGCCTGCAGAACGTCGAGATGGCGTTACAGCCGTCCCGTACTCCGCAAACCTATCCGGTGATCAGCTGGGTCGCAGCAGGTCAGCGCGCCGACTCGCCGGACAACTTCATTCCCGGTGACGCCGAGGATTGGCTTCCCTCGACAGAGAACGCGGGTCCGCATGGCTACTGGCTCATCACCAAGGGCCCGTCGATGACGTCTCCGACCCCACCCAGCTTCCCCGATGGCACTCCGGTCCTCATCCAGCCGGAAGGCTTTGACCTGGTCAGTGGCAAGTTCTATATCGCGAAGCACCGCGACGGAGAGACCACGTTCAAGCAGTACATCTACGACAGCGGCCGCGAGTACCTGGTCCCGCTGAACAAGGAGTTCAAGCAGGTCGAGATGGACGATGCCTGGGAAGTGATCGGGCGCGTCATCGACGCTAAACAGCCGCGCGGCGTGCTATAGGAGACAGAGTGGCCACGGACGACGAAGACAGAAAAGGGAACGATGGTGGAGACGGCAATGAAAAGAAGATTGTGACGACAAGGTCAGTCCGCCGAATCCGCGCAAAAACAAGGGATTGGTCCGCCGCAGTAGAAAAAACTGAAGATGCGATACAAAATACCAAGCGGATCATGGATGAAATTCGCAGCATCCTGGATAGCGACAGTGTCTTAGGCCAAGAAAGTCTCGACCTAGCACGGGCGAAGCTGGAGGAAGAAATGGGTAAACAACTCGACAGGCTTGAAGTGCAGTTCGACCGACTCAATGAAAGCGTCACTGAGATCAAGGTCAGCCTGGGCAAAATCGAGACCAAGCTCGACGGGGCGATTACGCGATCGCAAGCAGCTGTCGCCGCCCTTACCGTCGGCGTAGCTGTGTTTGCAGCCGGATGGTGGGTGGTGCAGCAATATCTGGTTCCTATCCTTTCGCATTTACCCAAGTAAGCAGAATCCGAAATGCCCGGCCTAGAGCCGGGCTTTTCTTTGCCTGCTTGCAAAGCGCCAGCACTCCAAATACTGTATATCCATACAGACAAGGAGAGCCGTATGGCCCGCAAAGCAGTCGCGTATCACGCACCCTCCCCCTATGAACTCCTGGCCCTCCGCATCCAGCGCCAGCTGTTGGCCCCGGCTGCCCAGCTCGCGCGCCGATCCGTTATCAGCCGGATGCCTGACGAACCCGAGGAGGCCTGGTTGCGGTTGCTCGACGAGCTTGCGCAGGAGGATGCGCTGACGATCACGCGCCAGCAGGACGGCACCATCGAGCTCGCCTGGCCTCATCCAGCAACGGACTGGTAACCGACCGATCTGACCAAGCCCGCCAAGTGCGGGCTTTTTTGTGCCTGCGTGGCACGTCAAATACATTTCGTATTGACAGATAAAAATACGTTTTGTATTTTGATTGCACGCCCAACGAATACACCACTGGGCCAGGCCACCGAGCCGCGCTCTTTCACAACATGCGCCATGAACAGCTAGCCGTGAACGCGGCGAGGCAGCCCCGGCCACCACCCGTGGGGCGACAGAAAGTCGGGTGGGCATCATCAACAGCAGAACGCATCGCCTCTGCGGCGACCGGCGACCAGATAGGTGCTGAGGCAAACATCTACCAACGCGACGGCGACCCTTGGGTATTCAGGGCGACCGGAGACGGCTGATCGAGGGCGAAATGCCCGAACCGTGTGAACGACCCGCATGCGATGCGCAGCGTGGCCCGCGCTACTGGGCAGAGACACCGATTTCCTAGATGCCCCTCGCCCGTCCGGGAGGGGCATACGGGAAACCAACCAGGAGAACACCATGAGTACGAATGACGGCGGCCCGGCATTTCCGATTCCGGGCTGGAAGGATGACCCGGACTTCAACGGCATGACTCTGCGCGACTACTTCGCCGGCAAGGTAGTTCAGGGCTTCATGGCCGGGTACTACTCCAACCCCGAGTCCTGCGGCTGGAGCAACGAGGACATCGCGAAGGAAGGCTACAAGCTTGCCGACGCGATGCTCGCAGCTCGCGAATCCTGACCGGGGTTAACCGGCTGCTGGACTCCCAAGCACAAAAAGGGATAGCCCCTCCGCATGACGGGCTCAATGGTTGTGCGGTGACAGCCGGGAAAGACCGGCCCAATGCTCCTGGCGGTTTGTCACGGCTCCGCCAGGGCGCATCGGAGAGTGATCTGTGGTTGCACTCGGCGGACCAGGGTGCCCTCAGAAGGAGGTGCGGCCAGTCAGGTAGCGCTGCCGAAGCTGGCGTAAGTCTTTCGGGTTCGAATCCCGGCCAGATCACTCCCCGATGCGCAAGCATCACCCCCCCATCCTTCGCCCGGCTTCGGCCGGGTTCTTTTTCCGCCCGTATCCGCATGAACGTTCACCGCCTACCCATCGGGCCAGCCCGGCGGCGAGAGCGTTCATTCGCATGCCGGCGCCAGCCGAGGAAACAGCCATGAACAAACCCGTTCCAAGCCCCCAGCTCATCGAAGCCGCTCCGGATCTCCTGGAGACGATCGAAGCGCTGCTGGCCGAGATGAACAAGAACGGCAACTGCATGTATGACCGCCTGCGCGATGACTGCCAGGCGGCCGTCGACAAGGCGAAAGGAAAGAAAGTTCGGCGAGCCACACCGGAATGGCGGTGAGCGCTCGACATCTGCGGACAATTTCAGAGGACCTAACCATGAACGCAAAACTCCAGCGCGCACAGGAAGCCTATGACGCGATGCTGCCGGACGAATCGGAAGCCTTCCTTGATACCACGGAAGGTGCCAACTGGCTCGCCCATGCCGGAGAGACACTGGTCTATGGCGACGACCTGAAGATCGGCGGAAGGTCTGTTGTGCAGGCCTATGACCTGTCTGACGCCGTGGCGACAGAAGCTATACGTCGTGTTGAGGACTGCGAAGACGACGACGGGATGCTAGGCCAGCTTCTTGTGGCTGTAGCCAACTACGACATCGCCAAGGCGTCTCGCTGCCTGAAGAAGCTGCTCGCCCCGAGCAACCATCCGGTCAGTGCAGTAAACGAGATGGCAGAGGCTCTAGCGGCCCAGCACGCCAAGGCTGCTGAAGAGCAGATGCGCCGTGAAGCAGAAGAAGAATGGGCCGAGATGAGGGCTGCATCATGACCACGCGCCCTGTTACCTCGCTCATTGACGACCAGCTGGCCGAGGTCGAACGGATGATCATGCCGGCCGGTGCCGACGTTGCCGCTGCCCTAGGCCTGCCACGCGAGACCCTGGTGGCGAACCTGCCACGCCGCATGGCGCTGACCATCAAGGACGGCCGGAAGAGTCTGGGGGTGCGCAGATGATCACTGCCAAGGAAGCAGACGCTCTCGCCGACCACGCCCTGGGCCAGTACTTCCGGGCCTGCGGCTGCACAACGCCGGAGGACGTCCGGAAGGCCGGCGAGATGGTCATCAGCAAAGCAGCGCGCGGGATCGAGAAGTACTGCGGCACCAAGAAGGCCGTCGACGTTCTCCAGCGCACCTGGTTGCACATCGAGCCGCCGCGGAGGGGGTCATGAACGCCAAGCGCAAAGCCACCCTCATCGGCGCCCTGCTCGCCTGCGCGCTCTACATCCTCCTGATCATCGGCCCTGCCACCGCCGGACACATCACCGGCGAGCAACCCACGACGGCATTCGCCGCGAAGTGAGAACCCCATGACTGCAGCAGCTCTCGCATCGGTCGGCGCGCTCGACCGCACCAAGTACCTCGGCGGCAGCGATGTCGCCGGCATCCTCGGCATCAGCCCCTGGCGCACCCCCCTGGACGTGTACCTGGACAAGGTCCAGCCGCGCACCGGCCCGGTCGATCCGGCGAAGCAGAAGATATTCACGCGCGGCCAGCGGATGGAGCCCTACGTGATCGACCTGCTGGCCGAAGAGACCGGCCTGAAGATAGTCGGCCGCGGCAACCGCTACCGCGACCAGCAGCACGACTTTCTGGCCGCCGAGATCGACGCCGAGGCCGCCAGCGGCGAGAACATCGAAATCAAGACGGTCAGTCCCTTCAAGTCGAAGGAATGGGGCGAGCAGCAGACCGACGCCGTCCCGGTGCACTACACCGCCCAGGCTATGCACGGCCTGATGGTCACCGGCCGCCAGGTCTGCGTCTTCGGCGTGCTGATCGGTGGCGACGACTTCCGCGTGTACCGGGTCGAGCGTGACGACGAGACCATCGCGGCCATTCGCCAGAAGGAGGTCGAGTTCTGGGAGCGCATCCAGCGCCTGGAGCCGCCGGAAGCCACGGCCGTCAGCGACATCCTCCGGATGTTCGAGCGGGACGCCGGCACCAGCATCGAGGCCGACGGCAAGGTCGTGGAGGTGTTCAACCGCTTGCGCGAGTTGAAGGCCCAGGCGAAGGGCCTGGACTACGAAATCGAGTCCGCCGAGGAGCGCATCAAGCTGTTCCTGCAAGACCACGCCAGCCTGACCGTCAACGGCAAGCCCGTGCTCACCTGGAAAACCCAGAGCACCAGCCGCTTCGATCAGACCGCCTTCAAGGAAGCCCACCCCGCGCTGTTCGAGCAGTTCAAGAAGACCAGCGAATCCCGCGTTTTCCGCCTCAAGTAACCGGAGCCCAGCATGTCCGCTACCGCCCTGAAAGCCGCCGCGACCGGCAATGTCGCCAACAACGGCCAGCCGAAGACGCTGGCTTCCCTCATGACCGATCCGAAGATCAAGGCTCAGATGGCCCTGGCGCTGCCGAAGCACCTGACGGCAGATCGCTTGGCGCGCATCGCGCTCACCGAGATCCGCAAGGTGCCGGCCCTGGCGAAGTGCAACCAGGAGAGCTTCCTCGGCGCCGTGATGCAGTGCGCCCAGCTCGGCCTGGAGCCGGGCAATGCCCTCGGCCACGCCTACCTGCTACCCTTCGGCAACGGCAAGGCCAGCGACGGCCTGGCGAACGTCCAGCTGATCATCGGCTATCGCGGCATGATCGACCTGGCGCGCCGATCCGGGCAGATCGTCTCGCTGACCGCGCGCACCGTGCACCAGAACGACCAGTTCAGCTACCGCTACGGCCTGGACGAGGATGTGCAGCACGTCCCCTGCGAGGGTGAACGCGGCCCCATGACCCATGTCTACGCGGTCGCCAAGCTGAAGGACGGCGGCGTCCAGTTCGAGGTGATGAGCAAGGCCGACGTCGACAAGGTGCGCGCCACCAGCAAGGCCGGCAACAACGGCCCGTGGGTTTCCCACTACGACGAAATGGCCAAGAAGACCGCAATCCGCCGTCTGTTCAAGTACCTCCCGGTCAGTATCGAGCTTCAGACCGCCGTCACCCTGGATGAGCGCGCCGACGCAGGCCTCGACCAGGACAACGCGTCGATCCTCACCGGTGAGTACAGCGTCGTTGACGACCAGCCGCTGGGCGAGGCTCCGGAAGGCGTGAACACCGATACCGGCGAGATCACCGACCCGCAGGCCGGCAAGCGCGGCGGAGACGACGAGCCGCCACTCGACCTCGGGTAACCGGCCATGGCCAGCCAGACCATCGAAGAGCAGTTCGACCGCGTGGAGGAATTCACCAGCCTCCTCTGCGCGGCGGAGCTCAGCGCCGCCAATACCTGGGAAGAGGACTTCACCGCCGACCTGCGCGCCAACTTCCAGCGCTACGGCGCGCGGATGTTCCTCAGCGAGTCCCAGCACACCACCCTCGATCGCATCGCCAACCAGTAGGAACCCGCCCCCATGACCCAGAACAACGCCGCTTTCCTTCACATGACCGCCGACACCCTCGGCAAGAGCCTGCTGCAGGGCCTGATTCAGGAAATCCGCATCCTGCCGGACGTGTGGCAGAAGCTGTCCGAAGCCAAGCAGACCGATGTGATCGACCGCCTGGAACAGCAGGTGCGCAACGCGGCCACCATCGCAGTGCACACCACCGCCGGCGCCGAGCGTGAAACGGTCTACGGCAAGCTCGAATCCATCGCGGCCAAGGACAAGATGAAGGCCGTGATCGTGGTCAACCACTCCAGCCCGAACAAGCACGACCTGCTCGACGCGGTGAACGAGGATTGCCTGCTGATCATCGGCGGCGCTGGTGAGTTCCTGGACGGCATGAAGGACGTGAAGGCCGATCCGGACCAGAACCCGCTGGACCTGAACGGCGGCGATCACGAAATGGAAGAGCCTGGTGCCTGGGGCGGCGGTGCACCAGCAGACGACAACGACGTCGTCGACGCCGAGTTCGAGGACCTGCCGCAACTCACCGTAGAGCGCTTCGCTGGCCACACCTTGGGCGAGATCGCCATCGGGGTCGCCACCAAGAAGGACGTGTTCGATGCGGCCTGGCTGCAATCGCGCTTCGCCCTCACCACCGAGGAAGCCGAGCGCGTCGTTCTCCAACTGCTGGACCAGGGCGTCATCGTGCTCGAGCAGGAGAACGAGGAAGCCCGCGAGCTGAACACCTACCGCGTAGTCAAGAAGCCGGGGGATATTGCCCTCGACCTGGAGTGAGCCATGCGCATCACAAAACTCGAAATCACCAACTTCCAAGGGCTGCGTCATGCGGCCCTTGATGTTTCTGCACGGGTTCTCCTGGTGGCCGGCCACAACGGCGCCGGCAAGAGTTCGCTGCTGGATGCCATCGCCATGGCCTTCAACGGGCAGCCGCGCCGCGTCTCGCTGAAAAAGGAGATGGACAAGCTGGTCACTGAGGGCGCGAAGAAGGGCGAAGCCCGCGTCGAGTGGCTGGATGAGGCCTACGAAGTTCAGGTCTGCGGCGTGGCGCTGCCCAGCGGCAAGGGTTCTCCCCTCGCTGACTTGCCCTTCCTGCCCTACGTGCTCGACGCCAGCCTCTTCGCCAGCCTGGATGCCAAGGAACGCCGCCGGGTGCTTTTCGACCTGAGCGGCGCCAGCACCAGCCCGAACCAGATCGCGGAGCGCCTGATCGCCAAAGGGCACGCCGCGGCGCTGGTGGAGAAGGTAAAGCCCCTGCTCCGCTCCGGTTTCCCGGCTGCGGTGGAACAGGCCAAGGCCTACGCCAGCGAGGCGCGCGGCGCCTGGAAGGCGATCACCGGCGAGAACTATGGCAGCGAGAAGGCGATCGACTGGGCGCCGGAACTGGTGGCCACCGTGGTCACCGATGACCAGGTCGCCGAAGCGCGCGACGCCCTGCAACTGCTGGAGAGCGGCCTGTCCGAGGCGCAGCAGTCCCTCGGCGCCAGCAAGCAGGCCCGCCAGGCTGCCGACGGCCGCGCCCAGCGCATCGCCAAGCTGCGCGAGCTGGTCGAACTGGAACCGCGCCGCCGCAACAAGCTGACCACCGACGAGCAGAACCAGGACGAGTGGTCCGAAAAGGTCATGGCCGCCGAGCTCGCTTCGGCCGGCAGCGTGCCGCACCAGCCGCTGACCTGCCCCCACTGCCAGGGCGCGGTGGACCTGCAGGCCGGCGCCCTGGTGATCCACCAGCCGCCGGAGCAGATCGCAGACGCCGAATCCGCCCGCCGACTGCCGGAGTACCGCGGCTATCTGGCCAGCGCCCAGCGCGCAGTGGAGAACAGCCAGCGCGACCTGAACGAGTGCGTGGCCGCCGCCGAGCAGATCAAGGCCCTGGAAGCCGAGTCCGCCGACGCGCCCAGCGCCGAAGCGATCGCCAACGGCGAGCAGGCCATCAATGAGCTACGCCAGACCCGCGATGCGAGCCGCGCGAAGCTGGTGGCCCTGCAGGAAGCCCTGGAGGCCGCCGCCCAGCGCGAGGCCTCGATCGCGAAAGCGCAGGCCGCGCACCAGGACGTGGTCGCGTGGACCGGCATTGCCGACGCGCTGTCGCCGACCGGCATCCCGGCGGAGATCCTGGCCGACGCTATCGGCCCGGTGAACGACACCCTGAAGCGTCTGTCCGGAATTGCCGGCTGGTCGCCGGTGCAGATCAGCGCTGACATCGACGTGACCTTCGGCGGCCGGCTTTACGGCCTGCTGTCTGAGTCGGAGCGCTGGCGGTGCGATACGACCATCGCCCTGGCCATCGCGACGATCTCTGTACTGCGCGTGGCGCTGCTGGACCGCCTCGACGTGCTGGACCTGCCGAGCCGCAACCAGGCCATCGCACTGATGCGCGCCATGACCTGTGATCGTGAAATCGACTCGGTAATTATCGCCGGCACCCTCAAGGAGCCGATGGCGAAGACGCCGGACTGGCTGCAGGCGGTCTGGATCGAAGCCGGGCACATCGCCGGCCAGGATCACCAGAAAGCAGCCTGACCATCAACACGGGCGCCGCAACGGCGCCCAGCACCACGAGCCGTCCCCATGGAATGCAAGATCACCCCCTCGCGCCGGGCGGAGGATGCTGCGCGCCTGGCCGCCCTGGTCGCCGCCTCCGGCATCCAGCCGGTACCGGTCGCCGGATTCACCGAGGTGAAGCCGCTGCCGCCGCGCTCGGAGCGCATCGACCCTGACACCGTCCCGAAACGCCACCCGCACGGGATCACCCGTGCACAGCGGCGCCTGCTGCGCCAGCTCGCGGAGGCCCTATGAAGAAGCGGAAGCCGAACGACATGCGCCGGCGGATGGAGCGCTCCTGCCGCGCGCTGCTGGCCACGAACCACGTCGCCGTGGTCAACATCGACCCGAGCGGGCGCCAGGGCATGGTGAACTGGAAGAACCTCAAGAACATCCCGCCCGGGCAACGGATCGCCGATGCGGTCTGCGACATCGCCCACAGTTGGACGATCTACATCAGCGCGTTCTGCGTGGACCAGTTCGGCCAGCGCTACTACAAGTCGGTGGAAATCGCCCCTCAAGGCCTGTACCGCTCCGAACACCTCACCGACACGATCGAGGAGCACTACAAGGCCTTGGTCGGCGACTGCAACCCGAACCACGTCGTTGGCTCAGGCTGGATCGCAATTCCTTCCGCGATCTCGCTCACCGAGGAGCAGGCAGTGAAGGTCTTCGAAGCGGCCGGCGCCTGGAAGCAGACGAAGGAGCAGATCAATGGCCGCGAAGACAGCAGCCGAGCGCAAAGCCGCGCAGCGTGAACGCGACAAGATGAACGAGGAGGAACGCATGGCGCGCCTCCTCTCCCGCCGCATCAGCATCGACCTCTTCCACGCCGACGACGCCAAGCTCATCCGCACCATGGCTCGACTCGGCATCGACGAGCCGCAGGACGTCATCAGCAGGCTGATACACGGAGCCGATCGACTCGACGACGAATCCTTAGCCGAGCTGACCAGCTACTAGTCACGATTCCATGTCACACACCATTTTCTCAGGAACAAGGTAATCACATGAAACAGGACATGATCACTGTGAAGACCCCGGAAGGCCTGATTCTGAAGGTCCCGGCTCACGTAGTTGCAACCACCTTCGTCGCGGCTGCTCTGGCCCATGTTGGCGTCACTCAGCAGGCTCCGACGCCAGCAGTAGAGGCTGTCACCAGCGACCAGGCTGTTCCGGCACTCGGCGAGTACTGGCCGGGGCAAGGTGGCCACAACGCCGGCATCGTTCCAGCCCGCGATGGCGTCCCCGCCCACTACCTGGTCATTGCTGCCAAAGACATTGGCGATCGGGCCTGGGGCGGACGCGGCAACGAGTCGAAGGCCACCAGCAAGATCGATGGCCTGGCCAACACCCAAGCCCTGCTGGATGAGGGCGGTCACCCCGCGGCCACCACGTGCACGGAACACCAGGCTGACGGACACTCCGACTTCTACCTTCCGGCCGCAGCCGAGTTGTATCAAGGCTGGGTGAACACCCCCGCCCTGTTCGCGAAGGACTGCTACTACTGGTCGAGCTCGCAGCGCTCCGCCTACTACGCCTTCAGCATGGGCTTCGGCGTTGGCTACCAGGGCAACCACGGCAAGTGCAACGAGCTTCGCGTCCGCCCCGTCCGCAGAGTGTTCATTTGATCATTCGGTAATTCATCTGGCCGCCAGGCCATCACCTTCCCAGGGCGCATAGGCGCCTTTTTTGTTGCCCGAAAAGAGGAATCAACCATGCAAGCAGCAGCACAGGCAGCAACCATCCTTCCCGAGATCGGCCAGCACTACGGCGGCGGCTTCGTCTCCGGCTTCTACCTCCAGGATGGCAGGCGTTACGTCTCCATCACCGCCGGCGCCGAGCATGAACTGACCGGCGAATGGGGTGAGTACGGCGTCAAGATCGAAGGCGCGGACAGCATGACCGACAGCCGGGCGAACACGGAGGCAATGGCAGCCGCCGGTAGCGAACTGGCGCAGCAGGTTCTCGCGCTGGAGATCGGCGGCCATACCGACTGGGCTATCCCGGCGCGCGACGTACAGGAGCTGCAGTACCGCAACCTGAAGCCGACCACCGACAAGAACTATGCCTGGGGCCGCGACGGCGAGAACCACTCGAGCCTTCCGCCCGGCGATCTGTACAGCGAGGAATCGCCGGTACAGACCACGGTCGAGGCCTTCAAGGCTGGTGGCCAGCAAGCATTCCGGCCCGAATGGTACTGGTCGAGCTCGCAGCGCTCCGCCTACGGCGCCTTCGACATGTACTTCGGCGTTGGCATCCAGGTCATCACCGTCAAGGGCCACGAGCTTCGCGTCCGCCCCGTCCGCAGCCAGGTCATTCAGTAATTCATTCATTTAACCGCCCGGCAACGGGCGGCTTCCCAAGGAGGGGAATGCCATGGCGATGCACACTGAGCTTTCCATCTACAAGGCTGCAAGCGGGCTCTTGCAGGTGGCCACGAACCTCACCCGGAACATCCCGCGCGAACTCAAGCAGTCATTGGGCCGCCGGGTTATCGAAGAGTGCGTTGACGTGCTCATGCTCATCGCCAGGGCTAACGCCGCGCGTGACAAGCGCCCACACCTGACCCTGCTGGTCGAGAAAGTCCAGGTGATCGAGCTGCTCATGCGCCTGTTCAAGGACAACCGCTTTATCAGCGTCTCCCAGCACGCCATGACGATGGAGGTAACCGCCTCTATCGGCAAACAGGCCAATGCCTGGAAACGCAACACCGCAATCGCGCCCGCTATCTGACCGTCACGGCGGTCAGGTCTGTGCAAATTGAATCTGGTCGTGCCGCTGGCCTTCGGGCCACCGCCATGCGCATCACGGAAACCACCAGCGGAATGGCTGGACAGGTCCGGCGCAGTTTCCCTGCTGAGCAATCGGCAGGGCGACGTAGATAGCACGATAGGTCGCAGCGCTCCGCCAACAACGCCTTCAACATGAACTTCAACGATGGCAACCAGAACAACAACGACAAGAACAACGAGCTTCGCGTCCGCCCCGTCCGCAGATCCAACTGTTGCGCCCTATCCCTTCCGCGATCTTGTCCAGGCCTACTACGACTGCCGGCGCACCAAGCGCAACAGCAACAGCGCGCTGGCTTTCGAAATGGACCTGGAGCGGAATCTCATCAACCTGCACGAGGACCTGGTGTCGGGAGACTACCGCCCAGGTCGCTCCATTTGCTTCGTGGTAACCCGACCGAAGGCCAGGGAAGTCTGGGCCGCCGCTTTCCGGGACCGGATCGTCCACCACCTGCTTTACAACCACATAGGCGCCAGCACTGAGGCGAAGTTCATCGCCGATAGCTGCGCATGCATTCCGGGCCGCGGCACTTTGTACGCTGCTGAGCGGTTGGAGTCGAAGGTGCGCAGCGCAACCCAGAACTGGAGCCGCCCGGCCCATTACCTGAAAATGGACTTGGCGAACTTCTTCGTCGCCATCGACAAGCGCGTGCTTGCCAATCAGTTGGTGCGGCTGATCGATGACACCTGGTGGCAAGGCCTGGCACTCCAGATTCTCTGGCACGATCCGCGCGAGAACTTCGAGACCCGCAACCCGAGACACCTGTTCAACAAGGTGCCGCAGCACAAGCGCCTGATAGCGCAACCGGCGCACCTCGGGCTTCCCATCGGAAACCTGAGCAGCCAGTTCTTCGCGAATATCTACCTGAACGACCTTGACCAGTTTGTGAAGCACCAACTGCGCGCCAGGCACTACATCCGCTACGTAGACGACTTCGTGCTGTTGCACGAATCGCCGCAGCAGTTGAACGACTGGCTGGCGGCGATAGAAGCCTTCCTGCCGGGGCTTGGCGCCAGGCTGAACCCATCGAAGACCATCCTGCAGCCGGTAGACCGAGGCATCGACTTCGTCGGCCACGTCATCAAGCCCTGGCGCCGAACCACGCGGAAGCGAACGGTGAAGGAAGCATTGCGCCGAGTGACAGCGGCTCCAGAAGACGACCTTCTGGAAGTGGCCAACTCCTACTTCGGCCTGTTTCGGCAGGCGTCGCACAGCCATGCCGATCGCGCAGCGCTGGCAAACGTAATTCTGCGCAGAGGGCGCTCCATCAACGGCGACCTCACCAAGACCTTCCGGAAACGCTAACCCATCACCACGCCATCCGCTGCACTCGCGGCGCGGCGGCGCGGCGGCGCTCTAACTGGAGAAACCATGAATGAGTTGTCTCTGTTCACAGGAGACGGAGGAGGATTGCTCGCATCAGCGCTTCTTGGCATACGATGTATCGGCGCTGTTGAGTACAGATCTCACTCCAGACAAGTGCTTACCCAGCGACAAGCCGATGAAGTGCTACCACGCTTTCCAATCTTCAGCGACATCCGAACGTTCAATGGTCGACCCTACCGCGGCAGAGCTGGCATCGTATCTGGAGGCTTTCCCTGCCAGAAGTACAGCACTGCCGCTTCTGGACGAAACAACGCTGACGACCTTTGGCCGGAGATGCGGCGAGTCGTGGCAGATGTTGCTCCCTGGTACGTCTTCGCCGAAAACGTTTCGGAAGTCGCAATCGAATATGCCGCAGAAGACTGCCGATCTATGGGTTACCGCACCTGCGCAATTTCCCTTGGAGCGTCTGACCTGGGTGGTGACCACCTTCGGGAAAGACATTGGCTACTTGCATACGCCGACGACAAAAGCCAACTACGCCGCGCAATCAATGCAGAAATGGCCTTCAGCGAGGGCTTTCGTCATAGCGTTTGGCAGGCCGAGCCCCGCGAACCACGAGTGGTTAATGGGCTGGCCAGAAGGATGGAGCGACTCAAGTCCACTGGAAATGGCCAAGTTCCAATCGTGGCTGCAACAGCACTGGTGCTTCTTGCGCTCGTCTGATTAATCCCCATCCAACTCAATGCCATTGCGCCACCCGGCGCGAGGAACCCGCCATGCAACCACGTAGCAGGGCTCGCATCGTCGCGCCCGTAGAAGACTACTCGCACCACCAGGAACCGCTGGAGGCTGCGCTCAACCTGATCCGGCGCCTGAAGGTCTACGCGGACCGTAGCGCCTCACCGATAGCCCATGAGCTTTGCGTCGAGGCGACTGAGTTCGTGGCGAAGCACAGTCAAGGAGTACGGGCATGAACCGCGAAGACGTAGCCAATGATCTGGCAGTGGAGAACAACGAGATTTTGCGTGGGCGGCTGGAGCAGGCTGAGGCTCTGCTGAATGATGCCAGACAGTTCACTTGGGACTTGCTGAGCCCAGCAAATCTTCGTCTGCGCATTGACGAATTCCTCGCCTCGCAGCAGGGGGAGCATGCAAAGCGAGCCGAGCAGGCAGAGGGCGCGCAGGGGCACGGCCATGTCACGCCTCGCGCAGATGGTTTCCTGGCGCGCTGTGGCGGACCCGGCATCTGCAAAGTGTGCCAGGCAGAACAAGCCCGCGCAGCCCTGGCGCAACCCTCCCCGGCGCCGGAGCTGTGGGCGGTTCATGCTCAAGGCCCAGATGACCTCTACGCAGCGTTCAGCCGCGACGATGCCGAGAAGCACGCCGCCGAGCTGAATGCACTGCCGATGCCTGAAGGCATCACGGTGGGCGCCGTAGTGGTCCCATCTCCCTGGCCGGCGATTGAGCACTGGAAATACCTCGCCGAGCAGGAGCGCGAGCACAACGCCTCACTGGTCGCCCAGGCTGGGCAGGTGCCGGATTCTGCGGCATCAGCCAAGGCTCTCGTAGAAATTGAGGCCAAGAAGTACTCACTCAACGCCGCCGGCATGTTCAATTCCGGGGCGCCGGACCACGGCCAAACTATCGCAGTACAGGAACTGTTAGCTGGCTTCGATGACGACGAGGCAGAGGGCCACTGGGAAGCGATCATGGCCTACTCGGATCTTCGTGCGAGCGACGCTCTATTCCATGCGGCCGAGCTGCTCACCGCCGCGCCGGCGCAGGGAGGGTAGACTGATGAGTGATGCCGATGAACTTGAGTTCGCGATACAGAGCCTTACGAGATCAAGTGATAGAAGGATTGTTGCACTACTGCGCGGTTACGCCAAGCTCGAAGCTGAGGCCCAGGCGCTCAGGGAGGAAGTCGCAGCCCTGCGCGCAAGGGTGGTGGTTTGGCCTGAAGAGATTCAGATGGTTCTCGCATTGGCCGACCGAATTGAGGAGGCAAAGGAGCAACCTATAGCAATCGCTCTGGATGGAGCACGGATTCTCCGCGAACTGGCGCGCCTAAACGGCAAGGCGGTGAGCGATGGGCTGTTGCGGCGGATTCTGGATCATCTGGAGTACGACGCCTTAGACGCGCCGAATTACCTTATAGCGGCGCAGCTTGTGGAACAGCTGCGCGACATGCTCGGGCAGAAGGAGGGATGCGGCCATGCCTGATGTCATCGAATGGCAATACTTAGATAACGGGACCTGGCGAAAGGTCCACCCAGCGCGCGTTGATGAAGTTCGTGCTGAAGGGCATCAGGTAAGAAAGCTCTACGCCATCCCCGCCGACCAGGTGCTGGTGCCGCGCGCATTGGTCGAAGAAGCTGCGCGCTTTCTTGATGCGCTGGCCCCGCCGAACAGCGCCGAAGACCAAACTGCGCAAGACCTCCGCACCATCCTCCATCCCTAACCCTTCCCCTTAACCGAACACCCTTATGGGAGGCATTCGCATGCCCGAATTTCGTCCATGCCCAGCCTGCCGAGGCTATGCCTTGGAAGCCAGCTGGTGCCACGTTTGCGATGGCCGAGGCGTCGTTGACGTCGAGGCTCAACAGAAGGAGCGCGCAGAGATGGTGAAGCTGCTGCGCGAAGCCGGCATTGAAGTGAGGGACTGACCGTGCCTGACGTTCGAGAAGAGTTTGAAGAGTGGTACATCCGCGAGTTCTTTGATGGTGACAAGGACTGCGCAGCCGCATGGATGATCACTGATCCTGTCAGTGGCGGCTACTTGATGGAGCGACCGGCTCAATACCTGAGCGTCTGGCAAGCCAGCCGCGCGGCTCTGAAGGTGGAGATGCCGGATCGGAAGCAGTTCGTTGAGTACTACGAAGGTCTGGAAGGTGGCGAGTTCAACTGGCGCAAATACCTGACGGCAGTGACCGAAGCCCTCCAGCAAGCCGGAATAAAGGTGAAACAGCCATGATCATCGCCAGAAAGAATGGCACCCTCATCGCAGCGAAAGTGTTGCGCGAATCGGAGAAATCAACTTTGTGCGCCGTCTACGACGGGAAGCACATCAGAGTACGCAAGGATGATCCCAAGCAGAAGCTCTTCGACGATGTGGATGCTGCGCTGAAATGGATAGGAGTTGAACTATGACCGACCTCACCAAGCTGAAGGAGCTGGCGGAGCGTTGCCTTGAGCCAACAAAGGCTGACTCCCTAAAAACCCACGTCAACATTGATGCCTTCAACCAGATGGCTTTCCGAAATGCCGCTTACCCAAAAGCCATTCTCGATTTGCTGGAACGCTTGGAGAAAGCAGAGAAGGACGCCGAACGGTATCGGGAGCTAAGAAAGATCACTCCCCACCGATTCAAGAAGATGCAGGAGGTAGCTACGACTGACGGCGGCGATGTCTTCTACTTCCACGCGGATCGGTTCGACGCTGCACTGGATGCAGCCCTGGAAGGAGGCGGGAGATGAATGGGTGGATCAAGGTCGAAGACAGATCGCCAGATCCTTGGACGACCTGCCTAACCTGGGATGGCCGCAAGGTCCAAGAAGACCTCTTCATCACAAAGAGATTCCATCGCGATACCCACGGTCTCGGAACTACGACACACTGGATGCCGCTCCCCGCACCGCCATCCTCCTAACCCCACTCACATCTCCGCACTGCGGACAGAACCCGGCCTGACAGGCCACCCCATCCTTGCCCGACGCGGGCGCCCTCTCAGGCCAGGTCCTGGCCCGAAGCATAACCCCAACTCCAACCATTCGCCGGCCAGAGCCGGCGCGATGAGGTATTGCCATGAGTGATCGACTGATCAAGCTGCCGGAGGTTTGCGCCATGATTGGCCGCAAGCGCTCCAAGGTGTATGAATTGACCAAGAACCCTGACTTCCCGCGACCTTTCAAAGACGGCGAGCACCGCCAGTCTCCGGTCTACTACTCCGAAAAGGAAATCCAGGAGTGGATCGAGAAGCAGAAGGGCAGCCTGCGCAAGGCCGGCTAAACCTTCACCCGTGCGTCAAATTCTTCCCGCATTTCCGGCGTCATCCCAAGCTCCAGCGCTTCAAGATAATCCGCATACCACTGAATCATGACTGTCCGTTGCGACAGGTACATGGCCTTGTTGTAGACCCCTGCTACCCCCTTCTCCTTATGCGCAAGCTGCGTCTCTACGAAGTCGCTCGGCCAGCCATGCTCGCGTAACAGCGTGCTGGCCGTGTGGCGACAGCCGTGGCCAGTCATGCGTCCCTCATAGCCGGACTTGATGAAGTTCCGGTTCACAGCCACCTGGCTCATGGTTGCGCTTTTGGCGCCATCACTCGGGAACAGGTATCGGCTCTTCCCCGTCACCTCCTTCAACTCCGTCAGCATGGTCACCAACTGCTTTGGCAGCGGTGACACATGCGGTCGGCCCATCTTCATAACCTCTTCCGGAACAGTCCAGACACCCTTCTTCAGGTCGATCTGCGACCACTCTGCGTCGCGGGCCATATGCGGCCGGCAGGCTGTATAGAGCGTCATCCAGAAAGCAGTGCGCACCTTAATTCGGCAATTTGCCTGGCGCAGTGCGCGCAGGAATGCAGGCAATTCATGCTCAAGCAGATGGGGGAACGGCGTTTCCTTCGGCGCGACCTTGGCGATTGCACGCAGATTCGCAGCTGGGCTGTCGTCGATAAGGTCGTGTGCGATGGCGTAGTTGAAGATTTCATTCAGCCAGCCACGGATCTTCTTGGCTGCAACAGCTGCGCCGCGCTTCTCGACGGACTGCTGCAGCTCCTTGCAGTCGGCCCGGGTGACCTCGGAAATCTGCTTATCGCCGAGAGCCGGCAGGATGTCGCTGTCGAGGTAGCGGCGCATCTTGTCCAGGGTGAGGGCGGCGCGTCCGGCGCTAACCTTGCGCTGGTACCACTCTTCAGCGACGACTCGGAGCGTGCCTGCGCCAGGGGATTTCTTGGCGGTTCGCTGCTGGGCCTTGTGTGCGAACGGGTCTACCCCATCAGAAGCCAGGTCCAGCGTCTCGAGGGCCTTTTCCCGGGCGAGCTTTGCGGAGACGTCGGGATATCCACCAAGCCCGAGCCAGCTCCATTTCCCGTCTGGTTTCTTGTGCCTCATCTCCCAGCGCTTGCGGCCATTTGGCGAGACAACGAAGTACAACCGGTCGATGCCATAGCTCTCCCGATACTCCTTGGCTTCTGGCTCAAGGCTGGATAAAACGGTGTCACTCAGGGGGCGTCGCTTGATGTCCTGGCGCTTCATTTTCTTGTATGGGAAAGGTTCGGGAAAGGCCGACCATACACATACCCATACAAGCCATCAACGACTATGTATGGTGAAGCGTGGACGTGTTTGGAGATGATCTAGGCGCGCAGACCGCGAAGGCTCTGGCTTTGTGGACATGCTCGTACAAGCATGGAAATGATGTGGTGTCCCGGAGAGGGGTCGAACCTCCAACCTTCCCCTTAGGAGGGGGACGCTCTATCCAATTGAGCTACCGGGACAATCGGGTCGGCATGTTAACCACCGACGGGCGATTTGTCATGCCGCCGCCACCGTCGCGATCCATAATTTCGCCGTCAGCCGGAGAATCTCCATGACCACAGACGACGGTGCCCTGCCCGATTCCCCCTTCGCCACCTTCGATGTGCGCGTCGCCACGGTCGATGATGCGGCGGCCCTCGCCCCGCTGCTTCGGCAACTGGGCGCGCGCGATCCGCTGCCCGACAGCGCCTTGCTCGCGCTCGCGCTGGGCAACCAGCAACCCTCGCGGGTAACGCTGATCGCCGAACGCGATGGCGTTTTGCTGGGCACCTGCACGCTGCATCTGATCGAGCACATCGCCCATGGCTTCGCCCGCTCGGCGATCCTCGAAGACATGGTGGTGGACAGCCGTGCGCGCGGCCAGGGTATCGGTCAGGCGCTGATCGGCCGGGCCGTGGAGTGGGCGCGGGACTGGAAGTGCTACAAGCTGGCGCTATCCAGCCATCAGGATCGGGAAATGGCACACCGCTTCTATGCGGCGATGGGGTTTGCGCCCCATGGCGTCAGCCTGTCGCTGAGCCTGGACTGATCTCAGCCAGCCTGCGCGTCCGGCGGAGCGATCAGGTCCAGCAGGCGGCCTACGGTGACCTCCAGGGACACCGAGTTATCCAGCTCAACGAGCGGCCCGGGCAGGCCGTCGGCAAAGTGCGTATTGCGCGCCAGGCGTTCCTCGATTTCCGCCAGCGTCTCCCGCCCGCGCTTGAGCAGGCGCTGGCGCAGCACCTCGGGATCGACCTTCAACAGCACCGCGATCAAGCGCGGATAACGGCGACGAGCCTCGGGCAGGTATTTGCGCGAACCATTGACCAGCACGTCATGGCCGGCGGCGAGCCAGTCATCGATCTCGCGGGGAATACCGTAGTGCAGGCCATTGGCCCGCCAGCTCATGGCAAAGGCACCGGAGCGCTCCAGGCGGGCGAACTCGTCGACGCTCACCGAGTGCGCCTCCTCCCCCCGCGCCTCGGCGGAGCGGGTGATGACACGCCGGACGATCCGGCAATTCATCGCCGCCAGCGGAGCGCTGGCGGCCTGCAACACGCTGTCCTTGCCGGAACCCGAAGGGCCCATCAGGAAAATCAGTCTGCCTGGGGTCATGAAACTCTCGGTACGCCGGCGGCTCGGCGCTACTTCAATTCTGATCCGCGGGGCGGATAATACTCCGAGCCTTGTGCGATATCAGTGAAAACACGATATCGCGGCCCGCTGAGCCCGGCGGCCCCTGACTCGTCAGCGGGCGCTGTGCCATCATGCTCATCCGCGACGAATTGCCCCCATCGGGCTGCCCAACGGCAGGCAGGCGCACAGTACATATCGACTACGCTGACTGAAACGGGCACATCGCCATCCTCCCTTTAACTCCCATCCAAAGAAAGGTCTGCCTAGGCGGTCTCATTTCGGACGATTGGTGCTGGCATTTAGCCTTCACCCGAGACACAATATGCCGAAGGTTTGACGTCAAGTTATTGGATAATTTTTCAAAAGCTTTGACGACGCGCTGAACGGCCACTGGAAATCGCTGTCAAAGGGCCTGAAACAACGCTGACCCATGGCATCGGCCTCCCTGACTTACAGGTTTAAAGTATGCGCCCATTGAAACAGGCAACCCCCACCTACTCCAGCCGTACTGCTGACAAATTCGTCGTACGTCTGCCCGAAGGCATGCGTGAGCGTATCGCCGACGTCGCCCGCAGCCACCACCGCAGCATGAACTCCGAGATCATCGCGCGTCTCGAACAGAGCCTGCTGCAGGAAGGTGCCCTGCAGGACAACCTGGGCATCCGCCTGGACAGCCCGGAACTCAGCCTGCACGAACGCGAACTGCTGCAGCGCTTCCGCCAGTTGACCCATCGTCAGCAGAACGCGCTGATCGCCCTGATCGCGCACGATGCCGAGATGGCGCAGAACGACGCCTGATTCGTTCGCGACACCCGAAACAGCCGGCCTTGAGCCGGCTTTTTCATGCCCGCGATTTGCTCTTCTCCAGAGCTGGCGTGCGGGCACAAAAAAGCCGCCTCGCGGGCGGCCTTTTCGGCGGAGCTGGCGCTACATCAGGAACAGCGTGGCCAGCCCGAGGAAGATGAAGAAACCACCACTGTCGGTCATCGCAGTGATCATCACGCTGGAGCCCATCGCAGGGTCGCGTCCCAGGCGCAACAGCGTCATCGGAATCAACACCCCCATCAGCGCGGCGAGCAGCAGGTTCAGCGTCATGGCGCCGGTCATCACCGCGCCCAGCTCCCAGTTGCCGTACAGATAGAAGGCGACCAGGCCGATCACTCCGCCCCACACCAGGCCGTTCACCAGAGCAACGCCCAGCTCCTTGCGCAACAGACGGTTGGCGCTGCTGGTCTGGATCTGGTCCAGCGCCATGGCGCGGACGATCATGGTGATGGTCTGGTTACCGGAGTTGCCGCCGATGCCGGCGACGATGGGCATCAGCGCGGCCAGCGCCACCAGCTTCTCGATGGAACCTTCGAACAGGCCGATCACCCGTGAGGCAATGAAGGCGGTGACCAGGTTGGTAGCCAGCCAGGCCCAGCGGTTGCCGACCGATTTCCAGACCGAGGCGAAGATGTCTTCCTCTTCGCGCAGACCGGCCATGTTCAGGACTTCGCTTTCGCTTTCCTCACGGATCAGGTCGACCATCTCGTCGATGGTCAGACGGCCGATCAGCTTGCCGTTCTTGTCCACCACAGGAGCGGAAATCAGGTCATAACGCTCGAATGCCTGCGCGGCGTCGTAGCCGTCCTCGTCAGGGCTGAAGGTCACCGGATCGGTGGCCATGACTTCCGCCACGTCCTTGTCCGGATCATTCACCAGCAGGCGCTTGATCGGCAGCACACCCTTGAGCACACCGTCGTAGTCGACCACGAAGAGCTTGTCGGTATGCCCCGGCAGCTCCTTCAGACGGCGCAGGTAGCGCAATACCACTTCCAGGCTGACATCGTCGCGGATGGTGACCATCTCGAAGTCCATCAACGCGCCGACCTGGTCTTCCTCGTAGGACAGCGCCGAGCGCACACGCTCGCGCTGCTGCTGGTCGAGGGTTTCCATCAGTTCGTGGACCACGTCGCGCGGCAGTTCCGGCGCCAGATCCGCGAGTTCGTCCGCGTCCATGTCGCGGGCGGCGGCGAGAATCTCGTGATCGTCCATGTCGGCGATCAGGGTTTCCCGCACCGAGTCGGACACTTCGAGGAGGATGTCGCCGTCGCGCTCGGCCTTGACCAGCTGCCAGACCGTCAGACGGTCATCCAGCGGAAGGGATTCGAGGATGTGGGCGATGTCGGCCGGGTGCAACTCGTCCATCTTGCGCTGCAATTCGGCAAGGTTCTGGCGGTGCACGAGGTTTTCGACGAGGTCTTGATGCTGGCCTTCCTGACGGTGCGTCAGGTCTTCCACCAGCTTGTGCTTGTGCAGCAGGTCGACCACCTGGTTGAGGCGGTCCTGCAGGCTTTCCTGCGGCTTCTTGGCTTCTACTTCGGTCATAGCACGCTCCACCCCCAGTGGCAGAACGGGCCAGAGGGGATCAATACATCAGGTCGTGTGTACGCAATCGGGGTTCTGAGTAACTACTGGGTAAGTCCATGGTGGTGTCCCATGCGCCCATCGAGGGCAGATGCGGGAAATGATAACACTCCAAGGTGCATTAGGCGTTACAAAATGGCGGCCAGAACAATCGCTTGCGGGCGAAAGTTCACTGCCGAATCACTGCCCGGTTCGACGCCCGAAAGCTCCCACAGGACACCCGGCTACGACTGACAACGTTGACTCCTAGGCTCCAGGCAGGCCCGCCAACCTGGAGCAAACCATGCGCCTGCCTGCCCTGTTCTGTTCACTCCTGACTTCACTGCTACCGACCAGCGAGGCTGCCTCGGTGTTCCGCTGTACCGCAAGCGACGGCAGCGTGCTGTTCAGTCAGTATGGCTGCCCTGCGGAGCGACAGGAGGAAATCCAGCAAGCAAACAACCCCACGCCGGGCAGCGGCGAACCGGTAGCGATGGCGACAGCGAAGGAATCCACCGCGCAGAAGCCCGTGGCGCGCAGCAAGAACCATGGCAAGGAAGCCGAGCAGGAGTCGGTCGTGGTCGTTGGCGAACAGCAGAACGGCTGCGGCAACCGCATCACCGGCAGTATCCGGCGCAAGGCAATCATCGAGGGCCGCGTGAAGACAGGAATGACCCGAGGAGATGTGGAGAGCGCCCTGGGCAGGCCGGACAGAATCAGCCAGCACAACGAAACGCTGCGCTATCACTACGAGGCGGACAAGAAGCGCGGCGCGCGCAGCGTGACCTTCGACGAGGATGGCTGCGTGATGGGCAAGGCAAAGCGCTGACTACGCCATCCTGCTTTTTCGAAGGCAAAGAAAAAGGGCCTGCATTTCTGCAGGCCCTTTCGTATATGGCGCACTCAGGAGGATTCGAACCTCCGACCGCTCGGTTCGTAGCCGAGTACTCTATCCAGCTGAGCTATGAGTGCGTCGTCGGTAAAGTTTAACCAGATTCACCAACTGGTTGCAGCTAATGGCTGTTCAGCCCTTTCGCCACTGAAGCCCCGCCTTCGCGTTGCCTCGCATATGGCGCACTCAGGAGGATTCGAACCTCCGACCGCTCGGTTCGTAGCCGAGTACTCTATCCAGCTGAGCTATGAGTGCGCTGATGAGGGCGCAAATTCTAGTGCGATTTTTCTGACCTGTCAACAAGATTTTTCAATCTTTTCAGTCACTTACGTAACCGGACAACTCATCGCACCAGAGGATGCAATGGCGGAGAGGGGGGGATTCGAACCCCCGACACCCTTTTGAGGTGTACTCCCTTAGCAGGGGAGCGCCTTCGGCCACTCGGCCACCTCTCCGCAACACGGGGCGCATGATATCCATGTTTTCCCCGTTTGCAAAGAAAAATTTTAGAAAAATTAATGGTTTGGTTCTTGGTCTTTCTCTTTCTGGATGCGCTGGTAGATTTCCTCACGGTGCACAGCAACTTCCTTCGGCGCATTCACACCGATACGCACCTGGTTTCCTTTGACGCCCAGTACAGTCACGGTGACGTCATCACCGACCATCAGGGTCTCTCCGACCCGGCGAGTCAGAATCAGCATTCCTTTCTCCTTACGTGTTACGGGATAAGCAGTCTGCAAAAAAAGAAATGGTGGCAGATTCGTATAGATCAAGTGCACGAATCCTTCACCCAAGTATTGACCAGTCCTGCCGGAAAGAAAGTTCCTGTCAGACAGTCAAAAACGACAAAAGGCGCGGGGTAGCCGCGCCTTTCGGTAGTTCTCGCCTTACTCGCCCTGTCGGGCCGGGGCGTCGAGTTCGAAAGCGGTGTGCAGGGCACGGACCGCCAACTCGAGGTACTTCTCTTCGATCACCACGGAAACCTTGATTTCCGAAGTGGAGATCATCTGGATGTTGATGGTTTCCTTGGCCAGTGCTTCGAACATGCGGCTGGCGACGCCGGCGTGGGAACGCATGCCCACGCCAACGATGGAAACCTTGGCGATGTTGGTGTCACCGGTGGCTTCGCGCGCACCGATGCTGGTGGCGGTCTGCTTGAGGATTTCCAGGGCGGCCTGGTAGTCGTTGCGGTGCACGGTGAAGGTGAAGTCGGTGGTGTTATCGTGCGCGACGTTCTGCACGATCATGTCGACTTCTACATTGGCGGCACTGATCGGGCCGAGAATCTTGAAAGCAACGCCGGGGGTATCCGGTACGCCACGGATGGTCAGCTTGGCTTCGTCGCGGTTGAAGGCGATGCCGGAGATGATCGGCTGTTCCATGGATTCCTCTTCATCAAGGGTAATGAGGGTGCCCGGACCCTCCTGGAAGCTGTGCAGCACGCGCAGCGGGACGTTGTACTTGCCGGCGAATTCCACCGAACGGATCTGCAGCACCTTGGAGCCGAGGCTGGCCATTTCCAGCATCTCTTCGAAGGTGATCTTGTCCAGGCGGCGCGCTTGCGGCACGACGCGCGGATCGGTGGTGTAGACGCCATCGACGTCAGTGTAGATCTGGCACTCGTCGGCCTTCAGCGCCGCAGCCAGGGCCACGCCCGTGGTGTCGGAGCCGCCGCGGCCGAGGGTGGTGATATTGCCGTGCTCGTCCACGCCCTGGAAGCCGGCGACCACGACCACGCGGCCAGCCTTCAGATCTGCGCGAATGTTCGCATCATCGATGCTCAGGATACGCGCCTTGGTGTGGGAACTGTCGGTCAGGATACGGACCTGGTTACCGGTGTAGGAAACCGCCGGCACGCCGCGCTTCATCAGCGCCATGCTAAGCAGGGCAATGGTCACCTGCTCGCCGGTGGAGACCATCACGTCCAGCTCACGCGGAATCGGCTGGTCCATGATCTGTTTCGCCAGACCAATCAGGCGGTTGGTCTCGCCGCTCATGGCGGACACCACTACGACGATGTCGTCGCCCGCTTCACGGAATTTCTTCACCTTCTCGGCTACCTGCTCGATTCTCTCGACGGTGCCGACGGAGGTCCCTCCAAACTTCTGTACGATCAAAGCCATTTCAAAAGCCGCCTGATTCCTGAAGGGCGCCCATTAAACATGCATCACCGCATGCTGCCAAGGCCCGCCGGACGCGCTGCGGGCCCCGTATTTCAGGGCCTTTAGAGGCCCTGTTCGACAAACTTGAGTGCCAGTGCCAGAGCCTCGTCCAGCTTGCCGGCATCGACACCACCGCCCTGGGCCATGTCCGGGCGACCACCGCCCTTCCCGCCCACGGCCGCAGCGGCCTGCTTCATCAGATCGCCAGCTTTCAGCTTGGCGGTCAGGTCCTGGGTCACGCCGGCCACCAGCACGACCTTCTCCTCGAACACGCCGCCCAGCAGGATCACGCCGCTGCCCAGCTTGTTCTTCAGTTGGTCGACCAGCGCCAGCAGCGCCTTGCCGTCGAGGCCATCGAGACGGGAAGACAGCACCTTCACGCCAGCAACGTCGACAGCGGAACCCGCCAGGTCGTCGCCGGCCGCGCTGGCGGCCTTGGCCTTGAGCTGTTCCAGCTCCTTTTCCAGCTGACGGTTGCGCTCGATCAGACCGGAGAGCTTGTCCAGCAGGTTGTCGCGGCTGCCCTTGACCAGACCGGCCGCTTCCTTGAGTTGCTCTTCGGCGCCGTTCAGGTACGCCAGCGCAGCAGCGCCGGTGACTGCTTCGATACGACGCACGCCGGAAGCCACACCGCCTTCGCTGGTGATCTTGAACAGGCCGATGTCGCCGGTACGGGACACGTGGGTGCCGCCGCACAGCTCGACGGAGAAGCTGCCGCCCATGCTCAGCACGCGCACCTGGTCACCGTACTTCTCGCCGAACAGCGCCATGGCGCCCTTGTTCTTGGCGGATTCGATGTCGGTCTCTTCGGTCTCCACCTCGGAGTTCTTGCGAATCTCGCTGTTGACGATGTCTTCCAGCTGCTTCAGTTGCTCGGGCTTGATCGCCTCGAAATGGCTGAAGTCGAAGCGCAGGCGCTGGCTGTCGACCAGCGAGCCCTTCTGCTGGACGTGATCGCCCAGCACCTGGCGCAGCGCGGCGTGCAGCAGGTGGGTAGCGGAGTGGTTCAGCGCAGTGGCCTGGCGCACGGAGGCGTCGACTTCGGCCTTGACCGCCGCGCCAACGCTCAGGCTGCCCTGGGCAACCACGCCGTGGTGCAGGTGCGCGCCGCCGGCCTTGGTGGTGTCGCGCACGTCGAAGCGCACGCCGGCACCCTGCAGGTAGCCGCTGTCACCGACCTGGCCGCCGGACTCGGCGTAGAACGGAGTCTGGTCGAGGACGACGACGCCCTCCTCGCCTTCGCTCAGTTGCTCGACGGCCTTGCCATCCTTGAACAGGGCAATGATCTGGCCGGCGCCGGAAACACCCTGGTAGCCGAGGAAGCGGGTGTCGCCATCCACTTTCACCAGGCTGTTGTAATCCATGCCGAAGGCGCTGGCGGAGCGGGCACGCTCGCGCTGCGCCTCCATCTCGCGCTCGAAGCCTTCCTCGTCGAGGGTCAGGCTGCGCTCGCGGGCGATATCATTGGTCAGGTCGACCGGGAAGCCGTAGGTGTCGTACAGCTTGAACACCACGTTGCCGGGGATGACGCTGCCCTTGAGCTCGGACAGGTCCTGCTCGAGGATCTTCAGGCCCTGCTCCAGGGTCTTGGCGAACTGCTCTTCCTCGGTTTTCAGCACGCGCTCGATGTGCGCCTGCTGCTGCTTGAGCTCGGGGAAGGCTTCGCCCATCTCGCCGACCAGCGCGGCGACGATCTTGTGGAAGAAGGTGCCCTTGGCGCCCAGCTTGTTACCGTGGCGGCAGGCGCGACGGATGATGCGGCGCAATACGTAGCCACGGCCTTCGTTGGACGGCAGCACGCCGTCGGCAATCAGGAAGCCGCAGGAACGGATGTGGTCGGCGACCACTTTCAGCGACGGAGCGTCATCGTTGGCGCAGCCGATGGCGTCGGCCGAAGCCTTCAGCAGGCTCTGGAACAGGTCGATCTCGTAGTTCGAGTGGACGTGCTGCAGCACGGCGCTGATGCGCTCCAGGCCCATGCCAGTGTCCACGCTCGGCGCCGGCAGCGCGTGCATCACGCCGTCCGCGGTGCGGTTGAACTGCATGAAGACGTTGTTCCAGATCTCGATGTAGCGGTCGCCGTCTTCTTCCGGCGAGCCGGGCGGGCCGCCCCAGATGTCGGCGCCGTGGTCGAAGAAGATCTCGGTGCACGGGCCGCAGGGACCGGTGTCGCCCATCGCCCAGAAGTTGTCGGAAGCGTAAGGCGCGCCCTTGTTGTCGCCGATACGGACCATGCGCTCGGCGGGAATGCCGACTTCCTTGGTCCAGATGTCGTAGGCCTCGTCATCGGTGGCGTAGACGGTGACCCAGAGCTTGTCCTTGGGCAGGTTCAGCCACTTGTCCGAGGTGAGGAATTCCCAGGCATAGGTAATGGCATCGCGCTTGAAATAGTCGCCGAAGCTGAAGTTGCCCAGCATTTCGAAGAAGGTGTGGTGGCGCGCGGTGTAGCCGACGTTTTCCAGGTCGTTGTGCTTGCCGCCGGCACGCACGCACTTCTGGCTGGTGGTAGCGCGGGTGTAGGCGCGTTTCTCCAGGCCCAGGAAGCAGTCCTTGAACTGGTTCATGCCTGCGTTGGTGAACAGCAGGGTCGGGTCGTTCGCGGGGATCAGCGAGCTGGACGCTACGCGGGTGTGCCCCTTCTCTTCGAAGAAGCGGAGGAAGGCTTCACGGATTTCAGCGCTTTTCATAGGTTCTTCCACGGAAAAATGCGGCCACGAATCGCCGGCAAAGGGCCGCATTATATCGGCCCCGCATCAAGGTTGTAGTGTCTTTGCGCGATAGTTAACGCCTATCGCGCAATAATTTCTGTCAGGAACGACGAAAGGCGGCGAATGCTTCGACGATTCGAGGAATATCCGCGCTTTTCACGTCGAGGTGGGTGACCAGGCGCAGGCGCGCCGCCGGGCTGACGCGGATGCCGCGCTCGGCCAGGTGCTCGCCCAGCGCGCCGGCCTGCTCGCCAAGGTCGACGTAGACCATGTTGGTCTGTACCGGCTCGATGCTGTAGCCCAACTCGGCGAGGCCACGGCCCAGCGCTTCGGCATTGGCATGGTCTTCGGCCAGGCGCTCGACCTGCTGATCCAGCGCATACAGCGCCGCCGCTGCCAGGCCACCGGCCTGGCGCATGCCGCCGCCGACCATCTTGCGCAGCCGACGCGCGCGGCCGATCAGCTCGGCATCGCCGCAGAGCACCGAACCCACCGGCGCACCCAGGCCCTTGGACAGGCACACAGAGACGGAATCGAAGTGGCGGGTGATCTCACGGGCATCCACCCCCAGCTTCACCGCCGCGTTGTACAGGCGCGCGCCGTCCAGGTGCAGCGCCAGGCCGCGACGGCGGGTCATCTCCCGCGCAGCCGCCAGGTAGGTCAGCGGCAGGACCTTGCCCTGCATGGTGTTTTCCAGCGCCAGCAGGCGCGTGCGGGCAAAGTGGAAATCGTCCTGCTTGATCGCTGCCTCGACCTTGGCCAGGTCCAGCGAGCCGTCGGCTTCGCCGTCGATGGGCTGCGGCTGGATCGAGCCCAGCACGGCGGCGCCACCACCTTCATATTTATAGGTGTGTGCCTGCTGGCCGACGATGTATTCGTCGCCGCGGCCGCAATGGGCCATCAGGCCGAGCAGGTTGCTCATGGTGCCGGTGGGCACGAACAGCGCGGCAGCGAACCCCAGGCGCTCGGCCAGGGTCACTTCCAGGCGGTTCACCGTCGGGTCTTCGCCGTAGACGTCATCGCCCAGCTCGGCCCGCGCCATCGCCTCGCGCATGCCGGCGGTGGGCAGGGTCACGGTGTCGCTGCGAAGGTCGATGATGGACATGGCAAGGCTCCTCGGGCATCAGGCGGAAAGGGCCGATGCTAAGCGCTCGCCGGAGGTGGAACAAGGGCGGAGTGACTGTAGGATCGAGGGGGGCGCCCAGCCCTTGCTCGCGAACGCATCTTTCCGGGGACTTCAGCGGCGGGCGGTTCGCGAGCAAGCTCGCTCCTACAAAAGTTCAGAGTTCGGTGGGGACTACCAGGATGCCGGCGCGCAGGCCGTTCTTCACCCGCGGGTTGGGGAAGATGATCCGCGCGCCCTGCTCTTCCACGATCCAGCGGGTGCCGCCGATGTCTTCGGCGAGCAGGAAGCCATGGTCCAGCTCGGTGAAGTTGTCCACCGCGTCGTCCAGGTGCAGGCGGAAATGGTCGCTGTGCTTGATCACTTCGCGGGAAACGGCGAACAGCTGCAGACCATCGAGTTGCGCACTATCTGCCTCCTGGCCGGTGATCACGCCTTCGAGCATGGCTTCCAGGCGGTCCAGGTTCACCGACTGGTTCTGCCCGAACGGCCTGGCCTTGCCCAATTCGAGGGTAAAAGCCTCGGCTCCCAGGTGACTGTAGGTGTAGGCACTGAAGGTGATGCCCGGCTTGCTTTGCAACAGCACGGCGTCGATGCCGGCACTGCGCAGGCGCGCCAGCTCTTCGCGGGAGTGCTCGCGGCCGCTGGCCCAGGGATACAGTGCGAACTGCTCGATCTTCGAGCCACGAATGGCGGTGTGCAGGTCGTAATGCAGGCGCGGGCGGCCGTCACGGGCGAAGAACGCCGCGGCCAGACGCTCCAGCTCCGCAGCACGCAGCGCTTCATTGCCGCTGCCTTCTTCGTGGCGACCGCAGAACAGGCGATTGATGTCCTGTTCCAGGTAGCGCTCGCCGCGGCGCATGGCCTCGGGGTTGCCGAGCAGGAACAGCACCCGCGCCGCCGGCTTCAACTCGCCACGGGCGATGCGGTGCACCAGGCGGTCGAGCAACTCGATGGGCGCGGTCTCGTTGCCATGGATACCCGCCGAAAGCAGCAGGTCGCGGCCATTGTCCCGCGCTACCGGCGGAGTGATTTCAAGGGCGCCTTCGGCCAGCCAGTGCAAACGGGTGCCGTCTGCGGTGAGCTGAATCTTTTCCGTCGGCTCACGGCCGGCGAGGGTCAGTTCGAGCAGTTTGCCCAGAGCTAGCATGCGGACGCCTCCATCATTCCCCGCGGCCGGAGCGGCTGCGGACTCCGCGATCAGTGGTGATGGTCACATCCACAGTCTGGACCATGTTCGTGGACTTCGGCGGCTTCCAGCTCGAGGCTCAGGCCCAACTGGTTCACCGCCTGCGGGCGCACCACCAGCAGCGGGATCTCGGCGTCGTCCTCATGGGAGTCGGCGTAGATCACCAGGCCGCCCTTGCCGTCGGCCTCCAGCCACAGCTCGCGCCCTTCCAGGCGGATGGCCAGGCGCGCGGTGTGGGTCTCGCGGCGTTCGCCCTTGTTGTCTTCAAGAATCAGCGGGAGGCTTTCGGTCATGTCATTCACTCAGTTCAGCTGGAAGGGATAAACCGAGCCCAGTTTAAGGATCTGAGTCAATTCATCCAACGCCGTCCGGCACTCGACGAGCAGTTGCGGGTCGGCCAGGTCGGACTCGGCCAGGCGATCGCGGTAGTGATTGTCGACCCAGCTGACCAGGGTGTCGTGCAGGGTCGGGGTCATGATCACGCCGGGATTGACCGCCGCCAGCTCGGCGTCGTTCAGCGCTACGCGCAGGCGCAGGCAGGCGGGGCCGCCGCCGTTCTGCATGCTCTGCTTGAGGTCGAACACCTTCACCTCGCGGATCGGGCCGTCCTCGGCGGTCAGGCGCGACAGGTAGTTCCACACGCGCTCGTTCTTGCGGCATTCCTCCGGGACGATCAGCAGCATGTTGCCGTCGGCGCGGGTGAGCAGCTGGCTGTTGAACAGGTAGGACTTCACCGCGTCCTCGACCGTGACCTGGTCGCGCGGCACGCACACGGCGCGGAAGCGGCCGCCACGGCGGCCCAGCTTGTCGTGCAGTTCGGCGAGGACGCGCTCGGTATCGAGGAAGGCGTCTTCGTGGTGGAACAGCACCTCGCCGTTGCCCACGGCGATCACATCATTGTGGAACACGCCCTGGTCGATCACCGCCGGGTTCTGCTGGGCATAGACCACGCCGTCATCGCTCAGGCCGTGCAGGCGGGCGACCGCCTGGCAGGCTTCCAGGGTCTGCCGCGCCGGGTAGCGCTGCGGCGCCGGGAAGCGGCTGTCGAAGGCACTGCGGCCGAACACGAAGAACTCCACGCCGGCTTCGCCGTAGGACTTGCAGAAGCGAGTGTGGTTGGCCGCGCCCTCGTCGCCGAACTGGGCGACCGCCGGCAACGCGGCGTGGTGGGCGAAGCGCTGTTCGTCATTGAACATCGCCGCAAGGATGCGGCTGGTCTGCGGATGCTCGATGGAACGGTGGAACTTGCAGTTCAGGTTGGCGGCGGTGAAGTGCACGCGGCCATCGGCGGTGTCGGCACTGGGGCTGACGGTGGCGGCGTTGGCGGTCCACATGCAGGACGCCGAGCTGACCGCGGCCAGCAGCGGCATGGCCTCCTTGGCCGCCTTGGCGATGACTTCCGCGTCAGTGCCGGAGAAGCCCAGGGCGCGCAGCGAGGCAACGGCCGGGCGCTCCTGCGGGGCGAACACACCCTGCTTGAAGCCCAGTTCCATCAGCGCCTTCATCTTCGACAGGCCCTGCTTCGCCGCTTCGCGCGGGTTGGACGCCGCCTGGCTGTTGCTCTGCGAAGCGACGTTGCCGTAGGACAGGCCACCGTAGTTGTGCGTCGGTCCGACCAGGCCGTCAAAGTTCATTTCATAGGCGGTCTTCACAGGCTCACTCCCGGAGTCAGGGTTGCAGGCAGGCTCAGGCTGTCGCTTTCCAGCGAGGCGACCGGGTACGCGCAGTAGTCGGCGGCGTAGTAGGCGCTCGGGCGATGGTTGCCAGAGGCGCCGATGCCGCCGAACGGCGCGCTGCTGGCGGCGCCGGTCAGTTGCTTGTTCCAGTTGACGATGCCGGCGCGGCTTTCGATGAGGAAGTCCTCATAGCGCTCGCGGGAATCCGACAGCAAACCGGCGGCCAGGCCGTATT
Organism: Pseudomonas sp. GD03903; assembly: GCF_029840045.1. Classification (NCBI taxonomy): domain Bacteria; kingdom Pseudomonadati; phylum Pseudomonadota; class Gammaproteobacteria; order Pseudomonadales; family Pseudomonadaceae; genus Pseudomonas; species Pseudomonas sp. GD03903. The sequence goes on along the minus strand of NZ_JAOCBT010000013.1, from coordinate 58,719 downwards.
GGGTAGCGTTGGCTTCACGCACGGCGGCATCGAAATCGGCGTAGCGGATCACCTGCAGCAGCGGGCCGAAGAATTCTTCGTCCGGGCGCTCGGCCACGGCAGTCACATCGAGGATGCCGGGGGTCAGCAGCGCGGCAGTGGCCAACGGCTGGGTCATCGCCAGCAACGGCTTGGCGCCCTTGGCCAGCAGAGTGTCCTGGGCCTTGATCAGGTGTTCGGCGGCGGCGAGCGAGATCACCGAGCCCATGAAGGGCGCCGGCTGCTCGTCGAAGCGGCCGACCTTGATGGTCGAGGCCACGGCCACCAGGCGCTCCAGCAGCGCGTCACCCCAGGCGCCCTGCGGCACCAGCAGGCGGCGCGCACAGGTGCAACGCTGGCCGGCGGAAATGAAGGCGGACTGGATGATGGTGTAGACGGCGGCGTCGACGTCCTTCACTTCGTCGATAACCAGCGGGTTGTTGCCGCCCATCTCCAGCGCGAGGATCTTCTGCGGGCGGCCGCCGAACTGGCTGTGCAGCAGGTTGCCGGTACGGCTGGAACCGGTGAAGAACAGGCCGTCGATATCGTCGTTGCTCGCCAGCGCCACGCCGGTATCGCGGGCGCCCTGGACCAGGTTGATCACGCCAGCGGGAACCCCCGCTTCGACCCAGGCCTGCAGGGTCAGCTCGGCGACTTTCGGAGTCAGCTCGCTGGGCTTGAACACCACGGCGTTGCCCGCCAGCAGCGCCGGCACGATATGGCCGTTGGGCAGGTGACCAGGGAAGTTGTACGGGCCGAACACGGCGACCACGCCGTGCGGCTTGTGGCGCAGCACGGCGGTAGCGTCGGCCAGCGGCCCGCTCTTCTCGCCGGTGCGCTCACGGAAGGCCTGGACCGAGATGGCGACCTTGTTGACCATGCTGGTCACTTCGGTGGCAGCTTCCCACAGCGGCTTGCCGGTTTCCTCGCCGATGGCGCGGGCCAGTTCCTCGGAACGGCCTTTCAGCGCAGCAGCGAAGCGCTCCAGCACGGCGATGCGCTCTTCCACCGGGCGGCGTGCCCAGGCCGGGAAGGCATTTCGCGCGGCGGCAACGGCGGCGGCGACCTGCTGCTCGGAGGCGGCAAGGCCGGACCAGACCACGGCCTGGCTGACCGGGCAGAGCGATTCCAGCGGCTCGCCTTCGCCCGCCAGCCAATGGCCGGCAATGTAGTGGGTATTCATCATCTGGCTCCCCTGACGCCGGACGGCGTCAGTTGCGTTTTCCGGAGAGGGGCACCGCGCGGACCGAAGCCCCGGCGGACAAGCGCAGGCGCTTGGCGGTCTGCGCATCGACCACCAGCGAACCGGCGGCCAGGCGCGCGGGCGCGGCGGTGATGCGGCACTCCTCGCGCTTGCGGTTGTGGATCAGGAAGGGCTCGGCGTCATCGCCCGGCGTGCCGATGGCCAGCACCAGGTTCTGGCTGTCGGCGATGGCGCGAATCTTCTCGGTCGGCGCCTCGATGGCGGGGCCGGCGTCGAAGATGTCGACGTAGCCCTGGTAGCTGAAGCCCTCGGCCTTGAGCATGGCCAGCGCCGGCTCGGTATCCGAGTGCACGCGGCCGATCACCGAGCGCGCTTCCTCCGAGAGGAAGCAGGTGTAGAGCGGGAACTTGGGCATCAGCTCGGCAATAAAGGCCTTGTTGCCCACACCGGTCAGGTAGTCGGCCTGGCTGAATTCCATCTTGAAGAAGTGCCGGCCCAGGCTTTCCCAGAACGGCGAGCGCCCGGCGGTATCGGACATGCCGCGCATCTCGGCGATCACCTTGTCGCCGAACAGCTCACGGAACTCGGCGATGAACAGGAAGCGCGCCTTGGACAGCAGCCGGCCATTCAGGCCGGCGCGGTGGTCGGCATGCAGGAACAGCGAGCACAGCTCGGACTGCCCGGTCAGGTCGTTGGCCAGGAACAGCGTGGGAATCTCGCGGTGGATACCCAGCTCCTGGGAGGCGCTGACGGTCAGACCGACGCGGTAGTTGTACCAGGGCTCGCGCAGGCCGACGGCGCCGGCGACGGCGGAAATACCCACCACCTTGCCCTCGTCGTTTTCCAGCACGAACAGGTAATCGGCATCGGCGCGCTCGGCTTCGCCACGGAAGGCCTTCTCGGCCCAGCTCACGCGGTGCTGCAGGCGCTGCTCGTTGGCCGGCAGCGTGGTCAGACCGGTGCCGGTGCTGCGCGCCAGGTCAAAGAGAGCCGGCAGGTCGGCGCTGGTTACGGGACGGACGATCATGCTCTCTCCCCTCAGATCGCAACCAGGCGCACGCTGGCGCCCTCGCCGATGCCCAGGGCTTCGGCGGTTTCCTGATTCAGGGTGACGGGCTTGCCCGGTACCCAGTCGAGTTCGGCGACGACGGCGCGGAAGTCCTGCAACTGGCCGTTGGTCACCAGGTAGCCACGGTTGCCTTTGCCGCCTTCGCCAATGCGCACCGGCACCTGCCGGCTCTGCGCGATGGAGCGGATGCTGCTGGTGCGGGCGTGCAGCGCCGGGCCGCCGTCGAAGATGTCGACGTAGTTGTCGGATTCGAAGCCGTCGCGCATCAGGATATCGAAGGTGATCTGCGCACGCGGGTGCACCTGGCCCATGGCTTCCTGCGCGTCGTCCGGGAGCAGCGGCACGTAGATCGGGTAATGCGGCATCAATTCGGCGAGGAAGGTGCGGCTCTTCAGGCCCGAGAGCTTCTCGGCCTCGGTGTAGTCGAGGTCGAAGAAGTTGCGCCCGATGGCGTTCCAGAACGGCGACTGGCCCTGGTCGTCGCTGTAGCCGACGATCTCCACCACCACCGCGTCGGCGAAGCGCTCCGGATGGCTGGCCATGAACAGCAGGCGGCCGCGGGAGTTGAGCTCGGCGATCGGCGTGTTCACCAGTTCGCGCTCGACGTAGAAGCTGGTCAGCAGGCTGTTGCCGGTGAGGTCGTGGCACAGCGAGAGGACATGGATCTTGTTGTGGATCTTCAGCTCGCGGGAAGCGTGCACGAAGGTCTCGTTGCGGAAGCTGTAGAACGGTTCGGAGAAGCCAGCCGAAGCCACGATCGCCGAGCAGCCGACCAGGCGGCCGGTCTCGCTGTCTTCCAGCACGAAGAAATAGCTCTCTTCACCGTTGAAGCTCACTTCGGCGGCGAACGAGGCCTCCGAGGCGAGGATCTTCTCGCGCAGGCGTTCCGCGTCGTCCGGCAGCGACGTGACGCCGACCGGGCTGTCCGCGGCGAGACGCTGCACTTGCTGCAGGTCGGCCACTTGGGCGGGGCGCATCACCAGCATGGCGTCACTCCTCTAACCAGACAAAAGTTTCATGATTCTTGGTTTCTGAATCACGGGCGCGACACAGCCTGCGCCGCGCACATCAGGGAATTCGAAAACACCGGCCGGGGCGATCCGGCCGGTCGAGCGGCGAGGTGCGAGCCCCGCCGCTTCAGCGTAGCCGGGGGATCAGCCGCGGGTCAGCTTGGCGATGGCGCGCTCGAGGCGATCCAGGCCTTCGTCGATATCGGCATCCGGGATCACCAGGCTGGGCGCGAAACGCACCACATCCGGGCCGGCCTGCAGGACCATCACGCCTTCCTTCTCGGCGGCGTTGAGCACGTCCTTGGCCTTGCCCTTGAAGGCGTCGTTGAGCACCGCGCCGATGAGCATGCCCATGCCGCGCACCTGGGTGAAGATGCCGTACTCGGCGGCGATCTTCTCCAGGCGGACCTTGAAGCGCTCGTGCTTGGCCTTCACGCCTTCGAGCACTTCCGGGGTGTTGATCACGTCGAAGGCGGCGCCAGCGACCGCACACGCCAGCGGGTTGCCGCCGTAGGTGGTGCCGTGGGTGCCGACGACCAGGTGCTCGGCGATCTTCGCGGTGGTCAGCATGGCGCCGATCGGGAAGCCGCCGCCCAGGCCCTTGGCGCTGGAGAGGATGTCCGGGTTCACGCCGTAGTACTGGTGGGCGTAGAGGTAGCCGATCCGACCGAAGCCGCTCTGCACTTCATCGAAGATCAGCAGCGCGTTGTTGTCGTCGCACAGCTTGCGCACGCCTTCCAGGTAGGCCTGGTCGGCCGGCAGCACGCCGCTCTCGCCCTGCACCGGCTCGATGATCACCGCGCAGGTCTTGTCGGAGATGGCCGCCTTGAGGGCTTCCAGGTCGTTGAACGGGATGTGGGTGATGCCTTCGACCTTCGGGCCGAAACCATCGGAATACTTGGCCTGGCCGCCGACGTTGACGGTGAACAGGGTGCGGCCGTGGAAGCTGTTGACCATCGAGATGATCTCGTACTTCTCGGGGCCGTAGACGTCATGGGCGTAACGGCGAGCCAGCTTCAACGCGGCCTCGTTGGCCTCGGCGCCGGAGTTGGCGAAGAACACGCGCTCGGCGAAGGTGGCGTCGATCAGCTTCTTGGCCAGGCGCAGGGCCGGCTCGTTGGTGAACACGTTGGAGACGTGCCAGATCTTGCCGGCCTGCTCGGTCAGCGCCTGCATCAGCGCCGGGTGGGTGTGGCCCAGGGAACTCACCGCGATGCCGCCGGCGAAGTCCACCAGCTCTCGGCCGCTCTGATCCCAGACTCGCGAGCCTTCGCCACGCACCGGAATGAAGGCAGCCGGCGAATAGTTGGGAACCATGACCTGGTCGAAGTCGGAGCGTTGGACCTGAGCTTGCGGAGCGGACATCGGTGTTCTCCTGCCTGGTGAGGCGGCTATCGATGAATGGATTGTAGGGACGATCAGCGGGCCGTCATTGCCGCCATGCGACAACTTGTTATAGCGCCAACCCGCGAATTGCCGAGGCTTACGGAAATGCGACAGAAAGCGTCGGGAAGGCGCAGTGTAAGGCCTGCGAACTGCTGCGGGTACCAACGCGCGTGGAATTTGTTCGCTCGGCGAACGAGCGAAACGGGAGTAAGGCGGCAGAGGCTTTTCATGTAGGAGCGAGCTTGCTCGCGAACGCTCTTACCGGCCACATCGGCGTCGGCGGTTCGCAAGTTCGTAGGATGGGTGGAGCGCAGCGATACCCATGCTGCCAGCGCACCGGACCAACAGGGGCCGGACGAACGATTACGCGTTGACCTTCGAGCTCTTGGAGACGATGTCGTTTGAAGCCACCCTATTGATGGGTATCGCTTCGCTCCACCCATCCTACAGAAGCACGGGGTCAGCCGCGCTCGGCGACCACCGGGGCGGCTTCGGCGGCGCCCTGGCCGCGGCGCTGGTTGCGGTCTTCGCGCGGGGTCACGCCGAAGAAGTTGCGGTAGGCGCTGGAGAAGTGCGGGCCGCTGGAGAAGCCGCAGGACAGGCCGATCTGGATGATCGACTTGCTGGTCTGCATGAGCATCTGCCGCGCGCGGTTCAGGCGCAGTTCCAGGTAGTACTGGCTCGGCACGCGGGTCAGGTATTGCTTGAAGATGCGCTCCAGCTGGCGGCGCGAGACGCACACGTGCTGGGCGATCTCGTCGGTGGTCAACGGCTCTTCGATGTTCGCCTCCATCAGCAGCACCGCCTGGGTGAGCTTCGGGTGGCTGGAGCCGAGACGGTTCTTCAACGGGATGCGCTGGCGTTCGGAACCTTCGCGGATGCGCTCCACCACCAGCTCTTCCGACACCGCGCCAGCCAGTTCCGCGCCATGGTCGCGGGACAGCACGGCCAGCAGCAGGTCGAGCACCGCCATGCCGCCACAGGCGCTGAGGCGGTCGCGATCCCACTCGAACAGGTGGTTGGTGGCGATGACCTTGGGGTAACGCTCGGTGAAGTCGTCGTGCCAGCGCCAGTGCACGGCGGCGCGGTAACCATCGAGCAGGCCGAGCTGCGCCAGCGGGTAGATGCCGGCGGACAGCGCGCCAATGCTCACACCACTGCGCGACAGCTGCTTGAGCGCGGCGCCCAGCGGCGCGGAAATCGTCTGGGGAACCTCGTCGGCGACCAGGAAGATGCGCTGGCACTGTTCCAGCACACCGCTCCAGGACTGCCCCGGCAGGCGCCAGCCGTCCGCTTCGGCCACCGGTTCGGCGCTCATGAACACCGGTTCGTAGAGCGCTTCAGGGTGCAGCCGGCGGGCGACCCGCAGGGCCTCCTCGGCCAGCGCGAGGGTCAGCGCCCGCGTGTGCGGCCAGAGCAGGAATCCGATGCGTTGTGCGGTCATGCGGCAGGTTCACCCAACGGTGCGAATGACAAACAGCTTACTTCAAGCTGCCGGAAAGGAACTGCTTGAGGCGTTCCGATTGCGGATTGGCGAGGACTTCCCTCGGGCAGCCCGTCTCTTCCACCAGCCCCTTGTGCAGGAACACCAGCTGGTTGGAGACCTCGCGGGCGAAGCCCATCTCGTGGGTCACCACCACCATGGTGCGGCCTTCCTGGGCCAGGTCCTGCATGACCTTCAGCACTTCGCCGACCAGCTCGGGGTCGAGCGCCGAGGTCGGCTCGTCGAACAGCATCACTTCCGGCTCGACCGCCAGCGCACGGGCAATCGCCACGCGCTGCTGCTCGCCGCCGGACATGTGCGCGGGATAGGCATCCTTGCGGTGCGCCACGCCGACTTTCGCCAGGTAGTGCTCGGCCTTTTCCAGCGCCTCTTTCTTCGATACGCCCAGTACATGGACCGGCGCTTCGATGACGTTCTCCAGGGCGCTCATGTGCGACCACAGGTTGAAGTGCTGGAACACCATCGACAGGCGCGAGCGCATGCGCTGCAGCTGCTTGGCATCGGCGGCCTTGAGCGCACCGTCCTTGTTCGGGGTGAGCTTGAGCTCTTCGCCGTTGAGCAGGATCTTGCCGGCGTGGGGCTGCTCCAGCAGGTTGATGCAGCGCAGGAAGGTGCTCTTGCCCGAGCCGGAGGAGCCGATGATGCTGATCACGTCGCCTGCCTTGGCCGCCATGGAGACGCCCTTGAGCACCTCATGGGTGCCGTAGCGCTTGTGCAGGTCCTGGATTTCAAGTTTGTACATGGTGTCGGTTCTCGAATTCAGTCGTTGATCAGCCGGCCCTTGCGGAACGGCTCACGCCCGGCCACCTTGGCCAGCCAAAGCCCTGGCTGGGCGTAGCGCCCACGCTCGATGGCGAACAGCACACCGGAGGTCCCGGCGTGTACGGTGCTGACCTGGTCGTTCAGCGGGTCGACCACTTCGAACAGCGCGTCGCCCTTCTCCACCCACTCCCCCGCCTTGCGCAGGAAGCTCACCACGCCAACGTGAGGTGCGTAGAGGTATTCGGTGCCTTCGAAAGGCATGCCTTCGCAGCACTCGGCCGGGGCCGCCGGCCAGTCGCCGGCGATCAGGCCCTGCTCGGCCAGGAAGCCGAGGATGGCTTCGCAATTGTCCTGCGCCTGGTCGACGCGGGTATCCCCCACGCCGCCCAGCTCGACGGTGGTCGCCAGGCACGCCAGCGGAATCGCCGCCTGCGGGAAGGCTTGTGCCAGGCGCAGCCAGGGCAGCGAGCAGGACTCGTCGAAGGAGCTACCGCCGGAGTCTTCGGCGAGCAGCGCCACGCCGGCCTTCAGGCGCGCGGCCAGGGACTTCCAGCGCGGCCAGTGCTGCGGGATCGCATAGACATGGATGGCGGCGTCGAAATCGCAGTGCAGGTCGAGTACGACCTCGGCGTCACAGGCGTGGCGCAGCAGGATGCGCTGCATGCCCTGCAGCTCGGACGAGGCCGGCGGCAGCGCATCGAGGCCGTCACGCATGGCCTGGCGGATCAGCTCGACGTTGGCGGCTTCGTCAGCGCCCAGCTTGTCGCCGACACGCCCAGCGACCAGAGCGCTCAGCTCGACGAAATCGCGGTTGAAGTTCTTCCCGCTGGCGAACTCGAAACGGCCCAGGTGGCTGGCCTGCAGGGTCTGGCCCAGGCCGATGGGGTTGGCCACCGGTACCAGTTCGACGACACAGTTGAGCTGCCCGCGCGACTCGAGGTCAGCCAGGCGCTGCTTGAGTTCCCAGGCGGTGCGCATGCCCGGCAGCTCGTCGGCGTGCAGGCTGGACTGGATGTAGACCTTGCGCGGGCCCTTGCCGTAGCGGAATACGCTCAGGCGACGTTCGCTGCCCAGGCTGCTCCACGGCAGCAGATGATCGATACGTTCCATGGTCGTTTCCTCAGTGCTTGCGCGGCGCGAGATAGGCCAGCCAGCGGCGCTCGGCCAACTTGAACAGGCGCACCAGGGTGAAGGTCATGATCAGGTAGAAGATGCCGGCGGTGATGAACGCCTCGAACGGCAGGTAGTACTGCGAGTACACGGTGCGCGCGGCGCCGGTGATATCCACCAGGGTGACGATGGACGCCAGGCTGGTGGTCTGCAGCATCATGATCACTTCGTTGCTGTACTGCGGCAGCGCGCGACGCAGGGCCGAGGGCAGCAGGATGCGGCGGTACATCTTCAGGCGCGACATGCCCATGGCCTTGGCGGCTTCGATCTCGCCATGGGGCGTGGCGCGAATGCTGCCGGCGAGGATCTCGGCGGTATAGGCGCTGGTGTTGATGGCGAACGCGGCGCAGGCACAGAAGGTGGCGTTGGACAGCCACGGCCAGAGGAAGCTTTCGCGTACCACGGCGAACTGCGCCAGGCCGTAATAGATGAGGAACAGCTGCACCAGCATCGGCGTGCCGCGGATTACGTAGGTGTAGAGCCAGGCGGGCAGGTTCACCGCCGGGTTCTTCGAACAGCGCATCAGCGCCAGCGGCACTGCCGCGAGCAGGCCGAAGAACAGTGAGATGGCCAGCAGCTTGAGGGTCACCAGCAGGCCGCTGAAGTAGAGCGGCAGGCTGTCCCAGATGACGGTGTAATCAAAGATCATGCGAGGGCTCCCGGTCTCAAAGCTCGGCGACTTTCACGCCGACCGAATAGTGGCGTTCGAGCATGCGCAGCAGCACCAGGGAAACGCTGGTGACCACCAGGTACAGCGCCGCCACGGAGAGGAAATAGGTGAAGGGTTCGCGGGTGGCGTCCGAGGCCTGCTTGGCCTTGAACATCATGTCCTGCAGGCCGACCACGGAGATCAGCGCGGTGGCCTTGACCAGCACCAGCCAGTTGTTGGTGAAGCCCGGAATGGCCAGGCGGATCATCTGCGGCACCTGGATGCGGAAGAACACCTGCAGCGGGCTCATGCCATAGGCGAAGCCGGCCTCGCCCTGCCCTTTCGGGATCGCCATGAAGGCGCCGCGGAAGGTTTCGGACAGGTAGGCACCGAAGATGAAGCCCAGGGTGCCGACGCCCGAGGCGAAGGGGTTGAGATCGATATAGTCGTCATAGCCGACCATCGGCGCGACCCAGTTCACTGCGGCCTGGCCGCCGTAGAAGATCAGCAGGATCAGCACCAGGTCCGGCACGCCGCGGATCACGGTGGAATAGAGGTCGCCGCACCAGGCCAGCCACTTCACCGGCGACAGGCGGATGGCCGCGCCGAGCAGGCCCAACGCGATTGCCAGGGCCATCGACAGCAGGGACAGCTGAAGCGTCAGCCAGGCACCATCGACGATGGTGGCTCCGTAGCCATTGAACATAGTTTCGCACCTCTAGACCGGAAGCCGCCCGCAACCGCACGGACGCTGCAGGGCGCCCGCCAGCTGACGGATCGCCCCCAATAAAAAAGTGGCACAAACATCAGGACCGGGCCTGGGTCTGTGCCACTTCTGGACGTGGATCAGTTCTCGCCGTAGACGTCGAACTTGAAGTACTTGTCCTGTACTTCCTTGTACTTGCCGTTGGCACGGATGCCGGCGATGGCCGTATTGAATTTCTCGGCCAGGGCGGTATCACCCTTGCGCACGGCGATACCGGCGCCACCACCGAAGTACTTCGGATCGTTGTATTCCGGACCTACGAAGGCATAACCCTTGCCGGCGTCGGTTTTCAGGAAGCCATCGTCGAGGTTGACCGAGTCGGCCATGGTCGCATCGATGCGGCCGGAGACCAGGTCCATGTTGGCTTCGTTCTGCGAGTTGTAGCGCACCACTTCGATGCCGGCCGGGGCCAGGACGTCGGTGGCGTAGCGGTCATGGGTGGAGGCGCGCAGCACACCGACCTTCTTGCCCTTCAGGTCGACCAGCGGGTCGTTCAGGGTCACGCCTTCCTTCATCACGAAGCGCGCGGGGGTGTGGTAGTACTTGTTGGTGAAGTCGACGGACTTCTTGCGCTCGTCGGTGATGGTCATGGACGAGAGGATGGCGTCGATCTTGCGGACCTTCAGCGCCGGGATCAGGCCATCGAACTCCTGCTCGACCCAGGTGCACTTGACCTTCATTTCTTCGCACAGGGCGTTGCCGATATCCACGTCGAAACCGGCGAGCTTGCCATCGGGAGTCTTGAAGGAGAAAGGCGGATAACCGGCTTCGATGCCGATGCGGACCGGCTTGTCGTCAGCGTGGGCAACCAGGGAAAGCGCGGACAGGGCCAGCGCACCGAGAAGTGCAAACTTCTTCATCAGTAACTCCTTCGAGGGTAGGACTTCGATTGGCAGGAGAAAGGGGTTGGCCCAGGCTGCCCGTGCAGAAGTGAAGGTTATTGTTCGTCTGCGCATTGCCGGCGCGATTCTTGTGAAAAGCGCGCCTACCGGGGTGAGCGGCATTCTAGCGACAGCCCCGGAGCGGTTATTTCTTCAATGCGACAAGTAATTATAGAAGCGCCGGAGACAGAGCCCCGGCGGCTTGACGGCGCGAATTTTACGTGATCCGAAAGCAGGTAGTAAAACCCAATTTACCTGCAGTAATTGGGCCACAAATATCAAACACCAGGTATTACGCGAGGTGCGCGATATTGACTCATTCCGCGCGGACAGAAAAGACGCACCGAATCCGTGCGAACTGTTTCCTGACGCCTCATTTTGTCGCAGGGAAATGTTACCGCTGAGCAGGAAGCACACTGTAGGGCGGATAACCCGGAACGGGTTATCCGCCGATACCCCGCCGACGGATAAGGCGCGTTATGCGCCCTGCGAGCTATCGCCCTCCGCGGAAAGCGAACTCGTAGGATGGGTGGAGCTTGCGATACCCATGCTGTCGATGCGTACGGAATTGATGGGTATCGCTGCGCTCCACGCCATCCTACATTCGTGCTCAGCGAGAGCTTCAGCGCAGGCAGGCGCCCGGCATAAAGACGCAGGAATGAAAAACGCCCCGGCAAGCGGGGCGTTTTTCATGGAGCCGCAGATCAGGCTGCGCGCATGGCCTGGTGCGTGTCGATCAGGTGCTGCACCACACCCGGGTCGGCCAGGGTGGAAATATCACCCAGGGTGTCGTACTCGGCCGTGGCGATCTTGCGCAGGATGCGGCGCATGATCTTGCCCGAGCGGGTCTTCGGCAGGCCGGGCGCCCACTGGATCACGTCCGGAGTGGCGATCGGGCCGATTTCCTTGCGCACCCAGGCACGCAGTTCCTGACGCAGTTGCTCGTTGGTTTCCTCACCGGCATTCAGGGTGACGTAGACATAGATGCCCTGCCCCTTGATGTCGTGCGGTACGCCAACCACCGCGGCCTCGGCAACTTTCGGGTGGGCCACCAGGGCGCTCTCGATCTCGGCGGTGCCCATGCGGTGGCCGGAGACGTTGAGCACGTCATCGACGCGGCCGGTGATCCAGTAGTAGCCGTCCTCGTCGCGACGGGCGCCGTCGCCGGTGAAGTACATGCCCTTGAAGGTCTTGAAGTAGGTGTCCACGTAGCGGTCGTGGTCGCCGTACAGGGTGCGTGCCTGGCCCGGCCAGGAGTCCAGGATCACCAGGTTGCCCTCGGTAGCCCCTTCCAGGATGTTGCCCAGGTTGTCCACCAGCGCCGGCACCACGCCGAAGAACGGCTTGGCCGCAGAGCCCGGCTTCAGGCCGTGGGCGCCCGGCAGCGGGGTCATCAGGCAGGCGCCGGTTTCGGTCTGCCACCAGGTATCGACGATCGGGCAGCGCGACTGGCCGACGGTCTCGTAGTACCACTGCCAGGCTTCCGGGTTGATCGGCTCGCCGACCGAACCGAGCAGGCGCAGGCTGGAGCCATCGGCGCCTTCGACTGCCGCCTTGCCCTCGGCCATCATCGCGCGGATGGCGGTCGGCGCGGTGTAGAGGATGTTGACCTTGTGCTTGTCGACGATCTTCGCCACGCGGGAGATGTCCGGATAGTTCGGCACGCCCTCGAACAGCACGGTGGTCGCGCCATTGGCCAGCGGGCCGTAGACGACGTAGGTGTGGCCGGTGACCCAGCCAATGTCGGCGGTGCACCAGAAGACTTCGCCCGGACGGTAGTCGAACACCCGCTCGTGGGTCAGCGAGGCATAGACCAGGTAGCCGCCGGTGGTGTGCAGCACGCCCTTGGGTTTGCCGGTGGAACCGGAGGTGTAGAGGATGAACAGCGGGTCCTCGGCGCCCATTTCCTTCGGTGCGCAGGTGGAGCCGGCGACCTTCATCAGGTCCTCGAACCACACGTCACGGTGCTGGTTCCACTTGATGGGAGAACCGGTGCGCTTGCAGACGATGATCTTCTGCACGCTGTTGGTTTCCGGGTTGGTCAGCGCGTCGTCGACGTTGGCCTTGAGCGGGGTCTTCTTGCCACCGCGCAGGCCTTCGTCGGCGGTGATCACGACTTTGGAGCGGCAGTCGATGATGCGGCCGGCCAGGGCTTCTGGGGAGAAGCCGCCGAACACCACGGAGTGGATCGCGCCGACGCGGGCGCAGGCCAGCATGGCGACCACGGCTTCCGGGATCATCGGCATGTAGATGGTCACCACGTCGCCACGGTGCACGTCCTGGCCACGCAGGGCGTTGGCGAACTTGCAGACCTGCTCGTGCAGTTCGCGGTAGGTGATTTCCTTGTGCTCGGAAGGATCGTCGCCTTCCCAGATGATGGCGAGCTGGTCGCCGCGCTCGGCCAGGTGACGGTCGAGGCAGTTGTAGGAGAGGTTCAGGGTGCCGTCAGCGAACCACTTGATGTCCACGTGGTGGTCATCGAAAGAGGTCTGCTTGACCTTGGTGAACGGCTTGATCCAGTCGATGCGCTGGGCCTGTTCGCGCCAGAAGCCGTCGGGGTTGACCACCGACTGCTGATACAGCTTCTTGTAGGTGGCCTCGTCGGTCAGAGTGGTCGCGGCCACTTCGGGACGCACGGGGTACACGGATGCCGCTGTCATGGCGTTTTACCTCGGTGAAGAGTGTTGTTTTTGTTGCCCTAAGTTGTAACGGCGACACCCTTCCCCAGGCCATTCGACCATGGTCTTACCAATCCTTAGTCGTAGTGATGGGCCCCATCAGCCTTACTGCCATGGGGCCGCGACAACCTGTCACATGCCCAGCGCGTGGGGCAGCGCCAGCGAGATGTAGGGCACGTAGGTCACCAGGATCAGGAACAGCAGCAGGATCATCAGCCACGGCAGCGCCGCGCGGATGGTCGAGCCCAGCGGCAACCCGGTGACCGCCGAGGTGACGAACAGGTTGAGCCCCACCGGCGGGTGCACCAGGCCGATCTCCATGTTCACCACCATGACGATCCCCAGGTGGATCGGGTCGATCCCCAGGCGCATGGCGATGGGGAAGAAGATCGGCGCCAGGATCAGCACGATGGCCGAGGGCTCCATGAAGCTGCCGGCCACCAGCAGCACCACGTTGACCATCAGCAGGAAGCCGATCGGCGTCAGCCCTTCCTGCATCACCCACTCGGTGATCTGCTGGGGAATCTGCTCGGTGGTCAGCACGTGGGCGAAGAGCATGGCGTTGGCGATGATGAACATCAGCATGATGCTCAGCCGCCCCGACTCCACCAGCACCTTGGGGCAATCGCGCAGGCGCATGTCCTTGTAGACGAACAGCGCGACGAAGGCCGAGTAGACCGCCGCCACCGCCGCCGCCTCGGTGGGCGTGAACAGCCCGGAGTAGATGCCGCCGAGGATGATCACCAGCAGCAACAACCCCCAACCGGCGCGACGTGCAGCGGACAACCACTCGCGCAGGCTGGCGCGCGGCTGCGCCGGGAGATTCTTCACCCGCGCGACGATGTAGATCACCACCATCAGGATCACGCCCAGCAGCAGGCCCGGCACCACACCGGCAACGAACAGCTTGCCCACCGAGGTCTCGGTGGCGGCGGAGTACACCACCATGACGATCGACGGCGGAATCAGGATGCCCAGGGTCCCGGCGTTACAGATGATCCCGGCGCCGAACTCGCGCGGGTAGCCCGAACGCACCATGCCGGCCACGGCAATCGAGCCCACCGCCGCCACCGTTGCAGGTGACGAACCGGACAGCGCGGCGAACAGCATGCACGCCAGCACCGCGGCAATCGCCAGGCCACCACGGATGTGGCCGACGCAGGCGTTGGCGAAATCGATCAGCCGACGGGCCACGCCGCCGGTGGTCATGAAGGCGCCGGAGAGCAGGAAGAACGGGATCGCCAGCAGCGTGTATGCCTCGGAGGTCTCGAACAGCTTGATCGCCAGCGAGCGCACCGAATCCGGGCTGAACAGCAGGATCGTCAGCGCGCCGGAAAGCCCCAGGGAAATGGCGATGGGCACGCCGATGAACATGAAGACGAACAGCAGGAGGAACAGCATCATCACGGTCATGGACGATTCTCCGCGGCTTCTTCGCCAGCCAGTTTCGAGGCCTCCGCGGCCTCGTCGGCGAGGCCCAGGCCGAGCTGGCGGCCGCGCAACAGGTTGACGAGGATTTCCAGGTAACGCAGGAGCACCAGGCCGAAGCCGATGGGCACGATCACCGCGATGTAGGCTTGGAGGATGCCGAAGTGGTCGAGGTCTTCGGCGCCGATGCCGGCGATGAACAAGGTCTTCACCCAGTCGAAGCTGGCAACCATGAACAGCCCGGCGTAGCCCAGGCAGCAGAGGCAGGCGAGCACGCCGATGCAGCGTTGCACCGGGCGCGGCGCCAGCTTCACCAGCGCATCCACGCCCAGGTGGCCAGCGGTACGCACGCCATAGGCGATGCCGAAGAAGATCAGCCAACCGAACAGCGCCTTGGTCAGCGCGTTGCTCCAGGACATGTCCTGGGCAGCGCCGAGGATCGCGTCGCCGACGGCGTAGAACGGTGCCTGCACGGCGGGCAGGCGATCCCCCAGGTCATAGAACAGGGTGAAGACGTTGGTCATCACCACGTAGACGAAGGTCACCAGCGTCATGGTCGCCAGCAGGAAGGCGATAGCGCCCTCCTCGAAGTGGTTCCAGACGCGCATGAGTCGATTCATACAAGGCACTCCACAAAGCCCCGCCAACCGGCGGGGCCGGACGGATCAATGGGGGCGGTTGGAGGCTTCGGCGGCCTGGAGGAAATCGGCGCCGACGTTGTTGCGGAATTTCTGCCACACCGGCTGCATCGCCTCGCGCCAGTCGGCGCGCTGCTGCGCGGTGAGTGCGTGGATCTCGCTGCCGCCGCTGGCGAGGATGCGCTGGCGGGCGTCACGGTTCAGGCGCTCGGCTTCCAGGTTCACCTGCACGGTGACCTCGGCCATGATCTTCTGCAGCTCGTCGCGGATGTCGGGCGGCAGGCCGTTCCAGAACTTCGCGTTGGTGATCACCATGTAGTCCACCAGCCCATGGTTGGACTCGGTGAAGTACTTCTGCACCTCGTTGACCTTCTGGCTCTCGTAGTTCGACCAGGTGTTCTCGGTGCCATTCACCACGCCGGTCTGCAAGCCCTGGTAGACCTCGGCGAAGGACATCTTGCGGGAGATCGCGCGCAGCTCGCGGAACTGCTCGTTGAGCACATCGGAGGCCTGCACGCGGAACTTCAGCCCGCGCGCATCGCCCGGCTCGAGCAGCAGGCGGTTGGCCGACAGCTGCTTCATCCCGTTGTGCCAGTAGGCCAGGCCGAGGATGCCCTTGCCCTGCATGCTGGTCAGCAGGCTCTGGCCCTGCGGGCTGCGCTGGAAGTTGTCGACGGCCTGGATGTCGTCGAAGAGGAACGGCAGGTCGAAGATCTGCACCTTCTTGGTGTACTGCTCGAACTTGGCCAGGGACGGCGCGAGCATCTGCACGTCGCCCAGCAGCAGTGCTTCCATCTCCTTGCCGTCGCCGAACAGCGAGGAGTTCGGGTAGACCTCCACGCGCACCCGGCCGGGCAGGCGCTCTTCAGCCAGGCGCTTGAACATCAGCGCGCCTTGCCCCTTGGGCGTGTTCTCCGCGACCACGTGGGCAAACTTGATCACTATGGGTTCATGAACAGCCGGCTCATGAACAGCCGGCTCATGGATAGTCGGTTGATTGGCAGCCTGCGGTTCATTGGCAGCCTGTGTGGCAGTAGCGCAGGCCAACGCCAGGACGGCGAGCAACGCCCGCCCCGTCGATCCAAACATCGATCCAAACATCGCGTCACCCTCAATTTGTTCTTGTGCTTGCGAGGTGAGCCTGGCGGCAGGCTCGCAGGGAGACTGACGCAAATGTTGGCGTTCGGAGAATTCGTCTTTTCCCAAAGCCGCGTTCGACACAGCGGAACGCAAGGCGCGAAAAGAAACGCCCGGCGATGGCCGGGCGCGGAAGGATTCGCGGGTTCAATGCTGCCGGATAGCGTGTCAGCCAGGCTGTCGGGTGCGGTGTTCGAGCATCATCCGCTCGTGTTCCTCGAGCATGCCGGGCACGCAGTCGCGGAGGAATTCCACCCAGGTGCGGATTTTCGCATCCAGGTACTGGCGCGACGGATACAGCGCATAGACGTTGAGGTGGAACAGACTGTAGTCGGGCAGCACGCGCACCAGGCTGCCGTCCTTGAGTCCTTGCACGGCGGAATACACCGGCAGCGCGCCAATGCCCATGCCGGCACGCACCGCCTCGGTCATGGCGTCGGCGGTGTTGACCTGGAAGTGGCTGTGGTTGATGCCGACCATTTCCTGGCCGTCGGGGCCGTCGAACAGCCACTTGTCCAGCGACATCACCGAATTAACCAGGCGCAGGCAACGGTGATCGGTCAGCTCCGCGAGCTGCTTGGGCATGCCATGGCGCGCCACGTATTCGGGGGACGCGCAGAGCACGCTGTAGGTCTTGCCGATGCGCTTGGAGACGAAGCCCGAATCCGGCAGCTCCTGGGCGATGACCACGGAGATGTCGTAGCCCTCGTCGAGGATGTCGGTGATGCGGTTGGCCAGGGTCAGGTCGAAGGTAACCTCCGGGTAGATTTCGCAGTACTGCGAGATCGCACGGATCAGGTAGTGCTGGCCGATGCCGGTCATGGCATGCACCTTCACCTTGCCGTGGGGCCGGGCGTGGGCGTCGCCGGCCTCGGCCTCGGCTTCCTCGATGTAGCCGAGGATCTGCTGGCAGCGCTGCAGGTAGCGCTGGCCGGCTTCAGTGAGGGCGATGCGGCGGGTGGTGCGGTGTAGCAGGCGGGTACGCAGGTGCGCTTCGAGCTTGGCCACCGTCCGCGAGACGTAGGCGGTGGTGAGGTCCATGCGCTGGGCGGCAGCGGTGAAGCTGCCGGTCTCGGCGACACAGACGAAAGCACGCATGTTGTGCAGCAGGTCCATCATTTCTCCTGAGAGCCTGTCCACGCCACGGCGGGCGGCCTCTGCAACGGCGCTCGAACGAGCAACGCCTTGTTACAGATTCATGACAGGCGGCGAATTGTCGCATACCTGTCGCGACGGGATTATTGTCCTTTCAGGCAACAATAATTCATCCAACCGTCAGCTTATCCTGCCCCCCGGCGCACTTCTAGAATCGCCGTCCCCAACGCGGTCTGCCGCGACACCCCAGGATTCGCACCCGTGCTCCGCCTTTCGTGCAACGTGCCTCCCACTCCTCTGCACCTCGAACTACAGGGTCCTCAAGGCCCGATCCAGCCTCACCACCGCCTGCCGAGATAAGCCTGATGAGCAGTCTGTCCGTGCGCCTGCCCAAGGCCGCCGCGGTGCGCTTCGCCCTGTCCGACTGGGCGCACACCGATGGCGTCACCTGGATGTTCATCCTCAAGACGCTGATCACCGCCTTCACGGCGTTGTGGCTGGCCTACCGTCTTGAACTGCCGCAGCCCAACACCGTGCTGGTCAGCGCTTTCATCGTGCTGCAGCCGCAGAGTGGCCAGGTACTGGCGAAGAGTTTCTACCGCATCCTCGGCACGCTGGCCGGGCTCACGGTGATGGTCACCTTCATCGCCCTGTTCGCCCAGGAGCGCGTGCTGTTCCTGCTCTGCGTGGCGATCTGGGTCGGCCTGTGTACTGCCGGTGCGGCACGCTATCGCGACTTCCGCGCCTACGCCTGCCTGCTCGCCGGCTATACCGCCGTGATGATCGGCATCCCCGCCACGCTACACCCCGAAGGCGCCTTCATGCAGGCGCTGTGGCGGGTGATCGAGATCACCCTGGGGATTCTCTGCACCGGCGTGGTCAGCGCCATCGTCCTGCCGCAGACCAGTACCGCCGCCCTGCGCAACGCGCTGAACACCCGCTTCGGTGACTTCGCCGGCCTCGCCAGCGCCGGCCTGAATGGCACGCTGGAGCGCGAGCGCTTCGAGCAGGCCAGTGCGCGCATCGCCGCCGAAGTGGTGGGCCTGGAAAGCCTGCGCAACGTCACCGCCTTCGAAGACCCGCACATGCGCCTGCGCAGCGGCCGCCTGGCACGACTGAACAGCGAGTTCATGCAGTTGACCACGCGCTTCCACGCCCTGCAGCGCCTGCTTGACCGCCTGCGCGCGCGACAGGCCAGCAACGTGCTGGAAGTGCTGATGCCGTGCCTGATCGATGTCAGCGAACTGCTCTCCAGCTGGCACGGCCGGCCGCTCAGCGAAGCGGACGCCGAGCGCCTGAGCGTGCAGCTGGAACTCTGCAAGCATCACCTGATGCCACGTATCCGCGAGGCTCGCGCCAGCCTCGGCCACACCTGCCCGCGGGAAGCCGACCAGCTGGATTTCGAGACCGCCGCCGAACTGCTGTTCCGCTTCGTCGACGACATGCACAACTACGCGCAGACCCACGCCTCGCTCGCCGCGCACAAGCACGAGCGCGAGCAGTGGAAGGAGCGCTTCACGCCCAAGGCCAACGCACTCGCCGCAGCGGTTGCGGGCTTTCGCTGCGCGCTGCTGGTGATCGTCGGCGGGGTGTTCTGGATCGAAACATCCTGGCTCAGTGGCGCCACCTTCGCGCTGACTTCGGTACTGATCGCCGCACTGTCCTCCGCCTCGCCCAATCCCAAGCGTCTGTCACTGCAACTGACCCTCGGCACGCTGCTCGGCGCCACGTTGGGCTTCATCCTGACCTTCCGCGTGCTGCCGCACATCGACGGCTTCCCGCTGCTGTGCTTCGTGCTCGCACCGGTGTTCACCCTGGGTGCCTTCCTGATCACCCGGCCGAAGTGGAGCGGCTACGGCGTCGGCCTGCTGGTGTGGTTCTGCATCGCCTCGCTGCCGGCCAACCTCGCGCGCTACGACGCCTACACCTTCATCAACGAATACCTGGCGATGCTGCTGTCCATGGGCATGGCGGTGGTCGCGGCGATCGTCATCCTGCCGCCGAACCGGCCATGGTTGTGGGAGCGTCTGGAAGCCGAGCTGCGCCTGCGCGTGGTACGGGTGATCAGCGATCCGCTGAAGGGCCTGTCGTCCAACTTCGAGAGTGGCACCCGTGATCTGCTCAATCAGGCCTACGGGTTATCCACAGGGCGACCTGACGTGCAGCGTCGCCTGTTGCGCTGGACTTTCCAGGTGCAGGAGATCGGCCTGTCGATCATCGAGTTGCGCCGCGAACAGGAAGCCCTGCCGAAAGAGCCCTGGTACGCCGAGCGCATGCCCTGGCGGCGGGCTATCCGCGCGCTGGGCCGAGCGCTGATCCGCTTGTTCATCCAGCCCAGCGAAAGCAACCGCCAGCGCGCGCTGGCTGCCGTGGAGCACGCGATCCACGCGACCCGCACTACCGACGATCGCCGCCCGCCGCACTTCGATTCCTCGCCCTTGCGCCGCGTGTGCAGCTACCTGCACTTCATCCGCACCTCGCTGCTCGACCCACAGTCGCCGCTGCGCGAACCGCACGGCACCGAACTTCAGATCGTTTCGTAGGAGCGGACTCCGTCCGCGATCGGCTGATCCAATCGCCAGGTTCAGCCTGAGAGCGGCATGCCAGACATCGCGGACGGAGTCCGCTCCTACGAGATACCTCTGCGCTAGGGCCATCCCTCACCCTAGCCCTCTCCCAAGGGGAGAGGGGACCGTTCGGTGCAGGATGAAACGTCGGCAACAGCCGGCACGGACGGCTCCCTCTCCCCCTGGGAGACGGCAGGGGTGAGGGGAACGCATCGGCACGGGCTTCCCGAGAAAGACTGTTGCTCCTACGCCCCCTGCAACTGCATCCCGAAATTGCCAGAACCTGCGACCACCCGCCGCAAGAACACCCCTGCAACCCGCGTCAATCCTGGATTGTTGCCTCTGAGTACGAAGTCTTGTTGGCGCCTGGATATATGACTCAGGTCAGGTAAATCCTATTATTTCCGTGCTGTTACAGCGCGCGCCGCAACACCACCCAAGACCCGTAATCAACCCCAACGATTCCCGACGCAGCCATCCGCTGAACGTCACGGACCCGTCACGTCCGGACACCGGGAACAAGGCAGGTAAATTCATGAAAGCTGTAGTCATCCTGGCCATGCTGGGCTTCTCTTCGCTCGCCCTGGCCGAGCAGGTGAACGCCGCCGACCAGGCGCCAAGCGCGGCCGTGGAGCAGTACACCTACGACATGAAACTGGACGTCGCCCACGTCATCTCGACCACCGACGTGTCCAACGAGTGCGGCATCGTGCCGGCGCGCATGACCTACGAAGATACCCAGGGTCAGCGCCACACCGTCGAATACCAAGTGTGGGGCAACGGCTGTTCCGGCGGCTAAGCGACTTGTGCAGTTGCGCCGGGGCCCACGCAGCCCCGGCTTGACTGCCAGCCCTGCCTTACGGCTGCAGCGCCGCTTTCGCAATATTGCGACTGTGTGCGCCGAAGTGCCGGATCAACTGCAGAATCTGCTCATCCAACGCCTCATCGTGCCGGAACGGTTCCGGTGAGTTCCCCGCGCTGAAATCCCCCGCTGGCGCCTTCTCGTTTTCCAGCCAATGGCCGATCGCCGCGTCGAACGCCGCCGCATGGGCATGGGACTCGCTCGCCACCACCTCGCGCAGATACTCCGTCGAATACGGTGGATAACCGCCATCGGTACTGACATCCGCATAGGCCGCCAGCAACGGCGACTGCCCGCCCAGGCGCAGCGTCTCGCGCAGCCAGTCCACCTGATAACGCTCGACGCCCGTATGCCGGTCCGCCACGCGCTGGATCGCTGCCTGCTTGTCGGCATCGAAACCGGCGATGGACTTGCCCGCCGTCCACAGCATGCTGGTGGTCGTCTCACCGGGCAGCGGCGTCGAGTGATACGGCTGGGTCATGTCCTGGATGTAATGCATCGCCCAGCCGAGGAAACGGTAGCCCCAGTACGGGTGGCCCTTGTCGAAGGCGAAGCGCGCCAGGCCGTAGAACTGGTAAGCGCGCCACTCCGGCCAATTGCGCTCCAGGTACGGCGCGCCGGTGAAGATGATCGCGTCCTCGTGGTAGAAGCCCATGTGGAACGGCGCCTGGGAGCTGAACTCATAGCGCGGGTCGCCGAACGGCTGAGTGCCGAAGCCATAACGCTGGCCAGCCTCGCCGGGGTTGTCGCTGAACAGGTTGATATCGTGGCCGAAGTCCGGCTCGTCGGCGGCGCTGGCCAGCACACCGATTGCGGGAATCTTCTCGCCCGCCTGCAGTTGCACGAAGCGCCACTGGTTCCAGCCGGACAGGTTGCGGAATACCAGCACCTCCGCCGGTTGCAGCGCGACGTGATTCGGCAGTTCGCCGCCGGGTGGCGGCTGCACCGCGGTGGCCAGCTTGATCTCGGGGTTCAGGCGCAGCGCCATGAGGAAGGCCTGGCGCAAGTCGTCGCGGCCGTCTTCGCTCAGGCGCAGGTCATCCGGGCGCGGCGGGTACTGGCGGAAGTGCTCGCGAGCGTAGGCTTCCTGCTCGTCCAGCAGCTTCACCAGGCCGGCGCGCTGCTGGCTGATGAAGCTTTCCAGCGGTTCGACCTCAACCTCGGGGGCCCGGGCAACCGCCGGTAATTGCTGCAGGGCGATATAGCTGCCCAGGGTGTGATTGGACCAGGCCCAGAGGCTTTGCGGCAGGGCCAGCAGGCCGGCCAGCAGGCAGGTGGAAAGTCGCTTCATCGGCTCTTCGCTCTTATTTGGCAGTGCAATGTGGAAAATTCCGACGCAGCCTAACAATCCAGAACCGCGCAGGCACTGTCGAAGCTTGCCAGCGCGTGTCACCGATAACGCCACGTCTGACCATCATCAATGGCGCATACCGACTCAGCCACTACACTTCCCCGGCATGGATAGGCACCGGTTCCACGCGCGTGCCAGCCACTCGAAATAAGGGCGTCCCCATGCTGCAGTCCGTTTCACCCAAGCAAGACCTCCCCCTCAAGCCCGATCCAGCAGAACCCCGCAGCGGCGTCCTCGCGCCCTTCAGCATCGCCGCGTTCCGCATCATCTGGATCTGCAACCTGTTCGCCAACCTGGGCACCTGGGCGCAATCGGTGGCCGCCGCCTGGGTCGTCACCGAGGCCCACGCGAGCCCGCTGATGGTGGCGATGATCCAGGTCGCCTCGGCGCTGCCGCTGGTGCTGCTGTCGATCATGTCCGGTGTGCTGGCCGACAACCACGACCGCCGCAAGATCATGCTGGTGGGCCTGACGGTGGAACTCTCCGGCGCCGCGCTGGTGACGGTGCTGGCGTTCATGGGCTATCTCGACCCGCTGATGCTGATCGTGTCGATCCTCTGGCTGTCGCTGGGCAGCTCGATCACCATTCCCGCCTGGCAGGCGGCGGTGAACGAGCAGGTGCCGCCGCGCATGCTCGGCGATGCGGTGCTGCTCAACAGCGTCAACTACAACGTCGCCCGCGCCGTCGGCCCGGCCATCGGCGGCCTGCTGCTGTCGGCCACCGGGGCCTCCTGGGTATTCCTGTTCAACTGCATCTGCTATGCCGCGCTGATCTGGGCGATCTGGCAGTGGCGCCGCGACGTGCCCAAGCGCACCCTGCCGCCGGAGCACATCTTCGAAGGCGTGATCGCCGCGCTGCGTTTCACCCAGTACTCCAGCGTCACTCGCCTGGTGATGCTGCGCTCAGCGGTCTTCGGCCTGTCGGCGAGCGCAGTCTGGGCTTTGCTGCCGCTGCTGGCACACCGCAACCCGGACGGCAGTGCCTCGGTGTACGGCTACATGCTCGGCGCCCTCGGGCTTGGCGCAATCGTCGCCAGCACGGTCGTGAGCAAGGCACGGCAATGGCTGGGCAGCAGCCGGCTGATCAGCTTCGCCGCCGCGACCCTGGCACTGGTCATGCTGACCCTGGGCTGGGTCGACAATCTGTGGGTGATCTTCCCCGCGCTGGTGCTCGGCGGCGCCTGCTGGATCGCCGCTGTCGCCACCTACAACTCGGCCGTGCAGATCCTCGTGCCCGACTGGGTCAAGGCGCGCGCCCTGGCGCTCTACCAGACGGCGATCTATGGCGGCCTGGCCGCCGGCTCCTTCCTCTGGGGCCACTTCGCCGAAACCATGGGCGTGCAAGGCGCGTTGATCGCCGCCGGCTGCCTGCTGCTGATCTCCGTGGCATTGCTCTACAACTCGCGCCTGCCGGAGCTCAACTCCGCCAGCATTGCTCGCGCACCGGGCGGCGTTCCGGGCCAGCCGACCTTCGTGTTCAACCCCGAGCGTGGCTCGGTGCTGGTCTCCATCGAGTACCGGATACCTGCCGAGCGCACCCGCGACTTTGTCCGCGCCGCCAAGCCACTGCGCCGCCTGCGCCTGCGCAACGGCGCGGAACGCTGGGCGCTGTACCGCGACGTGAGCAACCCCGAGATCTGGCAGGAACTGTTCCTGGTGGACAACTGGATCGGCCACCTGCGCATGCTCGACCGCCTCACCCTGGAGGACAAGACCATCATCGACAACGTGACCAGCCTCCACGACGGTGACGCGCCACCGGTGATTCGCCACGGAGTGAGTTACGAGTCGAGTAGCTACGAAGCGCCACCGGAAACACTGGGCTGACCGGCGCAGAAACAAAAACGCCTCTCGGTCAGGAGAGGCGTCTGGCGCGACGCGGAAGGCTTATTCCGCTGCCGGCTTCTTGCGCTTGAGCGGCGCCAGGCCATCCTGGCTCACGACCTTCGACGGGCCGGCCTTGGGGCGGGCGGCTGGCTTTTTCTTCGCTCCCGCCTTGCTGCCGGTCTTCTTCGCGTCATCCTTTTTCTTCTTGGTGCCGGCCGCCTTGCCGGACGCCTTGACCTTCTTCGGCCCCTTGTAGGTGGCCTTCAGCTCATTGATGACACGCAGCTCGAAGCGCAGCTTGAGGTAGCGCTCGATGCTCGACATCAGGTTCCAGTCGCCATGGCCGACCAGCGAGATCGCAGTGCCGCCGGCGCCCGCGCGACCAGTACGGCCAATGCGGTGCACGTACTCGTCGCCCCGACGCGGGATATCGAAGTTGATCACCAAATCCAGGCTGTCAACGTCCAGGCCACGGGCTGCCACGTCGGTGGCGACGAGGATTTTCACCGCGCCCTGCTTCAGGCGCTCGATGGCCAGCTTGCGGTCCTTCTGGTCCTTCTCGCCATGCAGCACGAAAACCTTGTGCCCGGCGGCGATCAGCCGGCCAGTCAGGCGGTCGGCGGCGACGCGGGTGTTGGTGAAGACAATGGCCTTCTCATAAGTCTCGTTGGTCAGCAGCCATTGCAGCAGCTGTTCCTTGTGGCCGACGTGGTCGGTCAGTATCACCTGCTGGCTGACATCTTCATTCAGCTCGCTGACGCGGTTGAGCTGCAGGAACTCGGGCTCGCGCAGGACCTTCTCAACCATCTCGTGCAGGCCGCTGCCAGTGGTGGCGGAGAACAGCAGGGTCTGGCGCTCGGCCGGGCACTGTGCGGCGAGCTTGAGGACGTCCTCGGAGAAGCCCATGTCGAGCATGCGGTCGGCTTCGTCGAGGATCAGTACTTCCACATCGCCCAGCGGCAGGTTGCCGGCGTTGAACTGCTCGTTCAGGCGGCCCGGTGTGCCGATGATGATTTCCGGGTTCTTGCGCAGGCGTGCGCCCTGCACCTTGAAATCTTCGCCGCCGGTGATCAGGCAAGCCTTGATGTAGGTGAACTGGGCGAAGCGCTCGACTTCCTTGAGAGTCTGCTGGGCCAGCTCACGGGTCGGCAGCAGGATCAGCGCGCGAGCGCCGCTCTTGGGCTTTTCCTCGGTGAGCAGGCGATGCAGCAGCGGCAGTACGAAAGCGGCGGTCTTGCCGCTGCCGGTCTGCGCCGTTACCCGCAGGTCGCGCCCCTCCAGGGCCTTCGGAATGGCCGCCGCCTGGACCGGGGTCGGCTCGGTGAAGGACAGAGAATCGAGCGCCTTCAGCAGGCGTTCGTGCAGGGCGAATTGGGAGAACAAGGCAGACCTCGATATCACGTAAAGACCAAATAGCTGCATAGCTTAATGTTTGCCGAGCCCGCGCGCTGGAAATATTGCCAGCCGCCTGCGCGCGGGCGGTGCCGCGTCAATAACCCGACAAACGTAGCGGCGCCCTTCGAAAGGCGATGCCATGCTCTGATGGGCCTGACAAAAAGGAGAAAACAGGTGCCATCGACTCTCATCTATTATGTGGCCGCCAGCCTTGACGGCTATATCGCACGCCCGGACGGCAGCGTGGACTGGCTCGAAGGTTATGGCAGCGAAACCGACGACCATGGCTACCACGCGTTCTACTCCAGCATCGACGGCCTGCTCATGGGCCGCGCCACGTACCTGTTCTGTCTGAAACAGGGGGAATGGCCCTATCCGGACAAGCCCGCGCTGGTGATGACCCGCTCCAACCACCTGCCCAAGGCCGCCCCTCAGGTGGAACTGGAACATTACGCGCCGGTGGACGCCCTGGCTTCGCTGGAGGCACGCGGCTGCGAGCGCATCTGGCTGGTCGGCGGAGGCAGCCTGGCGGGTAACTTCCTCGCAGGAGGCTTGCTCGACGAAGTGATCGTCAGCATCATTCCGCACCTGCTCGGTGCCGGCATTCCGCTGTTCAGCATCGGCCTCGAGCAACGCCTGCAGCTGCTGGAGCAGCGCAGCTTCCCTAGCGGCATCGTGCAGATGCGCTACCAGGTTCTGAAGGAAACGCCCTCGCCATGACCGCCACCATTCGTATCGCCGCCGCTTGTCTGCTGGATGACGCCGGACGCCTGCTACTGGTACGCAAGCGTGGCACCCAGGCGTTCATGCTGCCCGGCGGCAAGCACGAGCCCGGCGAAACCTCGGTCCAGGCCCTGCTGCGCGAACTGGGCGAAGAGCTCGACCTGCACCTGGCGACCGCTGCGCTGACTCCTCTGGGCCAGTTCCAGGCCAACGCCGCCAACGAACCGGACATGCGCGTGGACGCCGAGGTCTTCATCGCCGCCCTGCCCCACGCCGTCCAGCCTGCCGCCGAGCTGGAAGAGCTCGCCTGGCTGGACCCCACCGGCGATTACCCGCACAACCTTGCCCCGCTGCTGCGCGAGCAGGTTCTCCCCGCTCTGCTCGCCCACCTGCATTGACTCGCACGGCTCAATTACCTGCATTTCGTCGGGTTTTTCCTTAAGAAACCTTAAGCGCCTGGCTTTTGGCCATTAACCCGCCGGCTTTCCGTCGCGCGGCCGAAAGCCCCGTTTTATAGGGCTTCCGGCTATAAGGTCAGGCCGTGACTGATACGTCAGAGCACATGTCACGCAGCGTCCTACAAGTCACAGGGTATTTGTCAGAATCGACGGACGGTACGAACTGTCATGAAAAGTCGTTCAGAATGCGTGGAATTTTTGAGCGGACCAAAGGAAACCACGCCGATAACAATGGCGATCCAGCGGAGTCTGGGCGATATCAACCAGCAAGAAGACATGCCGAATGCGAAGTACCCTTTTGACATGCCTTTCCATAGGCTTGGCGACCCTGTTGGCCGCCACTGAGGCAACCGCCTCCTCCAAGATCACGCGCACCTATCAACCCGCACCGGTTGATCTGCGAGTCCCGGTCCAGGGCAGCGCCCTGCTGACCTTCAACGCCAAGCAGGTCAAGCCGACCAAGAGCGAGGCGCACCAGGTTACCCAGCGCGCCTACAGCATGATCGGCACGCCTTACCGCTGGGGCGGCACTTCGCCCAAGCGCGGCTTCGATTGCAGCGGCCTGGTGAACTACGTGTTCCAGAACGTCGACGAAGTCGACCTGCCGCGTACCGCGCAGCAGATGTACAGCATGCGCGGCAACTCGAAAGTGGCGCGTGGCGACCTGCAGCCCGGCGATCTGGTGTTCTTCCGCATCCACAACCGCCGCAATGTCGACCATGTCGGCATCTACGTCGGTGACAACCAGTTCGTCCATGCACCGCGCCGCGGCCAGAAGGTCCGGGTCTCCGACCTCGGAGGCGACTACTGGAAGAAGCACTACACCGCTGCCCGCCGCATCCTGCCGGAAACCCTGGCGAAAGCCGACGTCGGCGGCCGCTACGATTGATACTGAGCGCTCTCCGCAAGGAGAGCGCCTGTCCCTCGCCTCTCTCCCTTCGATTACAGGCCGCGACGCGCCTGCCGGCGCAAGAGTCGCGCGCTATCCCAACCGGTCAACAGCACGGCGATCCAGATCGGCCCGTAGGTCCAGATCTGCGCCGGGTTGAATGCCTCGCCGAGGAACAACACGGCAATGGCGAACAGCAGCACCGGCTCGACGTAGCTCAGAATCCCGAACAGCCCCATGGGCAACAATCGACTGGCCGCCATCATCGCACCGAACGCCAGCGCACTGATCAGCCCCAGCAACGGCAGCAGCGCCCACAGCCGGGGTACCTCCTCCAGCACCTTGCCGCTATCGGTCAGCCACAGCGCCGCCAGGGCGAACGGCAGCAGTACGATCATCTCGAAGACAAAGCCGGACAGCGAATCCACCGCCATCTTGCGGCGCAGCATGAAGTACGGCGGATAGCCCAGTGCGGTGATCAGGGTGAACCAGGAGAATGCACGGGTCAGCCACAGCTCATGCAGTACGCCCGCCAGCGCGAAGGCCACCGCGATGGCCTGCAAGGTGGTCAGGCGCTCGCCGTAGAACACCCGGCCGCAGAGCACCATGGTCAGCGGCAGCAGGAAATACCCCAGCGACAACTCCAGCGTGCGCCCGACCATCGGCGCCCAGATGAAAACACCCCACTGGATCAGCATCATCGCCGCCGTCAGCGGGAAGCAGGCCAGCAGCCAAGGTTCGCGCAGCAGGCGCCGACCCGCCTCGCGCAGCACGCCACCCTGGCGGGTGAACAGCACCAGCAGCAGAACCATCGGAATCGACCAGACCACCCGGTGGGCGATCACCTGGATGCTGGTCAGCGGCTCCAGCGAATGGATGTAACCCGGCAGGGTCACGAAAAGCACGGAGGACGCCAGGGACAGCGCTACGCCACGTCCGGAGATATTCATGCGAAACGCTCCTTGCGACGGTGCAGGCCAAAACGATTGACGCCCAGCGACGCGACGATCACCACGCCGCCCAGCGCCAGGCGCGGCAAGTCGGCAGCCTCGTTCCAGATCAGCAGGTTGATCAGCAGGCCCACCGGCACATGCAGGTTGTTCATCACCGCCAGGGTGCCTGCATCCACCATAGTGCCGCCCTTGTTCCACCAGAACTGCCCCAGCGCAGTGGCCAGCAGGCCCATCCACACCAGCACTCCCCATTGCAGGTCAGTGGACGGCAGCTTCTGCGGATTGCCGAACAGCAGCCAGCCCGGCAGCGCGATCAGCAGCGCGCCAACAAAGAAGTAACCGAAACGGCGGTATTGCGGGATGTCCGAGGGATAGCTCCGCACCAGGTGCTTGTAGAACACCTGCCCCGCCGCGAAGGTCGCGTTGGCCACCTGCAGCAGGAGGAAGCCCTGGATGTAGTCGCCACTGACCCCGTCGTAACGGATGATCCCGGCGCCCAGCACCGCCACGGCGGCCGCCAGCAGCGCCCAGGCATTGAAGCGGCGGTTCAGCGCATCGTCGATCAGCGCCACATGCAGCGGCGTCAGCACGGTGAACAGCAGCACTTCCGGCACCGTCAGCACACGGAAGCTCTGGTAAAGGCAGACGTAGGTAATGCCGAACTGCAGCGCGCCCGCCAGCATCACCCCCGCGATGAAGCGCGGATCGACACCGCGCCAGCGGGTCAGCGGCAGGAACACCAGGCCAGCCAGCACCACGCGGGTCAGCACAGCGAAATAGCTGTCGACCTGCCCGGCGAGGTATTCGCCGATCAGGCTGAAGGAGAACGCCCAGAGGACGGTAACGAAAAGCAGGTAAGGCATGGAAAAGACGACCGGAACGGGGCAGGCAACATAGCGCCAGTCTCAACGCAGGAAAAGCGCTGCGCGCCCGCGCCCTGCGAAAGGCGGAAACGAAAAAGGGCGACCGAAGTCGCCCTTTTCCTTGGATGGTGAATCAGGGATTAGCCCTGGTTCTCCATCTGAGCACGGATCAGATCACCGATGGTGGTCGGACCAGTCGCTTCTACGTCTTGCTTGTGACGCAGTTCTTTCATCGCATCTTTCTCGTCATCAACGTCTTTCGACTTGATGGAGAGGGAGATGACGCGGCTCTTACGGTCGATGCTGATGATCTTGGCTTCGACTTCTTCGCCTTCTTTCAGAACGTTGCGAGCGTCTTCAACGCGGTCACGGCTGATTTCGGAGGCTTTCAGGATGCCTTCGATTTCGCCGCCCAGGCTGATGACAGCGCCTTTGGCGTCCACTTCTTTCACGGTGCCGCGAACGATGGTGCCTTTCTCGTTGAGCGAGGCGTAGTTGGAGAACGGATCGTCTTCCAGCTGCTTGATGCCCAGGGAAATGCGCTCACGCTCCGGATCAACGGAGAGGATGACGGTTTCCAGCTCGTCGCCCTTCTTGAAGCGGCGAACGGCTTCTTCGCCAACTTCGTTCCAGGAGATGTCGGACAGGTGAACCAGACCGTCGATGCCGCCTTCCAGGCCGATGAAGATACCGAAATCGGTGATCGACTTGATGGTGCCGGAGATCTTGTCGCCCTTGTTGAAGCGGCTGGAGAAGTCTTCCCACGGGTTCGACTTGCACTGCTTGATGCCCAGGGAAATACGACGACGCTCTTCGTCGATGTCCAGAACCTGAACTTCCACTTCGTCGCCAACCTGAACGACTTTCGACGGGTGGATGTTCTTGTTGGTCCAGTCCATTTCGGAGACGTGTACCAGGCCTTCCACGCCCTCTTCCAGCTCGGCGAAGCAGCCGTAGTCGGTGAGGTTGGTGACGCGCGCGGTAACGCGGGTGCCTTCCGGGTAACGGGCTTTGATGGCAACCCATGGGTCTTCGCCCAGTTGCTTCAGGCCCAGGGATACGCGGTTGCGCTCGCGGTCGAACTTCAGAACCTTGACATCGATCTCGTCGCCAACGTTGACGATTTCCGACGGATGCTTGATACGCTTCCAGGCCATGTCGGTGATGTGCAGCAGACCATCGACGCCGCCCAGGTCAACGAACGCACCGTAGTCGGTGAGGTTCTTGACGATACCTTTGACCTGCTGGCCTTCCTGCAGGGATTCCAGCAGAGCTTCGCGCTCGGCGCTGTTCTCGGCTTCCAGCACGCTGCGGCGGGAAACGACAACGTTGTTGCGCTTCTGGTCCAGCTTGATGACCTTGAACTCGAGCTCTTTGCCTTCCAGGTGAGTGGTGTCACGCACCGGACGCACGTCGACCAGCGAACCCGGCAGGAACGCGCGGATGCCGTTGACGTCGACGGTGAAGCCACCCTTGACCTTGCCGTTGATGACGCCTTTGACCACTTCGTCGGCAGAGAAAGCAGCTTCCAGAACGATCCAGCTCTCGGCACGCTTGGCTTTTTCGCGGGACAGCTTGGTTTCACCAAAGCCGTCTTCTACCGCGTCCAGCGCGACGTGGACTTCGTCACCCACATTGATGGTCAGTTCGCCCTGTTCGTTGTAGAACTGCTCGACCGGGATGACGCCCTCGGATTTCAGACCGGCATGGACGGTGACCCAGTCACCATCGATGTCGACCACGATGCCGGTGATGATTGCACCCGGCTGCATGTCGAGGGATTTCAGACTTTCTTCAAAGAGTTCTGCGAAGCTTTCGCTCATGTCTATACCTGTAGTCAAAGGCTTGTAAGCCCGATTCCGCGCCACCAGCAGACACGGTCAAGTGATGAAAAAGAAGCCAGCAGGATCAAGACTGGTATCCCGCCGGCCCCCTGTTGCACCCGCCGAAACGGATGCTCCACATTCAGATTTTGAGGGAACGCTTCGCCCAACATGGACGAAACCCTCCCGATATAAGGTCTGGAATGGTAGCAACGGATGCAGCCTGCGTCAATTGGACTGACCTGGCCATCAGATCGGCGTAGAGCCTAGAAATCTGCTTGCCCGCCCCTGACGAAAGATCGAGCAAGGCGCGAATGTGTCGCCAGCCATCGTTAGCTGCCTGCCAGGAGCCCTCTACACCAGCGCAGCGGCCTGGTGAGGCGCCAGGAAAGACTACCCTGCAATTGGCACAGCAATTGATCGCGCTGATCAATCTCTGCTTGCAGGCGTTGCAGCTGGATCAACGCATGATCTCGCTGGAGAATCTCTGCCTGTAATTGTCCGTCAAACCAGACTTGGTTGGCGCGCCGCTGCTCTTCTCCTGACTGGACAGTGTTTTCCAGCGTCGAAATCCACGCCAGTAACTCCGCCTCGCGCGCAGCGAACGAGGTCTCCTGCCCATGCAAATGGTCTCGCTGCCTAACCTGCTCATTGAGCCGTGCCTGTTCCACATCCCGGACTGTGGACTCCAGCGATGCAATCCAGGTTGACAACTGCTTCTCGCGATGAACCGAATACTTCTGAGTTGCCTCCAAATGTTGAGCCCCGCGCCACAACTCAACATCCAACTCGCCACATCGACGCAGCAGTGGCCAGATATCAGCGAATGCGCCATTGGCCTGCCGAATCTCCGCCAGCGCAATCTCCGACGAAGTTGAGTACTTGTCCTGAGACAGGCACTTGAGCATGCCATACAGTCTGATCAGAGCAGGAAAGCCATCTTCGTGCTGTAACAGGTCAGCGTCGCTGAAACGGGAATGGCGCAGGTCTTCGGACAATATCCCACGCACGAATCCTTCAAACCTGCGGTCGTCAAAATCAAGACGCAACCGTTCCGACAACCGCAGCAGGGCCTCACGGGGTTCGTCCATGAAGGCATCGTAATCGACAACGACCATTTCTCGGGGAGCGGCATAGTGAAGGCCTTGGACCATGTGCTCATACCAGAGAAGCAGGCTCTTGCTCGTGGGGAAGGCATCACGTTTGCCCAGAGATGCCGCAACACTCAGTGGATTGCGAAGTGGAAGCACGAAAGCGACTTCAACGCCCATCTCGCCCAGAGCTTCTCCCCACAACGCAATCAACCGCGGCATTCGAGGGTCCTTGAGGCCGAATAGGGGCGCCTCATCCAGTCGAGCCCTGAGCAGTGTCTTCATTCTGCGATACATGGCCGGGTAATCGGGGCTACCACGAACCTTCTCCAGGTCGAAACCGAGCGCCGAAGAGAGGCTTCCTCCCATGACGAACAAACGCTCGTTCAGCTCAACGAAATCCTCGTCCTCCCAGAAACCTTTCGGATTGTCATCCCGTGGCCCCAACAGCCGATGACCAAAATGGACTCCGAGGCACTCCAGCGCTGCCGATAAAACGCTGGTACCTGACCGGTGCATGCCCAACACAACAATGACGCGCTCTCTCATTGCGAATCCTTTCTCAACCGATACCTTCCGATGCCCCATACAGCGGCATAGAGCACAGCCTTCAGTACCAGCGACAACGACCGACCGATTACCGGCAGGCTTGTCAGTTGCTGCCGACCGGAACTCTCCAGCAGGCGAAACACCGTCCATTGCCACTGCAGACGAATCAGTCCTCCGACTGGATGCGCCTGGCGGATGCTTACTCGCTGGTGAGGTTTGAAGTCCAGCTCGCAGAGCAACTCTCCCAGGTGCCGCGAAAAGCCTGCCGCGTTGAAATGACGGCGAACGCGCATGCGTGCTTGCACGCCCATTCTTCGGAGCTCTTGCGGATTAGCCAGAAGCCGCTGAATGGCCTCGATGTAAACATCCTCTTTTCCCGGCTCGACGAGGTAGCCACAGTCGTCGCTGACCAACTCGGCCTGCCCTCCGACATTCGACGCCAGTACCGCCAGCCCGCAAGCCATTGCCTCATACAACACCAATGCGATGCCCTCCGCTTCGGAAGGCATGAAGAGCAGATCAGCGGCCTGAAACGCCAGCCTCAATCCGTCTTCGTCCTGCCATCCCAAGTAGTGCACCCGATGCTGCAGACCCAGTGCCTGCACCTTGCGGCGCAAGGCTGGTGCCAACTCGCCATCTCCGGCCACTAACACCATGAACTCCTGGCCCGTTTCGGCTAGCGCACCAAGGCTTCGCACAAGGATATCTGGCCGCTTCTGCTGGCAAAGACGCCCAGCAAAAACAATCACGGGCATATGTTCAGGGATGCCATGGCGCTCACGAAATTGCCTCCGTCTCTTCAGGCAAGGCGCCCAACGCGAAGTGTCGGCAAACCAATGAAGCGTATGCACTTTTTCCGCTTCTACGCCCCGGGCCACCAGCCAATCCCGCAAGTGATCGGAGACTACCCAGTGCCGATCCACGCAGTTCCGCGAGCGCACAGCCAGTCCAGGGTAGCCGCCGGCGGCCCAGGCCTCCTCCATATGATTCAATAGAACTATTGGCAACTGTGGATACGCCTCCCGAAGCAGAGGCAACGCGTCATAGGCCAAGCGGCAATTCGATGAAATCAGCAAGTCGGAGCGGCGGGAGGCCAGGCAATCGAGCAGAAACTCCACCGCCGTTTCTGCTCGGATGAAATCCGGCAGAATAAGTACATCATTCGTCAATTCCCGGAAGAATGCCTGCCAAGCGTGACGAGCCTCCAGGGTAGCCACCACACAAACGCGCCACCCTCGATCTACCAGATCCCGCATGATGTCGAGGTTGCAGCGATCCGCTCCGCCCGGCTCCAGCCACGGGAGCAAAAAGAGGACCGCACGTCCGCGTTGATCCTGAGCCAGAGCCTGCGGGCCAGGAATACCTCTCCCGCGTGACCAATAGACACCCGCTCGAGGTCGCCGGCGCAAGGCCTGAAGCCGGGGCCCATGACGACTGTCCCGTGAATAAGCGACAAAACGAGCCTTGGAATAACTACGCAGGCACCAGCGCACCTTCTCCAGGGCGCAGTGATCGTCCACCACTCGCGGATCGTCCAAGCGAATCCAAGCGACACAGCGCTCGTCCTGCAGCCACGGTCTTGCTTCTTCCACGCTCTCCAGGCACCGGATACGTCTGTCCCGCCCCATACCTGCCGGGATACGGGGGCGCACTATCAACCAAAGCCACGTCTGTTCCGTTTGTGACCACAGCGACTTGGCCAGGGAAGACAGCTCCTCATCACTGCCCCCAACGCTGATTAGGGCCAGCAGAGGAAGCTCGCTCGCTTCACAGAGCCCCGTGGAGCACAGGCTGTCGTTCATGACAGTAAACAGGGATGGTAAATTGCCTCGCCTCGGGTACGTCGGAAGTTCTCGACGAACGCCGGCCATTGCCCTTTGTCTAGCAACATCGGCAGGCGATACACGATGATCGCCAAGGAACCCAGCCAATCAGGCAACGGCTCCTTGTACTCGACCACCACCTGCAGCGACGGCCCAGTCAAGCCCTGCATGACCGATGTAATTTTCTCGCGACATGACCGCGCATCGGCGGGTGAGCGCAGGTGAATCCATAGGAACCTGGCAGGGTGGCCATATTGACCAGGCTCGGCCAGGTTCAAGAATGGATCAACGACGATCCGCTGCCGATAGCTCTCTCTCAAGCGACGGCGCAAGAGCGAATTGGCAAAGAAATCCGGATGTTCCCGACTCAATTCGTGGTAGGCACGCAATCCACGACCATTGACGGCGCGCGCACGCCCAGCGAGGTGTCGGCGGTAATAGAACAGGGGTTCAGCGAGTACTTTTCCACGCGTCCCGATTCTTGCCAGGCGTATCCAGAAGTCCCAGTCCTCGTGCTGCTCGCGATGGATTGAATATCCACCAACTGCCTGCCAATCGTCGCGGTGATAAACAGCAGATGCGCCCAGATGGTTGATGAATCGAAGCAGCTCAACGTTCAGATCACGTGTCTTGGCCAAGCGGCATTCATCACCGAACAACTGCATCCAGCTGTGCACCAGGCGCGTCCCGCTATCCGCCTCAAGAACTATCACGCACTTTTCCAGGTAATCCGGAGCCAGTAGGTCATCAGCATCCAGGCAACAGATATAGCGCCCCTTTGCCACTGCTATACCGGCATTGCGAGCAACACCCGGTCCCGAGTTGCCTTGACGAACGACCCTAAGGCCCGCCCAGCGCGCCAATCGTCGAATTACACGCAGCGTACGGGGATCATCGGAACCATCGTCGACCAGGATGAGCTCGATATCTTGCAACGTCTGCCGGCGCACACTACGCAGCGCCTGCGGAAGGAATCGACCGTAGTTGAAGCAGGGCACGATCACGGATACGAGAGGCATCGCCGCTGGCCAGCGAATCGCAACGGCAGACTCCCGCCGCGGGATGATCTCGGGCCCAGCCAACAGTCGGCCAACGACTTTGCGGGCCGAGTCGCCCAGCATTCGAGGCAACCAAGGTCGCACCTGGAAAGCGATATCCAGGGACAGCCGACGCAAAGAAGCCATTAGAGAGAGCACCACCGTCATCAACTCAGGGACAGCGCACCGCCATCCTCGATCGGCCAATAGCCGGGGATGGAAAGCACTCCTTCGTGGAAGTTTTCCCAGGCATGTCGATGGCGGACTACATCCTGAGCATGGGTGACACGCCGCATGGCCTCGACTGGATCAGCCAACACCTCTCGAATGCGGGCAACATAGGCAGCGCAATCGGCCCCAGGAGATAATGGGAATCCCGTCCTCGAATCAATCAACTCGCCCACCCCGCCCACTGTCTCGGCGACCACAGGCAGGCCTGCCACTGTGGCTTCCAACAGTACATTGGGCAGACCATCGTACGCAGACGTATAGAGAAACAGTCCCCAATTGCCACGCGCGGCGAGCTCCGTAAAAGAGTCGAAGCTGCCTCCCAACCTCACGTTGGCCAAGCTTGCGAGGTGGCGCAAGGTGTCCGATGAGCAACTGGAATCAGCTTCGCCGAAGATTTCGAACATCACATCAGGCAAGGCGCACGCAATCTCCAGCAGCAATTCTGGCCGTTTCTGGGCAGTCACTCGACTGGCCCAAAGAACCTTTTGGCCCCCCGTCGTAGAACAAGCAATCGGAGGCAAGCTGGGGAAATAGAGCGCGTGCATTCGCTCTGCCGGCAGGCCATCGCGACGTTGAATTTCTATCAGAAACTGTCGATTATCCGAAACGATGGCGGAGAGGTACTGCCAGACGCGCGGCAAATATTCCGTGGAATAACTGCAACGCACGCCATAAGAATTGATATCGTCGCAATACACACTGGCAAACAGCTGGATGCCTTCGCTGACGAGCGACCGTCCGAACAACTCAAATAGCTGCCAACCTAGTTCGGAATTGATCAGATGCAGCCTGCGGGCAGTACTTTGCAGCAACAACCGCAACAGTATCAGCCGGCGATCTTCCTCGCTCACATACCGGGTCAATTGACCGAACTCTACTACACGAGCCTGTTTGGGAATTCGATCACGCCAGGCCGACTTCACGTCGCGCGTGATAACCACCGTCACTCGCAGCCCCGCCTCGCAACACAGGTTCAAGTGATGCAATGTGCCCAGATCTGCTCCGCCTCGCATCAGATGGGGAATCAAAAAGACGATCTGAGGCTTCCAGGATAGGAAGTCGCCAAGCATCTCCTGATACAGTTGCGCGGGATACGGATCCGCCGGAGGGATCCAGCAATGGAAATCAGCGAGCAACTCCGGCGACGGGTGGATAGCCGGCTCTATCGCGGAAAGATCTCGCATTTCCGCAACAATCCAGTCTGGAAGGACAGTCGCCGATGACGGGATCGGGGCGGGTACTGACGAAAGGCTCGTCTCTACCGGAGCAAGACGGAATCGAATTCGCTCGCAAACTCGCATCAAGAGCTGCAGGTGCCGCTCGCTCATGCGGCCGCGCAACAAACTGATGCAGCGCTGGTATGGATGCCGCGCGCGCAAAATGATTCGCGCCATCAGTTGGGATTTCAAAGTGGGAAAGGAATGCCACCAAGATAATTTAGCGACAACGTTCTTCTGCTTTTCACTCACGGGAACGACGCTCACTTGCGAGAAGAGTACGGACAGGTCGCAAAGAACCGCCCAGGACGCAGAACAGCTTGGCGAGCATTCATATCGACCAGCATCGAATCTCGCTTGCGGCGATAAAAGAAAGCGGTTTCAGTAGCAATGGTGTGGTTTCGCCCCGATGCGATGATCTCCAGCCCCCAATGCCAATCCTCATAGCCAAATCCAGTTTCACGAACGCGGGTGGTTTGATAAGGAATCTCAAGGAAGACCGATCGGCGAGCAAAGACTGCGGACCCCCAGGGGTGGGCCTTGAAGCAGTTCGCGGTATCGTAGTTATCCGTCAGTTGGTCCACCGCTCGCGCCAGCACTCGAACAGCACCGTGACTGACAATGTACTCAGGATGAACCACCACTTGGTCGCCCCAGGATTGGGCAACTTGCATGGCAGAGGTGAGCCAGTTGGCACTGCAATAGTCGTCGCCATCCAGGAACCCCACATAACTGCCCTGCGCACTCTCGGCCCCGGCATTGCGTGACAACCCCAGATCGGCAAAATGCACGTCCAGCACTCGATCTCCGCTGAGAAGCGCAGGATGCGCCCTGACCATCCGCGTAGTCTCGGCGTCAGCGCAATCCAGTACCGCGATCAATTGCACGCGGACTCCAAACCGGCAGGAATGCTCTCGCATTCTCTGTGCGCCCCACAGGCTCCACTGGGCAAGCACACCTTCGGCGTGGAAGTTCATCACCAAACTCAAGTCGAAGACAGACATCTCATTCGTCCCAAGCTTGCTGCGTAATGGTTTTCGGCTGCATCGAGTAGCCTCTCTATAGAACGTACTGGAAGCGCTCGGCCACTTCGCAGACAACACTGGATATCAAATCACGCTCTTCGTCAGTCAATTCAGCTGCCGAGGTTATTGGAGACAACTCAGGCAATGGCCGGCCCTCCACCAGGCGGTTTGCCATTTCCCGCGGTGAGCTGATCAAGTCTTCGTAGCGCATCCAGCGCAAATCCCGTGCGTCCAAAAGCTGCCAAGCGAGGTAGCGCCACCAAAGTGCTCGGCGTAATGCCGGAGACTCTGTGCTGACAATTTCCAGCAGGGACTTCCGCTGCCATCCTGCCAACGCAGGATCGTCGGGATGTGCAATGGCCTGTGCCTCCACCGACGCCACGCGCAGATGCTCGAACGTTCGAGACCAGGATGTCAGGCTGTCGTAGGGGTGGCGTATCAATCCGATGCAACGTACCCAGGGCATCGTTCGTTGAATGGCTGGAAGCCGGGACAGATAGGCCAAGGTGTTCTTCGTGCCCAACATGAACCTAGGGCTTTGCGCTTCCGCCAAATAGGGAGTAGCAATATCGCCACCCAAGGCAGTGTCCTCAAGGATGCGCCCGCCATTGTGCTTATTGAGGATCGGCCTGCCGTTGCGAATTTCCCGTCGAAGTTCTTCATACATTCGAGGGATCCCCCACGGCAAAACGCTCTCTCCCAATGCAGAGAATACTTGGGGCGGCTCATTCACGATGACGGTATCCGGCCGCTCGGATAACAATCGACACAGGTAACTAGTCCCACTACGTGGCAGGCCAGTGATTAGAACATCCTGTGCGGATTGTCCCTCGCTGCCGGAATCAGCCTCAAGAATCGCACGCCCTGCGGCGCTGCTATGCAGCACCTCATCCAACTCAGGCCAGCGCTGTCGCAACTCATCAATTAACTCCATTAGAACCACCTCGCGCGGCAGGACCGCCAGTTCGTGGTAATGGCAGAATAATTGATCCGCCCCACAACGCAGGGGTTTTAGATGCGCGGGGAAATTGAAACGCTCGGTCAGGACCTTTACTTGGCGCCCCTGCGACTGCAGGGCCACCGGAAGCGCCAACTGGTCAAGCCAGGGCCATTTATGTTCAATCTCAGAGGCACTGGCAATCAGCTTGGCAATTGCCAACCATTGCGCCGCAAAACTCGCAGCCTGACGCATCCAGATGAACCCGGCATTGAAGTAGGGAAGCATCAATTCGGACGTACAACTGGTCAATACCCGCTTCACGGGAGGTTGAAGTCCCGCCAGTCTATATAGCGGTTCCCAATAGTCCACATCAGTCGGAATCAGCGCGACATCCGCTGGTTTGAGTGCAGCATCAAAGCGACGGAGCCAATCCAGATCCGGCATTCCTAGGCATAAGATGTCACTATCCAGGAATATAGTGCCGCCCTGATCCCCACCCAACTCCAAGGCAGAAAACTTATTACCGATAGGATAGGCTTTACCAAAAGGGTTAACAATCTCACGCAGCTCGACATCTAGCCGCTCATATAACCGATAAGTAGATTTGCTTATCTCCCCCCAAATATCCGCAGGGGTAGCCAATGCCGCTACAATTCTTATCCGCCCACCCATCCTTGCGCGCAGCGAGGCCGCCAGCAATGCAGCTTTGGTTTCGAGCTCTCCGCCATGAACAACAAAAATTACGCTGATATCGTCCGAAGACCCTAAAGAATACTTCTTACGCATGGTCGGAGACTGCCTCTATCCGGCCATGTAAATTTACGACCGCGTCGAATTGCTTCTTATCTCGAAAAACAGAAAAACCAGCCGCATTAACTTTTTTGTCGAGCATTCTAAATATATTGGGAGAGAAAGCATCATCCAGGCGCACAGCCAATGCATAATCTCCCGCCTGCAAATCAGCGACGAAACTAAAGCAGGCGTGAATATTTCCATCACGATCACGAGAAAGTTCTTCATCGTGATGATGATTATTGAAAGCAAACAAGTTATAGCCTCGAAGATCACGAACAACAACAGTCACGCAGGGCTTCGAAATATCCGAACCGACTTGGGCATGGACGCCCACATAGATACGCGTACCGCCATTGAATACGGTTCCGTCGCTATGATTGCCACCCAATGTGGTACCAAGAATCCTGCCCGCCCCCGGAGCAACATCGGAGCCTTCCTCTTCGATGGAAAACGTCGACGCCTTGACATCCGAAACATCTGAAGTCACCTTTCCGCACAGGGAGTCCTTCTGATACATCTCGCAGGCGGTTTCGCAGTCCCCATCAAAGACAATAGACCCTTGGCGCAAATAGATAGCACGAGTGCAATAGCTCTTTATCAACTGAGCATCGTGCGAAACCAGCAAAACGGTTACACCTTTTTTAAGTAAATCGTCCAGACGGCTAAGACACTTGAACTGAAATGCAGAGTCACCAACAGACAATGCCTCGTCGACAATTAGAACATCTGCATCGATATGAGCATTAATCGCAAATCCTAGCCGCACGATCATGCCACTGGAGTAATTCTTCATGGGCTGATCAATGAAATCACCAATATCAGCAAATTCGATGATTGCATCTATTCGCTCAGAAATTTCCGAGGCACGCATGCCTAGAAGGCGAGCGTTGAATTCAATATTGCTTCGACCAGTCTCTTCGAAATCAAATCCAGTCCCGAGTTCCAGAAGTGCCGCCACCTTTCCGTGAACCTCAACATTCCCGCTAGAAGGGGGCATGATTCCCGAGACGATTTGCAACAGCGTCGATTTACCCGAGCCGTTTCGCCCAATAACCCCAACAACTTCACCACGCGCAATAGTTAGGCTGACATCGCGCAGTGCCAGAAACTCACGACGCGGTTGATAGAGACCTCGGGTCAAGGCATTCAGGAAACGCTGTGACGGCGATTCGTAAATCGGAAAGCCTCTTTCCAAATTGCGAACCTCTATTACCGAGCGACTGTCAATAACGCGCATGAAACATCCTCGCAACGCGCATTACATACTCGCCACAATCTGTCTGTTTATTTTATGAACATTGAAACGAGACTCTGCCAGCAGGCGACTCTCCAGCCCCATCTTAAAAATAATAACCGGTTCCAGGATAAAGCGCTCCATTGCATTGGCAAGGCTAACCGGATCACGGATCGGAACCAGAAACCCATTACGACCGTCTTCTATGGTTTCGCGACATCCCACCCAGTTGGTAGTAATAATGGGAAGTCCGGTTGCCATTGCCTCTTGAATGCTTCGCGGCAGCCCCTCACGATAAAATGAGGGAAGAACAAACACACTCGCCCTCGCCAGCCAATGGCGAACGTCATTCACATGGCCAACCCACTGAATCAACCCTTCACGCTCCCACCCTATTACTGCATCACGCCGAATAGAGCCCGGGTTCAGATCAACATCACCGACTACGACAAACCTAACCTGAGAGTTGTACTTTAGCCTGACTTTTCGTGCCGCTTCTATGAAGTCACAAATACCTTTCTCTTTAAGCAAACGCCCCATAAATACAAAAGTTATCGGATTTACGAGCGGCCTAACCGCACAATACCGCTGCAGATCCACCCCAATTCCGGGCAGCAATTTCACTTTATCCGCCTGCACCAGTCCACCATGAACAAACAGCTTATAGTCATCTTGATTGAGCAAAAAAACTCTATGAGAATAACGCAGACTCAGCCAATACAAGCGACCAACGATAAGTCTAAGGAATTTTTTTCTAAGCGTTCTTAGTGAGTCATCAGAGAACACATAGCCCGCGCCCTCAATCATCGAATAAATACGAGGAACCCGTACCACGCGCGCGGCAATCCCCGCATAGATAACAGGCTTAGCGAAGTAGCTAAGAACCGCATCAACTTGAAGTGAGC
Source organism: Pseudomonas sp. GD03903 (assembly GCF_029840045.1). Lineage (NCBI taxonomy): Bacteria > Pseudomonadati > Pseudomonadota > Gammaproteobacteria > Pseudomonadales > Pseudomonadaceae > Pseudomonas > Pseudomonas sp. GD03903. Next base: position 16,767 of record NZ_JAOCBT010000013.1, on the reverse strand, counting down.
GAAAAATTCTTCCGAGATCCCACATGACTTTTAGTGCAGATAAAGGATTTATTGCAACTCGATCGATGCAAAAAACTACAGGAACACCGCCCAAGCCGCGTATGGCCCGCTCTGTTGACTCATCATAGTCAGGGGCCAAGGCAAAAACTTGCACCCCACGCCGAACAAGAAAGCTGATCAAATCGCCGCGAAAATTAATCAGAGAGAATGCCTGAGTGGAGACAATAGCCAACTTCTTGAAACTGACAGAAGGCACTAACCTAACCTCGACACTCCGAGTGTCAAATCATCAAAAAACCACAACGAACTATTTACCAAAAAAAACAAGAGGGGGGATCACCCCCCTCTTGAATTACACCATCAATTAATTACGGTTGTTACCTGCCTCGTGATTGATAATGGTAGACGGCCCACCATCACCATTGAAGTTACCCTGTGTAGTTGCAGTCATATTGTTCAGAGTGCCATTAGCGGTACGAATCAGCCCCAGAGCTTCGCAAGTGGGGAATTCGCCTTCCAGTACCAAACGAGAGCGACCGCCAACACCATTCCAGTCGTCGCCATTCACGCCGAACGCGCTAGCCACTTCCTTCACGCTATATACACCAGTCTCGTGAGCTTTCAGGGCCGATTTGCCCATAGAGTCAGTGAGGTAAGCACTGCCAGTAGCGGGATAACGCTTGCCATTCTGATCGAAGAGAACGCCGCGAACTTTCCCGTTACGACCGTCATCGCTGGTGTTGGTCAGGCGAATGTAGAACTGGTCCTGGTTGTTGCCGGCAGGCAAATTGAACAGACTTGCAACACAACTGCTTTTCCAGAAGTGGTCAATCTGGCCGCCGTTGATCAGGCGGTTGACATAGCGAACGTTGCCGAAGTTGACCGAAAGCGGTCCGACAGCGAAGGTTTGCTGAGCCGCCATCGCCTTAGCTCCACTTGCAATGGCGCAGATGTTGTAAGTCTGGTTGACATCTTCGTTGCGTAGACTGATCGCGAGTTTCGCAACGCCATCTGTGCCCGCTTTCTTCGCGATGGCCGCAGCATCCCATGCATACACTGCGGCAGACGTGCCGGTCGCATAATCGGAGCATGAGCCATTAACTAGGCCAATTGAATCCAGTCCGGTGAAATTACCTGAAATATAGCTTTCTATCTGGTCACTGCCGTTGAAGCCGAAAACGTTACGGCCGTCTTCGTTCAGTACATCAGTGTTGACACCGAGACGAACGGAACCCAGACGCTGATAGTTGGCTCCGTAATTTGTATCATCACTGCCAGCCGATTGAGCGGTGACTTTTGGATCGAATGTTTTATCCTGGTTAGCCAGATCCAGGGAGTTAAGTACCTGATAGGAGCCCCACTGATTGGTGTTCATTACATCCCAGTACACCGCCGGTAGCGATGTGAACACCATGAAGGGAGTAGCAGAATCATTGTTGGCGGAGCTCAGAGCATTCGCACCGGTCGTGGTATCCAGCTGAGCAGAAACGGTTACCTGGAAGCGGCGCTCGTTAAGTGGATCAACCAGCAACGATACGGGCCGGCTCGATTGTCCGACAAAAGTTGCATCGCCCTGAAGCGGAGCACGCAAGTGGTCAACCTTGGCGGGAGCGGTACTGGCGGAACCTACAGTTCGGAAGAGGAAGTGAACCACACCGGACGACGGGTTTGCCGCAGTTGCCTTGGCAATCTCTGCCGCACCTGCAGCATCCAGAGTCAAGCTGAGGGTGTTAACCCCGATACCGCTGGTGATAGCGAAGCCCGTCCCCGCAGCCAACGATCCGATCTGGATCTGGTTAGGAGAAATCTGGTTAGCGAATTGGGCAACGGTACGGTCCAGCGTCAGCTTGATGGTGTGGCCTACCGCAGCCTTCATCGCTTTGGACGGATCGATGGCGTAGTCCAGGTCCGGCAGGTCGAACTGAGTGGTTTCGGACAGATTGCCGAAGATTTCCTGGGCAATGGTGATGTTGGCTGCACGACTGGCGTAATTCGCACCAGTCTCCAGGCTCACACCTGCAAGATAGTTGGCCTGCCCCGGGGCAAACTGATTATCAGCACCCGGTGAGTTCACCGGAACAGATTCGTTCGAGCTCGCCGGACTGATGCTTACTACCCCTGCATTTGCAAAGCCTGCGAAAAGGGCAGAGGTAATCGCGGCACCGAGCAGTGTTTTCTTCAACATGAGTTATTAACTCCTAATTTTTCGACTAGTCATTTTGATTTTCTGTCTATTAGCTGAACCAATAGACGCAAGCCAACTTTAGAGATCAGCGCCGAAATGATGAGGATTCATCAACACTCATTACCAGCAGCCAAGTTCGACAGTAGTTGGCCAACAACCCTACCGTTCAAACCTCATCGTCGGACATTCTTTTAGTTACCCTTCTCGATAGGATCGAGCCAGGGCAAGGAAACCACCAAGAGTGATTTCTAATTAAATTTATACCGCCACCGTTGCGCACTAGACAATACAGGCAAGCCATATCATTCAGGAAAGACACAAATAAAGAAAAAACCCTCATCGACGGGAAGTACTTCCTACAGCCTTCCTGAAGTACTAGAGCGGAAATTTCCTTACGAAAAATCCAGCGCTCTTAAAAACAAACCCAGACTTCAGCCTGGGCTCAATTAAGCGAGAACACCAACTAGAGCCAGACGCATAACCAACCGGCCTCTATAGATTTCAAATCCCACACATTCCGGGTGCCTTATTGCACTCGAGAGCAGGCTCAATCATTTTTTTGAGCTTCTCGGTAACTTCCTTTATCTCATCTGCACTTTCAATAATGTAGGGCTGTATCAGCATGACTACTTCACTGCGCGATTTATTCCTATAACGGCTACCAAATAGATAGCCAAGCCATGGAATATCCTTTAGAACCGGAACACCGCCATTTCCATCATCCCCATCTTCACGAATCAGCCCTCCCATAAAGACCGACCCGCCACTCTGGAGAGTCAGAGCGGTTTCCAGTGACGTTCGAGTAATGGGTGGATTACCGCTAGATGTCCCGGTACCCCCGCCTCCAGATGATCCGCCCCCGCCTCCTGCCGAGCTAACTTCCTGGCTTACCATCATATCTACCCGATTATTTGAATAAATAACCGGAGAGACATTGAGAATCACCCCTGTAGATCGATATGAAATACTCTGGAGTACGTTAGAACTTCCATTCGTAGCGCTTCCATCGTTTTGCTGACCGGTAACAATAGGAATATCGGTACCAACATTTATATTTGCCTGATCACCGCTTTTGACAAGAACACGAGGCGTAGCCAATATCCGGGAACGATCGTCATTGGCCAGCGCATTGATCGTTGCAAACGCTCCTCCAGCAGTATTCAGCATGTACATGAATCCGCCTTCGCCAGCGCTTAAATTCATCACCCTACCTTCATTATATGGAGTATTCTTCCCCCAACTGACACCGGTCGATTCGTTATCAGTCAAGGCCACGCTGGCGATTGTAACTTCGATTAAAACTTGTCGCGCCGGCCTATCAAGCTGCTTCAAGATCGGCTGTAATTGCTGCCACACCTTTCCCGGTCCACGAAAAAGAATAGCGTTGCGATTCTCATCTTCAACAATAGTCCCGCCGCCCATCACGCTTGAGGTAATGCTGTCCATCAAGTTGCTATTACCTGTCGCGCCGAGGAGGGCTTGAGTTCCAGCCAATTGAAGCAATGGCGACACACCGGATTGCCTCCCCCCCCCCATATCAGAGGTTTGCGCTGACCGAACAGGAGGAGGACTGTCGGCGGTAGCTCGTTGCGATGCACTGCTGGTCAGATCCGGAGTCAAGCCATAGGCCCCCGACCCACCACCTAGACCAGACATCAGTGATCGCAAAGACTTAGCTAGATCCGTAGCTCGGGTATTACGCACCTCATAGAAGTACAACCCAACGTTATCTGCTCCCTCACCAGAGCTGATGGTATTTGCCAAGGGGCTACGATCCGCCTGCTCTGCCCACTCCTGTACGAGATGCAGTAGTGATTGCTGGTTTGAAAAAACGATCAAGCCATTCGAGCTTTCCAAGGGAACGAGAACGATGCTTCCTGCGCCTTCCCCTATTCCTACGCTGTAACCTTGTGCAGTAAGTAACGCTTTCAGTTGCTTGGCGAGGTCATCGGCAGAAAGGAACGCGGGATCGATACGGATGCTGTGCTGGCCACGCATGAAGGGCTGATCCAGCAACTGCACTGCCTTGGCGGCTTGTGCCACGATGGACGACATTCCCTTGAGCATCAGGCCGCCACGCGCGCCGTCGACCGAAGCCGTCAGTCCGGCTTTGTCATAGGCACTATTCAGCCACGGAATGACATCCTTGCCATCAACATTATGTAGTTGGACGAACTGGAAAACGGGTCGATAGGCAATAGGAACTTCGGGGCGGGCGTCACCACTGATAAGGATAGGTGGCTCATCCGGACTCAGTCCAATCTGCTTGATCTGGAAGCGCAGTACGCTGCCCTGCTTGATGATCTCGACGCCATAGTTGCTCATGACTTGCGAGGCAACGTTGTAGACCATTTGACGAGTCTGCGGCTGCTCCAGGCGCAGGGTTACGCGGTCGTTCTTGTTCTTCAGGGTATTATCTATTTCAAAGGACTGCCCGAGGATATTGCCGAACACTTCGTTGATAAAGGCGGGCAATGTAACATCCTCGACATTGACCGTTACATCTAGCTTGCTGTCATTGAGCACCAGACGATCAGGTCTATCCACCACGCCACCTTGGGAGGGCGCCGGCGCCTGAGGAGTCTTGCTGACTTCCAGTTCCTTTTTGGCCGCAGCCTGCTCACCGCCGGTAGCTGCAGAATCTAAAGTCGAAGATGAATTAGTCTCAGTTGTACCATTAGACGCCGGCTCGACTAGCGGGTGCGGCACTTTCATCGCGTCGGTGCTACATCCCGAAGCGACACCCACGACAGTGGCTACCACAAACGCACGCCATGCCGTCAAGGGAATCGCTCTACTCGGCAGGCGCATACAATTTCCTTTCAAGATCCTTACCTTCATTTTCACCTGGAAGAGAAAAACGAATGTCCTGCTTATGAATAATTTCGAGTATTTCCCCTCCTGGAAGCGACTCGCCAGGCGAATAACGCCTTAGCGGCGATGCAGCATCTTCGGCGATCAGCGCATAGCGCTTTCCGCTCTCGACAACAATCCCTCGAAATAGCCAAGAAACTTTTTTAACAGGCCCCTTCTCCGCCTCTTCCTTTTCTCTAGAGATTGACTCTTCCTGATCCTCTTTCCACCACGTCATCTGAGCCAGATCATGAACTATGCCCTGGTCGTAGTGCGCCCGCGAATACTCGACTAACGCCCACTCTTCACTGTTTTCTTCGGCCACCTGGATATGTGTCTCAGGCTTGGCAAAAAAGCCGTAGGCAACACCAACTGCGACGACGAAAACATACCAGCGGAGAATATTAAAAGAGATCATTGCTTGGGCAACGGCGACATGGCGAGAAGACAGAGTGCATGATTCTGTCACTCCTCTCGCTAAGCAATCGGCATCTGATCTGAATGAAATTTCTGTATTTCTGCTTTATTTTGCCAAACAGGGGTTTTAATTCGAATTTATTCCTCAAGCTCGCAGGAAATTTCCTCGATCAGCGTTGTACAGTCGAGGCAGCCCTTTCACCTGGAACAAAGTGGAATGACAGTTGGAGATTCAATGCAGGAGAGAGACCGTTGTTCAGGTCGACCGAATCGATGCTGATCCAGTTCTCTGCACCTTCGATTGCATAGAGGAGCTTTCCATAGCTGGCAGCTTCGAACCTGCCACGTAGCTGTACTTCGATACGCGCATCTTTCTGCCCGGTGAAATCCAATGGCTCGAGCACATTGATTCGAGGCTCCTGAAGTCCGGAGGATTTCACCTCACGATCCAGCCAGGCCTGAACGTTGGCTCGGGCCAGCGAAGCATTCGGCGCTCTCCACAAGTGGGTCTGGAACTGAGCCAGGCGCTCTTCTGCCTGAATCGCTCGATCAGGCCAATAAGATTGGCGTGCCAGCTCCTGCATTTTCTTCAGTTCGACTGCGTATTGTTTGTACTCCTGTTGACGGGAGGACTTCCAGCTCCCGCAGAGCGCGATCAGGTTGATTATCAGCAGTGCCAGCAATCCCCAACAGGCCATGCGCAAACGAATCTGTTCCTGCCATTGCTGTTGCAGACGAAGCCAATGCTGATGGGCGAAGCCACGTAGTTCGTTCATTTCGCGCCCTTCTCACCTAGCGACATCAGCAGCCGCAGACCATTCCCGGCAGGAGCCGGCTCAACCCGCACATTCTGGAACTTTCCGCCCTCCTGTAGCTGCTGAACGAAGTACCGTGGGTCCTGATTGTCCGTGGTGATCTGCAGCTCAAGCTCGTGGTCACGCAGTCGCCAACTCAACAACCTGGAATCAACGGGCAAGAGCGGGGCGACCTTACGCAGCAACTCGATCTGCGAGGGTTGCTCATCCATTCGCTTGTGCAATTGCGCGCTGAATGCTGAAGCCTGCTGGGTGCGAGTGCGGGCTTCCAGGAGTGGTTCGATCCTGTCTACAAGCTGTGCATGCTCCGACTGCAACTTCCTCGATTCCGACCACCAGGAGATGCCTTGTGCCAATTGAACGGAGCATCCCAGCAAGAGCACGGTAAGCAGCCCATGGGGCACCCAGCGCTCCCACTGCCCTTGCACTCCTTGCCACCCCCCGCCCCAAGGAGCGGGTAGGTAGTCCGCGCTTTCTGCTTCCAACTGCAATTGAGCATCTAATCCGGCAATACCACGGGCAAGCATGCCAATCTGACTGGGCGAAGGAGGGCTTTGGTAATGAATGCTCTGCATCAGCGCTCCCGCCTTCCAGACCTGCAGATCTATACCACGCCTGGTCTTCTGCAGTCGGGTAACCGACTGCTCCGTTGTTGCAACGGCCCGTTGCAAGACGGTCTCTGGCAGACAGCGGTAGTGCCTGGGCAACTCAGGTTCTGTCGAGGCCAACTCCTGCTGTATTTCTCGGTCCCAGAGCCAGACCATTGCTAACCCACCACGCCACACGGCGTAATGCCCCGGCAAGCGATAGGGGGACAGGCCAGTCAGCTTCACTGAGAGTGCCTGTGGTCGTTGCGACCGTGGAACATGAGTCAAATCCAGGCAGCGGAAGATGCATTGAGATCGATCGATCACCCATTGAGCCGAAGCATTGCGCCATATGCCCTGGGCACGAGACTCCCATTGCAGGGAAGCCCGCTCGTCATCGCCAAGGACCTGCCACAAGCGGGGCGGCGAGAAGGCCAGGTGTCGAGTGAGGCTCATGAGGAACGGCGACTGTAGAAGCATGGATCGGCAATGTCCTTCGTTGGAGTAGCTGCCAGGGCGGGAGGCGCAGATCGGTGGATTCGAAGCTGAGCAGATATTCATGAAGAGCTTGCCCGCCCACAGGGCGGGTGCGAATCAGAACAGTCGTACTGGGCAGACGCGCCCACCCTTCTGGCGGGACGCTTGCGGCATAGCTACCCAACATGGCCTCAAGATCGGCGGCGTGGAGAATGGGATGCTCGAGACGCAAGTTGACCAGGCGCGCGATACCGCTGGCTGGCAACTGCCATCCGGCCTTTAGGACTTCGGGGCTGGCGGTATTCAGGTTCAACGCGGTTTCTCGGACCGTCACCAACTCGCCCCAACCGCGCTCGGTGAGCTGCTCTTCCCATGGATGCCAAGACGGCAGCAGAAATACCTCCATGGGTGAGTGCATTCTGCGCTGCATGAAGCCCGCCTCCGCACTTTGCTGGCCGCTCTTCAGATACTGGGCCAACTCGACCAGCATTTTCGGTATGTCTTCCGCGGGAACGCCCAGGTAGCGCAGCAATGCATTGAGCACCGCGGGCTCGCTGCCGATCAGACTCAAACGGGAAGCGCCGTCGATCAACGCAATGCAACGACCATTGGCCAGGCAATATTCCCGCCCGTCCATGGGGATCTCGCTACCTGCCGCCAGGATCGATGGATCCATGTTCCCAGGTTCAGGGGGAATACTTTCTGGCGTCGTCAGTCCGGCTACCGTCTGGCGATGCGTTGCCGTCATCCAGATCAGGCGGCTCAGCATGCTCCGCTCGTCCAGGGTATAAAGCAGAAGTTGCTGCTCGGCCTCGATGCCTTCGCGTGAGCGATCGATCCAGATCACGGCAGCGGCAACCACCAGGCTCATACAGGCGAGAAACCAGATCACGCCTACCAGCACGAAACCATTTGCGCGCCTGGGCGGCGATAGGCCGCGAGGGTCAAAAGTCACTGATATACACCTGTTGGCGTGGTGTCTGTACGGTCGCCATCAAGAACAGACCTCCGCCAGTTTCAGCCAGAGCAACAGCCGCCGGCAGCAAATCCGCTTCGGTCGGTGCGGGTGGCCACTCCTTGTGCCATTGGCCAGTTGCATCCTGAAACTCGAAATGTGCCTCGGCGGCGAGAGAAATCAGCGGCCAACGACGTGCCTCGATGCGCCGGACGTAAATCAGCTCGGTGCCGCCCGGCTTGGGTTCGAGTCGAAAAGCGAACGGGACCGGAATGCCTTCGCGCCGATCCACACTGGCCAGGGTCACGCCCTCGAAGCTCAGGGCATCCCCCCGAAAGCGGCCCGCGACATCGTTGTGCTCGGGTGCTACCAGTTGCGTCAGTGCGTCGTCGAACCAGCCGAATGCAAGCTCTCGTGCCTGACGGCTGTCCCCCTCCCGAACAAAACTGTCGTTGACCTTGGCGATGTAACCCATCCCCTGGATCAACAGGGTCGTGATAAAGGCGACCATGGTCAGCACCACCAGCAATTCCAGCAGGGTAAAGCCCGCTTGAAAGCGGGCCTGCCGCCCCTGTTTCATGGTTGCATCGCACCCTGGTCCTGGGAGAAGCGAACCTGACGATAACCTGGCAACTCGACTGCCAACTCGACAGGCCTCGCCCCTTCTTCGCTGACCCGCGCGGTGACCCGGAAAAGACTCGCCACATAAGGTCCGGGGTTGCCGGTGTAGCGCCCCACGACTGGCGCCTGCTCCGTCAACGCTTGGCTTTTCCACTCGAGCAGGTAATGCCCCAGTTGTACCTGACCGCTATCCTGCACGGCCGGGTTGAGCTGCTCCAGATAGGCAAGCGCCAGGCGAGAGGTGACTATGCGCCGCTGCACTGCCTCCATCCGCTCGACCATGACGAAGGTGGAGTTTATCCAGGCGAGCAGCGCTCCCCCCACCGTTACCAGCAAGGTCATGGCAACGACGGCCTCCAACAGGGTAAAACCCGACTGACTCCACCTCATGAATGCTCCGGCACACAGAGAGGAGGTATCAGGTCGAACTCGCGGCGCTGATCTCCTTGTATCAGCTCGACTTTGCCTCCTAGGCAGGCACCGTTGCTACGGTAGATCACCGGCACTTGGGTGGTCAGTTTCCAGCCCGGCGGCAGTACCAGCAGGTACTCCGGCAACATGCCCTGCGAGCCGATTCGAGCCTCGACATGTTGCAGCCGAGCACGGTACCCCAGGCTCCGGATCTGGCTGACGATATCCTGCAACTCGATCCGGAACTTCCACGCCTGCTGCATCTTCACCAGGTTCGGCAGCACGACGGCGCCCAGCAACGTGACAATCGCCAGAACCACCACCAGTTCAAGCAAGGTGAAGCCCCCCTGGCGGTTATTGCTTGGGCAAGTAGCCGATATCGGCATTGTCCCCTTCTCCCCCCGGCTGACCGTCCGCCCCATGGCTATAGAGAGAGAACGGCTGGTCCTGGCTCGGTTTGCTGCTGTAGAGATAAGGGTGATTCCAAGGATCGAGAGGCACTCCCCCCTCCAGATACGGCCCCTTCCAGTAAGCCTTGATGCTGTCGTCGGTCGGTGCGGAATTGAGCAACGCCAACCCTTCCTGATCGGTGGGGAGACGCCCGATATCCAGACGCATGGTCATCAACGCTCCCTTGAGCATCTTCACTTGCGTCTCGGCGGTCTGCACCTTGGCCTTGTCTGCCTGACTGAACAGCCGAGGTCCGACCAATCCCATCAGCAATCCGATGATCACCAGCACCACGATCATTTCCAGCAGGGTGAACCCCTGCTGCCGGCGTTTTCTCATCAACCCGTTTCCCCTCATTACGCGCCAGTGCGGCGCTCTACACCCGTGAGCATCACGGTCGGACCTAAAGAACCATGTCGTTGGCACTGGTGATCGCAAGAACCACGCCAGTGATAATCACGCCAAAGACGCCACCGATCGCCAGGATCGCCAGTGGCTCCACCAAGACCAACACCTTGCGCATGCGCGAGCGACCATGCTCTTCGTAAAGGGTGGCCAGATTGTCGAGCATGTCCGATAGCCGTCCCGACTTTTCACCCACTCGAATCAGATTGCTGCCCGTGGCGGTGATGGCATGCCGGTTTTCCAAGGCTTCGGAAAGTGACGTACCACCGCGAACATCTTGGGTAACCCGCTCCATCAGTTCGCGCTGCGAAGGAATTCGCAGGCTCTCACCCGATAGTCGCAAGGCGTCTACCAGGGTGACGCGATTGCCCAAGAGGGTGCCCAGTACCTTTGACCACTGGGCGATCTCTGCCTGGAGCAGCCATTCCCCTATAAGCGGAAAATGCAGGACACGATTCAGTACGCGCCCCCGGACAATGGGGTTGCGCAGGAGGGAGATACCAACCGTGGCGACGATCACCACCAGCACCAGCAGCAGCAGCGCATTGGCCTTGCACCAAACGCCGCTGGCCAGAACAGCCCAGGCCAGCCACGGCAGGCGCTCGGAATGCTCCAGCAGATTGGCGAACTTGGGCACGACAAAAACGAACATCATCGCGACCGCCCCGACACCACTGAGGACCAGAATCGCCGGATAGATCAAGGCATTGCGGATCTCATCGCGAGTGCGCCGTTCGTACTCCATCTGCGCGACGCAATCGCGCAACGCCTGGGCGATATTGCCCGTCATCTCGCCAGCTGCGACCAGTTGATAGGCGTAGCGGGGCAAGGGCAGCCCAGCCGATTCCAGCACTTGAGTGAAGGAACGGCCCTGGCGCAGACCATCGCTCATGCTCTGCAGGGCATGAGCCAGGCGAGGGTGTTGAGCCGAAGACTGCTGCGCTTCTACGGTGTCGGCCAACCCGACGCCGGCAGACAGCAAAGTCGCCAATTCGTAGAGGGAAAGATTGAGTTCTTCACTGCTCAGGCGGCGACTGCGTCGAGCGATAGTTCGAGCCGATTGATCCAGCGACAGCGGCGTCAAACCCTGGGACTCCAACTGCCGTAATGCCTCAGCCTGGGAATCCACATTCAGTTCGCCACGGCAGCGTTTACCGTGGCGGTCGATGGCGACGTAGCGGATACGCATGTCAGTCAGCCACTGGTCACTCGGTGGACTTCATCCACCGATGTGAGTCCCATCCAGGCCTTGACTAGCCCATCCTCACGCATCGAGCGATAGCCTTGTACGTGGGCCAGGCGGCGCATCTGCTCAACAGGAGCACGTTGCATGATCAGCTCCTGCATTTCCGGACGCACATCGATCATTTCATAGATGCCCAGACGCCCCCGATAGCCTGTGCCCTGGCAATGTGAACAGCCCACTGCGCGACGCCAGCTTGCGTTCTGTTCCGGGAAGATCGACTGAGCCAGGCTAATTACCGTGGCCAATTCTGCCTCGGCCATCGTCGGATCCTGCAACTGCGAACAATGCAAACAGAGGGTGCGCACCAGCCGCTGCGCCTGGACACCACGGATCGGTGATGCCACCAGGAAAGGCTCGACTCCCATGTCTATAAGGCGAGTGAAGGCACTAACCGCATCGTTGGTGTGCAACGTCGAAAAGACCAGGTGGCCGGTCAACGACGACTGCACGGCTATTTCGGCGGTTTCTAGATCGCGGATCTCGCCAATCATGATCACGTCAGGGTCCTGACGCAGGATCGAGCGCAATGCTGCGGCAAAGCTCAGGCCGATTTCAGCGTGAGCCTGCACCTGAGTAATGTTCGGAACCTGGTACTCGACCGGATCCTCGACCGTAATAATCTTCCGCACGCCATCGTTGATCGACTCGAGACTACCGTAGAGCGTGGTCGATTTGCCCGAGCCAGTCGGCCCAGTGACCAGCACGATTCCGTGCGGCTCCCGCGTCCACACCTGCATCATCGCCAGATGATCGGGCAACATTCCCAGGCTCTCCAGGCGCAGCCCTTCTCGCTCCTTGGGCAGAAGCCGCATCACCACCGACTCGCCGTGCACTCCCGGAAGACTGGAAACTCGGATATCCATTTCCTGGCCGCCAATCCGTATGCTCATGCGGCCGTCCTGTGGCAAGCGGCGCTCGGCAATGTCGATGGCGGAAATCAGCTTGATCCGCGAAACCACGGCGGCAAATCGCTCTCGCGGCAGTGTCAGCTGGTTCTGCAGCACACCGTCAATGCGCAAGCGGACCTGGAAGTTGAACTCGCCGGGTTCAATGTGGATGTCCGAGGCACGGCGCTCGATAGCCTGACCGATCACGTTGTTGACCAACTCGACGATCGGCGCCTCTTCCGCCATTTCGCGCAAATGGCGCACATCGTCCTCGGCGAACATGCGCGATCTCCAGCTGTCGCGTTGCTGGTGTTGATCAACTACCCGCAGCCACGCATCCAGGTCCTGCGAGCGGCAGAGTACCCACTGCACTTCACGCTCCGGATAAAAGCGCTGCATGACGTCGCGCAAGGCGGGCTCCAGTGGATCCCGCGCAGCCACTTGCAGGATTTGCTGGTCGCTCTCCCAAAGCACGACCTGCTCGGCCAGAAACCATTCGGGACGGATGTTCGACTTCTCCAGCGCGTCGGTGATCATCGCCGCACTCGGAACCTCCGTGGTCTTTCCTACCAAAGGAGCCAGGAGTTGATCGGCCAACTCATCGAGCAATACCGTTTCAGAAAGGGCACCGGAACGCATCAGAATCGCCCCCAGTCGACCACCGATACGTGCCTGCAACTCCAACGCCCGCTCCACTTCTTCGGCGCTCACCAGGCCCTTGCTGACCAGACGCTGTCCCAGTCGATCGAGAGCAGACAACTCCGGGGGCGACGAGGCAATCGGCTCAGAGTACATCGATGAAACCGCTCTTGACGCGCAGGAACAGCCAGAGGCCGCCGATGGCGATGACCAGCGAGGCTGCGCAGTACATAGCCAACTCGATCATCGATGGCAAGGGAGCATCGAACAGGAGACCACGCACTGCCTGTACAGGGATCGTCAGGGGATTGAGTGACAGAAAGGCGCGGGCGCCCTCAGGCAGGGATGCCAACGGGTAAAGCACCGGACTGAGAAACAGCGCGAGCACTAAAGCAAACTGCACCAGTTGCTGAGTATCACGGAAATAGGCACCCAAAGCGGCAATCAGGCAAGTCAGCCCGATGATGCATAGCAGGAACGGCAGCAACACCAGCGGCAACAACAATGCTATCCAGCCCGGTGTGTGACCCAGCAGAAACATCGCCAGCAGCAGGATGAGGTACCCCACCAACACGTTCGTCAGGCCTGCCACCACCAGCGACAGGGGGATGATCTCCAGCGGGAAGACCAGCTTCTTCACATAATTGCCATGGTCGTGGATCACCCCAGCGGCACGGCCCAGGCATTCGCCCATCAGAGTGTTGAGCAGCAGGCCGGAAAACAGGGTGAGACTGAAGGAGGCGGTTGACTGATCAGTTCCCCAACGCGACTTGAGGATATGGCCGAAGACGAAGGTGTATACGGCCAGCATGAGAAACGGCGAGAGCACGACCCAGAGACGACCAAGCAGCGTGCCGCGATAGCGTGAGTCCAGTTCGCGACGGGCCAGCGTGAACATCAGCCCGCTACGCTCGATCAGGCGCTCGGCTCTGGTGGGGGCGAAATGATTCGGCAAGGGACCCTCGACTGAAACAGCCTGCTCATTGCGAGCGACTGTAGAAAAACCAGTCAGGGATGATGAGGTAAGTGCGTGGCGGTGGATGCAGGACCGCTCCGACCACGCGGACAGCCAATTCCTAAGGCAAGGAAGACCTCGTCCGAGCCGCCATGGCTCGGACGAGATCAGGTCACCTAGTCAGCCAGCCCCAGCCGCGAAACCTCGGCGAGAATACTCTCCACCACTTCATCGATGCTCATCGAGGTGGAGTCCACCAGGATGGCACCATCAGCGGGCTTGAGCGGTGCAACGGCACGCTGGCTGTCGCGTTCGTCGCGGGCGCTGATTTCCTCGGCCAATTGCGCCTGGTCGCTGTCGATGCCCTTGTTCTTCAACTGCAGGTAGCGGCGGCGGGCGCGCTCCTCGGCGGAAGCGGTGAGGAAGATCTTCAGCGGAGCGCTGGGGAAGACCACGGTGCCCATGTCGCGGCCATCGGCGACGAGGCCCGGGGCTTCGAGGAAGGCGCGCTGGCGTTGCAGCAGTGCATCGCGCACCGCCGGCAGCGCGGCGACCTGGGAGGCGCCAGCGCCGACCTGTTCAGTGCGGATCACGTCGGTAACGTCGTCGCCTTCGAGGACGATGTGCTGGCCCTGGCCGCCCTTGGCGTGAGTGAACTGCACGTCGAGATGCGCCGCCAGAACCTTGAGCGCTTCCTCATTGGTCAGGTCGATACCGTGGTTGCCGGCGGCGAACGCCAGCAGGCGGTACAGCGCACCGGAGTCCAGCAGGTTCCAGCCCAGGCGCTTGGCCAGCAGGCCGGCAACGGTGCCCTTGCCCGAGCCGCTGGGACCGTCGATGGCGAGGACTGGCCATTCGCCGTTCATCAGTTCTTCTCCTCGGCGACACGGATGCCCGCCCCGGACGCCAGCCCGAGGAAGTTCGGGAAGGAAGTCGCTACGTTGGCGCAATCATGGATGCGGATCGGCGCACCGGCACGCAGCGAGGCCACGCTGAAGGACATGGCAATACGGTGGTCGCCGTGGCTCCAGACTTCGCCGCCGCCGTAGCTGCCGCCATCGATGATGATGCCGTCAGGGGTCGGCTCGCACTTCACGCCCAGGGCCAGCAGGCCGTCGGCCATGACCTGGATGCGGTCGGATTCCTTCACCCGCAGCTCTTCCGCGCCACGCAGCACAGTACGACCTTCAGCACTGGCGGCGGCGACGAAGAGCACCGGGAACTCGTCGATGGCCAGCGGTACCAGGTCTTCGGGAATGTCGATGCCTTTCAGCTGGGCCGAGCGCACACGGATATCGGCAACCGGCTCGCCGCCCACTTCACGCTGGTTTTCCAGGGTGATGTCGGCGCCCATGAGCTTGAGGATGTCGATGATGCCGGTACGGGTCGGGTTGATGCCGACGTGCTCCAGGGTCAGGTCGGAGCCTTCGGCGATGCTCGCGGCAACCAGGAAGAACGCAGCCGAGGAAATGTCGGCCGGGACTTCGATCGAGGTGGCGCTGAGTTTGTGGCCGGACTCGACGCGCGCGGTGGCGCCTTCGACGTCGACCGGATAGCCGAAGCCGCGCAGCATGCGCTCGGTGTGGTCGCGGGTCGGAGCCGGCTCGGTGGTGGAGGTTTCACCGGCGGCATAGAGGCCGGCGAGCAGCAGGCAGGATTTCACCTGGGCGCTGGCCATGGGCATGTCGTAGTGCATGCCGGTGAGCTTCTGGCCACCACGGATGGTCAGCGGCGGGCGGCCTTCCGGACCGGTTTCGATCACCGCGCCCATCTCGCGCAGCGGCTTGGCGACGCGGTTCATCGGGCGCTTGGAGAGCGAGGCGTCACCGGTCAGGGTGGTGTCGAACGGCTGGGCAGCGAGCAGGCCGCTGAGCAGGCGCATGGAGGTGCCGGAGTTGCCCAGGTAGATCGGGCCGGGCGGCGTCTTCAGGCCATGCAGGCCGACGCCATGCACGGTCACGCGGCCGTGGTGCGGGCCTTCGATGACCACGCCCATGTCGCGGAACGCCTGGATGGTGGCGAGGGCGTCTTCACCCTCGAGGAAACCTTGCACCTCGGTCGTGCCTTCGGCCAGCGAGCCGAGCATGATCGAGCGGTGGGAAATGGACTTGTCGCCCGGTACGCGAACACGTCCGGAGAGGCGGCCACCCGGCTGGGCCAGGAAAATCAGGTCATTGTTGTGCATGGCGTCCACATAGGCCCGGCGGGCCAGGATTTTGCTGAAATGCTCGCGAGCAACCCGGGCGCGAGTGAAGACGCCCATCAGTTGTT
This sequence comes from Pseudomonas sp. GD03903, assembly GCF_029840045.1. Lineage (NCBI taxonomy): Bacteria > Pseudomonadati > Pseudomonadota > Gammaproteobacteria > Pseudomonadales > Pseudomonadaceae > Pseudomonas > Pseudomonas sp. GD03903. The sequence continues at coordinate 593 of NZ_JAOCBT010000013.1, read as the reverse complement.
GCCCGTCCCCATGGTCGACGGCCTCGCGCAGATCATCGAGGTCGTCACGGAATACATCGAGGATGCGCAGCACCGCCTCGCGGTTGGCGAGGAAGATGTCGTGCCACATCACCGGGTCGCTGCCGGCGATCCGCGTGAAGTCGCGGAAGCCGCCAGCGGCATAGCGGAAGATTTCCAGATTCTCACTGCGTTTGGCCAGCGAGTCGACCAGCGTGAAGGCCAGCAGGTGCGGCAGGTGACTGGTCGCCGCGAGGACTTCGTCGTGGTGCTCGACGGCCATCTGCTCGACATCCGCGCCCAGCTCACGCCAGAGCGCTTCGACGCACTGGATCGCGTCCGCGTCGGCATTATCCAGCGGCGTGAGGATGACTTTATGACGGCGGAACAATTTCGCGTTGGCCGCCTCCACCCCGCTCTGCTCGGAGCCGGCAATGGGATGGCCGGGAATGAAGCGCACCGGCATGCCACCGAACACGGCTTTCGCCGCACGCACGACATTGCCCTTGGCGCTGCCCACGTCGGTGAGGATGGCGTTGCCGATGTCGAGGGTGGCGAGCTCGCCGAGGGCTTTCTCCATCGCCAGAATCGGCACG